>NZ_CP104043.1:0-300000 GCF_025152745.1 Rhizobium sp. WSM4643 | reverse complement strand
CCCGGCGCCCTTCAACGCGCTTTACGCGGCGACCAAGCACGCGATCGAAGGCTATTCGGAATCCCTCGATCATGAGGTGCGCACGCAGGGCATCCGTGTCGTGCTCGTCGAACCGGGCATCACCCGCACCTCCTTCGAGGAGAACATCACGCGGCCGGACCGGCCGCTTGCCGTCTATGATGCGGCGCGCGCCGACGCGGAGAAGCTGATGCGCGAGATCATCTCAACGGGCGATGCGCCCGAGGTGGTCGCCGCAACCGTCATCCGGGCTGCCAATGCGGCCTCGCCCAAGAGACGTTACACAGCTGGGAAAGCAGCAGGGCAGATCCGTTTCATCCGCCGCTTCCTGCCCGAGTCCTTCGTCGACAAGAGCCTCCGGAAATTCAACAAGCTTCCCGGTTGAGCCAGCGCCGGTGTTATCGGCGAGGGATCAAGGCTGCCGTCCCGCCCGCCCACAGCCAACAAACACGTGCCGAGCGAAGGCGCTTCACTGCCGTTGCCGGTAGGCGGAGGGTGTGACGCCTGTGCCTAATTTAAATGCCCGTGTCATGTGGCTCTGGCTGCTGAAGCCGCAGGCTGAAGCGATCTGCGCGATCGGGTCCCTGCCGGATAACATCGATTTGGCGCGCTCGATACGCCGGTGAGCCACCCAGCCATGTGGGGACACACCGTAGCTGGCCCGGAACATCCGCTGAAAATGAAAGGCGCTGAGCTGCCCGATCGCCGCCAGATCCTGCAAGCGGATTGTCTCACCGAGATTGGCCTCGATATACTCCAGGATCCGGCGCCGCACGTGAGGAGCGAGCCCCCCGCTGATCGCACAGGGACGCATTCCTCCATAACGCGGATCCACGAAGAAATCGTCGATCGTCTGCGTCATGGCTTCTTCAGCCAGCAGATGATCACCCGCTAACATCGCTTCGGTCAGCTGCCGAAGCATATGCGCCAAGACGGGTGCGTCGGCGAAAGTCGCTTCGGCAACAGCCATAAGCCTGGAATCGCGGTCGAACGTCTCGGCAAACATCCGGCGCATCTGGTCGTCGGGAACGTAGAGATGGACGAATTCGAACGGATCGGTGATTTCCCATTCGGACGAGTGCCCCTGCGGCATGACACACAAGGCGCCGGGCCGGCCTTGAGCGGTGGGGCTGCCATCCAGGCGGCGGGTTCCGGCGCCACCGTTGAGATAAAGGCTGAACGTATGTCCGTCCGGGCGCTCATAGCTCATCCTGTCGCTGCCATTGCTCCAGAGGGCCGCAGATCGCCCGAACCCCAAATCGATGGATTGCGACATCCGCGCAGAGGGAGATGCCGACAAAAATCTGAAAACCGAAAGGCGGCTATCCTTCACCAATTCTTCCCCACACCTGGCCAAGCCTTGCGAACAATACTGGTGGGTGGTCCGCATGGCGAGCAGGGAAGTCCGGGCAAATCAATTTCATAGCAAGAATCTGCAAGAGACCTGTCCACGGTTCGCCTATCGGTCGGGAAAACGAGGATCACGCCATGGCAAATGCCGCTCTCTTCATCGCCACCGTCCTCATATGGGGGACGACTTGGATCGCCATTGCGATGCAGGTCGGTCCCGTGCCGGTCCTGGTCTCGGTCTTCTACAGATTTGCGGTCGCAGCAGTGATCCTCGTCGCCATCCTGGCTGTCATGCGGCGGCTCAAGCTCCCTGCCTTGCGCGATCAACCTTTCATCCTTGCGCAAGCGCTCTGCCTGTTCAGCCTTAATTTCATCTGTTTCTACAACGCCGCCGCCTCTATTCCGTCCGGGCTGATCTCCGTGATCTTCTCGCTCGCAACGATCTATAATGCCGTCAATGCGCGCCTGTTCTTCGGCGACCGCATTACAGGCCGCACGCTTCTCGCAGCGGCGCTCGGAGCAACCGGGCTCCTCCTCCTTTTCGGACAGGACGTTGTCGTCGATTTCGATATCGGCACGTTGAAAGGGATCGGGCTCGCAGCACTTGGCACGCTGTTCTTCTCGCTGGGCAACATGGCATCGCGTCGCAACAGCGCGGCCGGAATCTCACCGCTGGCCGCCAATGCCTGGGGCATGATCTATGGCACGATCATCCTCCTCTTCCTGATTGCCGTGACGCAAACGCCGATCGTGGCGCCTCCCAACATCACCTATCTTGTCGCGCTGCTCTATCTCGCGGCAATCGGATCGGTGATCGGCTTCACCACCTATCTCATGCTGGTGTCGCGCATCGGCTCCTCACGCGCGGCCTATGCCACCGTCCTGTTCCCGATCGTCGCGCTGTCCCTGTCGACGGTCTTCGAGGGCTACCACTGGACTGGTCTGGGCCTGATCGGCCTGGCGCTGACGCTTCTCGGCAACGTGGTCATCTTTGCGCGACCTCTGGCCCGTCGCCCGCCGCAGTCAGATGCGAGGCTGCCGGCAGGCGGTTGAAGGACGGACGAGGTGTGCTAAAGCGCGTCGCGAGCTTTCAGAGGAATCGCGCCGTCTTCCCGCGCGTCTCAGGGCGAAATCGGCTGGGCGAAGCCGTCGGCCAAGTCATGGGAACGCTTCAAAGCGCTCACAGGGCTGCAGGAGTATCGAGGGCGATGACGCTGGTGTGGGAGTCTTCTAGACTCTTCGGTCCGACGATCCGTTAACCACCTTCAATGTCGTAGAAGGAAAACGCCTCATTCCACTTGCGCGAGGAAAAATTCGCGAGAAGGTGGGAGTATAAATGGACTGTTTTCTGGCGGCTGGGGCAAGGAATGACGCACGGCGAAATCAACTTTGCGATCCGCGTCACGCTGGGAATTGACTGTGTAATCATCTGCGCGCTGACCGCTTACTTTTATGTGCGTAACGAAATGCTCGCGGCACGCGCTGCCCGCATAGCCAATATAACTTACCACGCCGGAACTATTTTCACGGGGATCGCCTATGGTCATCCCGATTGCCCGCCCGAGATTTCCACGGAGTACCTATCACTAAGGCGTAAATTTCTCATAATAACTACAATCGCTTCTTCCCCAATGATACTCTACATCATTTTTTTTCTGAAATACTTTCATTAAATCAAAATTTCCCGCACTGTTGACCGACGCTGTAAGTTAGCGGGAAATAGTCGAGCTATCGGCCAACCTTTTAGCCGAGCGGCTTTTGCAGGACGTCGAAGCGCGGATTGGTTTCCGAAAAGATCGGCAGGGCGGCGGCGCCGAGGATCGCGGTATCTTTGCCGGTCATGCCGATCATCACCCGGGGGATGGTGCGCTGCTGGCTGGGGTCGATCGGAACGTGCAGCGGCTCCAGCCGTTCCGCAAGCCGAAGCATCAGCGATGTCGATATGCTGCCGCCGAGCACGATGGTCTGCGGATCGAAGGCCAGTTCCAGAAAATCGACGGTCTGTCGCAGCGGCTGGACGGCCTGATCCAGCCAGGTATCGAGACCTCCGCCGCCCTTGGCGATCAGCGCGTCGAGATCGTCAGGCGACAGCTCCTCGGCATTGGCAATGCCCATGAATTCGTAGGCGACGGTCGGTGAGATGTAGCGATCCAGACAGCCGCGCTTGCCGCAACTGCAGAGCTTGCCATGCGGTTCGACGATGATATGCCCGATCTCGCCGGCATTGTTGCGGCTGCCCTTGTAGAGGTGGCCGTCGAGGAATATCCCGGCACCGATGCCACCGCCGCCGGCGAGAAACAGATAGACGAAGCTGGAGAAACCGCGGGCGACGCCATGCAGGCGCTCGCCGATCGCCGCTGCCGTCGCGTCGTTTTCGACCAGCACCGGCACCTTGACCCGCTGTTCCAGCTCATGCCCTACAGGAAAACCCTGCCAGCCGGGCAGGTTCAGCGGACTGAGCGACGTGGTGCCGCCATCGGCATAGCGGCCGGGCAGGGCCATGCCGACGCCGAGCAGCCTGTTCCGGTCGAACGTGAAGGCCTGCTGAAGATCCTCCACGATGGACTGGAGAGCCGGAAGGGCCTGTTGCGGATCGGGATGTTCGACATGGCGCTCGATGCGAGCGCAAACGGCGCCGGAGAGATCCGTCAAGACCCCGCTTGCGCGCTGCCGGCCAAGTTCGAGGCCTATCGAATAGGCGCCGCGCGGATTGATGGTGTAAGGGATGATTGGCTGGCCGCGCGCCAGCTTCTGCGCCTCGGACGGAACGAGAAGGTGCGATCGCTCCAACTCCTCGACGATGTTCGATACGGTCTGGGCAGTCAGCGCCGTCATCCGGGCGATCGCCGCGCGCGACAAGGGACCGTGCGTGCGGACAGCCTCGATCACCACACGCCGGTTGTGAGACTTGGCCTGCTCGAGATTCGTGCCGGAGATCGCCTTCATGTCGCCTTCAAGGGAAATGCCCCATCACCCTTGTCACAAGACGAACACCGATGAAAGCTCCATTCTTCGCAACGTCTTATTTGCTCAATGGGCGCTGCGTTTTTGCAGGAGCCCGAGCAGCGTTATGCCCGCCAATCCGGTGACGGCGCTCAGGATCGCGGTTCCCGAATAGCCAGTCACATAGGTGCCGGCGGCAAAGACCAGCGCGCCGATCCCGGCGCTGGCAAAGATATTGACGGAGATCAATGCGCTGCCGAGCCCCGGCCGGTCGGCGATGAGATCCTGCAGATAGGTGATGGGAAAGCTGATGATCGCCGCCGCACCGATGCCCGCGAGCATGGTGAGGGCATAGAGGTGCCACGGCTCGGAGGCAAAGCCGAGCAGGCTGAGGAACACGGCGTAGATGATGGTGCCGGCGGCAAGCGCCGTCATCTGGCCGGTCTTCCGGGCGATCCGAGACCAGACGATGATGAAGACAACCTCCAGCAATGCGACGATGCCGACAAGAATGCCGACGTCGCTCAGCGAACCATGCGCTGCACCGGTGGCGATCAATGGCAGAAGGGCGTCGTTGAGATGCAGCGTGCTGGTGATCAGCGCCACCCCGCAGATATGCGCCGATATCCGCGGCGAAACCACCTGGCGAAGCGCGCCGAGATAGGTGAGATGATGAACTGCTGCCATCTCCGTCGCCGCCCGCTTCGGCAGGGCGAAGATGATGATGCCCTGACAGAGCAGACATGAGAGGCCGGCAAAGAGGTAGGCCGGCAGCATGCTCGATGCGCCGGACAGCAGCAGGCCGGTGATTCCGGGGATCAGCACCCAGGACAGCGAGATCATGGCGCGCACGCCGGAGTTGGCCGTCACCATGTCGCTTCGGCTCATGCCCTGCATCGCCGCGCGCGCATTGGCAAACAGCAGCGAGTTCAGCGCTCCGTAGATCGGCAGGGGCAGCAAGCCGGCGATGACGAAGATGGCCGCGCTGGGAAAGGCATAGACCATGCCGTAGCCGACGATGCCGAACAGGCAGGCGCCGATCATCGTCGACCGGTACTCGCCTAACCGGTCGGCGAGATTGCCGAGCAGGATGCTGATGACGACGTTCACCGCTGCGGAGAGGAAACTCAGGAAGGAATAGAGGCCATCGCTCAAGCCCAATTCGCGGATACCCACGACCGAACGATAGGGTGCAGTCATCGCCCCCGCCATGCCGAAGGTGAAAATGGCGATCATGCTGGCGCGGATCGCCGGATTGCGGAAGACGTCGGGGAAAAGGCGGCTCATGCGGGCATCTGAAGGTCAGTAGTGCTCCGATTGGGAGAAGGTCCGCGCGAGTTCGGCCTGGCCTGCCGTGAGGCCGCAGTCGACAGGCAGGCAGACGCCGGTGATGGAAGCGGCCTGGGGACCGGCGAGGAAGGCCACGGCATTGGCGACATCTTTCGGATCGACGACGCGCTGCAGCGGATACCAGCGGCATGCTTCCTCGAAAACGTTGGGATTGGCTGCCGCGCGCGCTTCCCAGGCCTGCGTCTTCACCGTGCCGGGTGCAACCGCGTTGGAGCGGATGCCGAACTTGCCGTATTCCACGGCGACCAGCCGGGTGAAATGCAGAAGGCCGGCCTTGGCGGCGCTATAGGCCGGATGCCCGAAGACATGCATGCCGTTGACCGAGGCGATGTTGACGACGGACCCCTTCGAAACCGTCAGCATCGGCTCGAACGCGCGGAAACATAAGAATGCCGCCTCGAGATTAAGCGCATTGTCCGCCCGCCAGATCTCGGGCGTCGTCTCGTGCAGGCTGGTGGCGCGGGCAGCACCGGCATTGTTGACCAGGGTTCGAACGACGCCGACGTCGGCGGCGCGTCTTGCCAATGCCGCAATGCTCGTCTCGCTGGTCACATCGCATTGGACGGCGACGAAGCGGTTGCCCGGCCCGAGCTTCGACGCCACCGCAGCCGCGGCCTTCGCATCGATATCGGCGAGCAACACGACGTCGTGGTCATCGGCGAGCCGTGCGGCGATCGCCGCGCCGATATCACCTGCAGCGCCGGTAACGATGGCTATCGACTGCGTCATTTTCCGTCGCTCCCATTCATGAACCTCAATCTCCAAGCAATTGCCGGTCATCGCCGTCGCGGTGAATGACCAGCTGCTGCTTGATGCGCCGAAGCGTGGTCGTCGCCTTCGGCTGAACGGCATAGGCGACCAGGCTCGACAGGATATCGACCGTGGCGATGTAGGCGATGCGCGTCGAGGTCGGGCGATAGATATTGCTGCCTTCGGGTAGATCGATCGGCACGACGATTTCGGCAGCCTTGGCGACCGGGCTTGCCGTCTGTGTCAAAGCGATCGTCTTCACCTTCGCGTGGCGGGCAAGCTCGAAAGCCCGCACCAGCTCCGTATTGCGCCCGGAGAAGGACGAACCGATCAACACGTCGCCCGGCCTTGCCGCGGCCGCCATCATCAGCTGCATACTGTGGTCGGAACTTGCCGTGATGCGAAGCCCGAGACGGAAGAGGCGGTTCTGGAGCTCGTCGGCGATCATCGACGAATTGCCGCCTGACCCGAACGCATAGATCATATCGGCCTTGGCGATATGCGAAACGGCAGCTTCGATCGCGGCAAGATCGAGCGACCGATGCAGCAGGAAGAGCGCGTTCTGGGCCTTGGTGATGATATCCTGGGCGACATCGGCCGGATCGGTGCTTTTCGATTCCGGCTTCAGATAACGCACGCCGATATGGGCAGTGCGGGCGAGTTGCACCTTGAAGTCGGAAAAGCTCTCGCAACCGAGCCGCCGGCAAAAACGGGTGACGGTCGGCGGCGATACCTCGGCCCGTTCAGCGAGCTCGATGATCGAGGCATTCACGGCAAACTCGAAGTCGTTGACGATGATTTCCGCGATGCGGCTCTCGGAGGGAGAGAGCCGGCCCCTATCTTCCTGCAACGTCGAAAAGATATCCAAACCCGTCCCCCCGATGGCTCGCTATGCGTCCTTCTTCTTATAGGCCACGCAATCGATCTCAACCTTGCAATCGACCATCATCGACGATTGCACACAGGCGCGTGCCGGCGGATGTTCGCCGAAATACTCCTGATAGATTTTGTTGAAGGTCCAGAAGTTGCGCGAATCGTCGAGCCAGACGCCGACGCGCACCACATCCTCGACGCCGTATCCGGCCTCATCGAGAATCGAAAGGACATTGGCGATCGTCTTGTGGGTCTGGGCAATGATGTTGCCGTCGATGATTTCGCCATCTTCCATCGCAACCTGGCCGGAAACATACAGCCATCCGTCGGCCTCGACCGCACGTGCGAAAGGCAGCGCCTTGCCGCCGGCGCCCGTTTGAACAGTGCCATAGCGCTTGATCGGCATGCTGAAGTCCTTGCAAATTATTTTCTTGATAAGTTGACAAGTGACCATAGAAAGCAGAATTTGACCAGTGAAAAACGCAGTTTATGAAAAGAATTTCAATCCGGGGCTGATATGCGCGATCCTTTCCAGAATCCTTTCACGTCAGACAGCGCCCGGCATGCCATCTGGGAAATGCTCGTTCTGCGCGATATCGATGCGTTTCTGGCCGCCGACTGGTCGAAGGTGGAGCATGACTTTGTCGAAGAGGGCTTCATCGGTATCGATGCCCAGAAGCAGGTCAGCCCCGACAGGTGGCGCCTGGCATTTCCGACGCTGTCGGCCTATCGCCAGGAATGGCTGAGGCAGGCAAAGGATTTCGCCGAGCAGAGTTTCGCGGAGGACGCGCGCACGGCGATCTTCACCACGACGACGCTTGAGGATATCGAAATCGAAGGCGACATGGCGCTGGTTCGCAAGAAATTCGACGGCAGCATTTCCAAGCCTGACGGCACCCGGGATGTCCTGCAATGGCAGACGCTCTATTATTGCAGGCTTCACCAGGGACGCTGGAAAATCTCAGGTTTTACCGGCTACCTGCCGAACCCGATGGGTTGACGCGGGGCCGACAACACGAAGGCCACTTTCTTGCGCATTTTCACGGCAGCACTGGCGACGGAAACCAACACCTTTTCCCCGATCTGCGTGGATCGCCGCGCATTCGAAGCCTCGCTTTATGCCCCGCCCGGCCAGCATCCCGAAACACCGACGCTCTGCACCGCGCCGATCACCGTCGGAAGGCGCGTCACCCGGGAAAAGGGCTGGGAACTGATCGAAGGAACGGCCACGTGGGCCGATCCCGCAGGCCTCGTCAACCGGGGAACTTACGAGGAGCTACGTGACGAAATCCTCGAGCAACTTAGCGGGGCAATGCCTGTCGACGCCGTCGTCATGGGCCTGCATGGCGCCATGGTGGCTGCCGGATACGAGGATACCGAAGGCGATCTTCTCCAGCGCATGCGCGAGATCGTCGGGCCTAACGTTCTCATTTGCGCTGAGCTCGATCCGCACAGCCATCTCACCGCAAAACGCGTCGCTGCGCTCGATTTCGCTGTCTATTTCAAGGAGTTTCCGCATACGGACTTCGTCGACCGCGCCGAGGATCTCTGGCGCATTGCGGTCGAGACGCTCGAAGGCCGCATCAAGCCTGATATGTCGGTGTTCGACTGCAAGATGATCGACGTCTTCCCGACATCGCGCGAACCGATGCGTTCCTTCGTCGACAAGATCATGCGGATAGAAAAGGATGATCCGGACGTCTTGTCGATCTCGGTGATCCACGGTTTCATGGTCGGCGACGTTCCCGAAATGGGAACGAAGCTGCTTGTCGTGACGGATAATAAGCCCGAAAAGGGCGCGGCTTTGGCGCGCGAACTCGGCCTCGAGCTGTTTTCCAAACGCGGCACCTTCATGGTGCCGCAGATCGACGAGAGGCAAGCCGTCTCGCAGGCGATGGCCGCCACCGCATGGCCCGTCGTCATCGCCGATGTCTGGGACAATCCGGGCGGCGGCACGGCAGGCGATGCGACGGTTATTCTCGCCGAGCTCATGGCCCGCGGTGTCACCAGCGCCGCGATCGGCACCATTTGGGATCCTGTCGCCGTGCAGATCTGCTTTGCGGCAGGCGAGGGGGCGGAAATTCCGCTGCGCTTCGGCGCCAAGTCGGCCCCCGGCACCGGCAACCCCATCGACGGCACCGTCAAGATCGCCAAGCTGGTCAAGAATGCCGAGATGCAGTTCGGCGAGAGCCTGGCACCTTTCGGCGATGCCGCTCATATTGTCCTCAACGGCATCGACATCATCCTCAATTCGACACGCGCCCAAAGCTTCGATCCGAGCCTTTTCTCGGTGATGGGCATTGATCCCACCCGGCAGAAGATTCTGGTGATCAAATCCACCAACCACTTCTTCGCGTCCTTCTCGAAGATCGCCGCCGAGATCCTTTACTGCTCGGCCGGAACGCCCTATCCCAATAATCCGGCGACGACGCCGTACCGGCGGGCACCGAAGACCATATGGCCGATCGTCGCCGATCCACACGGGTTAGAACGCGGAGCCGCCTAGATGCATGACAACAGGTTCGCCGTCATCGCCAAGGCAGGCGACAGGATCGCCGATCTCTCGACGCCGCGTCCTGTGATCGACGAAGACAGGCTGGCTGCCAACATCAACCGCGTTCAATCCTATATGGATCAGCACGGGCTGAATTTCCGCCCGCATATCAAGACGCACAAGATCCCGGCCTTGGCCGTCGCGCAGATTGCCGCCGGCGCCAAGGGCATCAATTGCCAAAAGGTCACGGAAGCCGAAGTCTTTGCTGAAGCCGGCTTCGAGGACATCCTCATCACCTTCAATATCCTCGGACAGCAGAAGCTCGAGCGGCTGGGCAAATTGAACGAGAGAATTTCGGCCCTCAAGGTCGTCGCCGACAGCGAAGTGACGGTCGACGGGCTCGCGGCACATTTCTCCGGCCACAAGCCGCTGAACGTGCTTGTGGAATGCGACACCGGCGGCGGCCGCTGCGGCGTGCAGACGCCGGCAGAAGCGGCTTCGCTCGCCAGGCGCATCGCCGCGGCCGACGGTCTCACCTTCGGCGGCATCGTCACCTATCCGAAACCGCAATCGGCCGCCGCCGTCGAAGCCTTCATCACAGAGGCGCTCGCACAGCTGACATCGGAAGGCATAAGCTGCCCGATCGTCAGCAATGGCGGAACGCCAAGCCTCTTCGAGGCGCATCTCGTCAAATCGGCCACCGAGCACCGCGCCGGCACCTATATCTACAACGACCGCCAGATGGTGCGCATGGGCCATTGCACCGAGGACGATTGCGCCATGCACGTGCTGGCAACCGTCGTCTCCCGCCCCAACGCCGACCGCGCCGTCGTCGATGCCGGCTCGAAGGCGCTGACATCGGATCTTCAGGGTTTCAGCGATTACGGCCTAGTCGTCGGCTATCCCGAAGCGCGGATCAGCAGCCTCTCGGAAGAACATGGCGTGATCGACCTGTCGAACTGCACCGGCCCCAGGCCGCAGATCGGCCAGAAGCTCTTCATCATCCCGAACCATACCTGCGTAGTGTCCAACCTGTTCGACACGATGGTCTTCCATCGGGGCGGCATCGTCACCCGCGTCGAGGACGTCGCGGCCCGCGGTCTCGTCTGGTAGGCTTGTTCCGGTTGAGGGCGAAATGGCCTTGATCGCCGAACGCCTCAGTTATTGGTGGATTGCTCGCGGTCTCGGTATCAGCAAGAATGCAGTCGCTGATATCGCAAGACATGCGCGTGGCGGATGATTTCGTTGCGCCAATAACCGACATCAGTTCAGAACCGACGATGACCGATTTGGGGCGGAAACTGACGGTCGGTTTTCGGCGTTTAAGTATCGAGAGCAGCCGTTCCATAGCGCCCGATACGGGACCCAAACCTAGCCCGCAATCAATCGAGATTGGCAGCGCTTCCCAATACCAAACTACCGACGCTGGACTGTTCAAGATCATCGAGTGGCGTGAGTATTTCGGAGACCTGATCGCGCAGCCAAGCGTGTGCATGGGAGGCGGAATTGCGCCGGTGCCAAATCATTGCCAACAGTATTGGCGGCAAAGCAAAGGGCAGCGGATAAATGGCAAGCCCCTCTGCGATGGCCACTTTCACGGCCATCCGGCGCGGTACAATTCCGACAAGGTTTGTCGCGGCCACAGACCGCAAGACGGCCGTAAAGGTCGGTACCGAGAGGACGACCTCACGTTGCAGGCCCAGTGCCGCAAGTGCGGCAGTTTCTCGATCGGGCGCCATCTCGATGACGCGGAAGGCGGCGTGGCGCAGACTGCAATACAGTTCGACGGGCATCGCCGCCGCCGTCGTAACACCGTGCTGGCGTAGAACCGGATGATCCTGCCGCGCAACAACAACGTAACTGGCATGAAAGATCGGTCGCCAATCGACCCAGGGCGAAAAATTGCCCGCAGGCAACAAGATCAGATCCAGCCTGGCTTCTCGTAGGTCGTCCATGGTCTGAAGATTGAGCGAGTCGGTATAGCGCAGCGAAATGCCCGGTGCCCGCTGTTCCAGGTTAGCCATTAGGCCGGGAAGCATCATCTCGGTGAAAAAATCTGACGCTGCAATGCGGAAAGTCTGCACCGCACTCACTGGATCGAAGCTTGCCGGGTTTAAGAGGCGGCTTGAATCCTCAAGCAGTTGCGTCAACGGCAACACCAAAGCAAGTGCAAATTCGGTCGGGCGCATTTGCTGGCCATCGCGCATCAGCAGTGGA
Source organism: Rhizobium sp. WSM4643 (assembly GCF_025152745.1). Classification (NCBI taxonomy): domain Bacteria; kingdom Pseudomonadati; phylum Pseudomonadota; class Alphaproteobacteria; order Hyphomicrobiales; family Rhizobiaceae; genus Rhizobium; species Rhizobium sp. WSM4643. Next base: position 288,005 of record NZ_CP104043.1, on the reverse strand, counting down.
TCGCCGAAGGCGGCGCGCAACCGCCCAAGGGCCGCCGACACGGCCGGCTGCGATAGGCCAACCCGTTCCCCGGCGCGCACGGTAGACCGTTCGCGCAACAAGGCATCCAGCACTTTCAATAGGTTGAGGTCGAACGTGGATAAATTCATAGGATCAATTCAGTCGATATAATCATCCAATTTATCACAAGCCCGGCGGTGCGCTATTTCGGGGGCCTTCCGATCAACCAACCACGAAGGTCCCTGTATCATGAACATATATACCCAGCCACAGCAGTCTCATAGCTGGAATGGCACCACCTATCGCATCCTGTTGTCCTCTGCCGAAACGCAAGGCGCCATGTCCATCGTCCACGGCGTTGCCGGCCCGCTTGAGGGCCCGCCTTCGCACATCCATGAGGCCGAGGACGAAACTTTCCTTGTGCTGGAAGGCGTCATTGATTTCGAACTTGAGGGCACCGTGTTTCGGCGCGGTCCGATGTAGATTGCGCATATCCCACGTGGCAAGCGTCATAGCTTCCGCACCGGTCCCGACGGGGCTGTTTGCATCGCGGTGCTGACGCCGGGTGGCTTTGAAGGTTTTTTCGAAGAAGTCGCCGCAGCCGGTTTTCAAATACCGCGTGACATCGCCGCGGTTGCCGAATGTGCGGCACGCTATGGCTCGCAGTTTACCGGCCCCGGGCTGGCGCAGAGAGGCTGATATGCGTGACATCGCCTTTATCTTTTTTCTCGCGGCGGTCGTGTGTGTCACCTCTGGCAGGTTTGGGGGATCCAGATGGCAATCAGCGAGGACTACTTGCTGGCGGCGGCCCATGCGCATCTCAACCTGGTGGGATGGACGACGCTGGCGTTGTTTGGCCTGTACTGCCGGCTGACCCCCACCGCAGCGCGGGGGATACTTCCCCACGTTCACGCCGGACTTGCCATCCTCGGTGTCGCTCTCATGGTCCCAGGTATTGCCATGGTCATGGCCGGAGGTTCGCCCGCTCTGGCGAGTGCCGACGCGATGCTGACTTTGGCCTCGATGCTGCTGGCCGCAGCTTCGCAACGCCCGCGGTCAAAAGGCTTGTTTAGCCTCCGGGCACCAGTAGAAAAGCGGACCGAACGCCGCGAGAACTGCCGTCCGATTGGCAGAGGGTCCTGTGGCGGCATCAATAGGACCGCCGACACGAAGCCAGTCGCTTCAGACCGCCGTGGGATTGATCATGTTCATATCGATTTCGGTCAGTTCCACGCGCCGCTCGAAGGCAACGCCGGCCTCGTCGAACAAATGGCAATCTGCGGCGTTGATGCCGGTCGCGACTGGCGCGTCCGCGCGGATGCCGACGCTACCCGGCAGCATCGCGCAGAAATTCTCGGCCTCTCCGTTGAGCGAGGCATAAGCGACCGTATTTGCCCCGAGGCGCTCGATGACCGTCGGGGTCACGGTAAAGACGATATCGCCGCCGTTAAGCTGGATATGCTCCGGCCGGATGCCGAGCGTCAAAGCCTTGCCGGCCATGCCGTCGCGCGGCGTCACGGGCAGGAGGGCTGTCTGGCCCTGATAATCCACCTCGACGCCATTGGCGCTGACGCTTTTACAGGTCACAGGCAGAAAATTCATTTTCGGATTGCCGATGAAGCCGGCCACGAACTGGTTCGCGGGCTTATGATAAAGCTCCAGCGGCGCGCCCGTCTGGGAGATATCGCCGGCGTCAAGCACGACGATACGGTCGGCCATGGTCATTGCCTCGACCTGGTCGTGCGTCACATAGATCATCGTCGCCTTTAACTGCCTGTGCAGCTTGGCAAGCTCGATGCGCATGTCGGCGCGCAGTGCTGCGTCGAGGTTGGAGAGCGGCTCGTCGAACAGGAAGATCTTCGGTTCGCGTACGATGGCGCGGCCGATCGCGACGCGCTGGCGCTGGCCGCCGGAGAGCATGCCTGGTTTCTGCTGCAGCCGCTGCTCGAGGTGAAGGATGCGCGCTGCATTTTCCACCTTGGCCTTGAGCTTTTCTTCTTCCATCTTTTCGACGCGAAGCGGGAAGGCTATGTTCTCGAAGACCGTCATATGCGGGTAGAGCGCGTAGGACTGGAACACCATGGCGATGCCGCGCTTGACCGGCGGTAGGTCGTTGACCCTGACGCCATTAATGACGATGTCGCCGGCGGTCGTCGCGTCGAGACCGGCGATCATCCGCAGCAGGGTGGATTTGCCGCAGCCCGACGGGCCGACGAAGACGACGAATTCGCCGTTTCTCACCTCGAGCTGCACGCCCTTCAGAACTTCGTAGTCGCCATAGAATTTCTGAACTTTGTTGAGAAGGAGCTGTCCCAAAAATCTGTCTCCGCCGGCGGTCTTCGCACATTCGATAGAGGGGAGGGGTCGCAGCTGATGCCGCGACCCCAAGGAGCTCGGGAGAGTTTACTTGAAGGCCTCGATTTCGCCGGCAGCCTTCTTCAGTGCGGCTTCCGGCTCGGCCTTGCCTGTTACAACCGACTGGATCATTTCGATCATCGAGTTCTGGAAGCCCTTATAGTCGGTGAAGAGCGGCTCGGGACCACCATAGCTGATGCCGTCGATCAAGGGCTTCCAGTAAGGATCCTTGGCGACGAACTCGTCGACCTTTGCCGACGGACGCAACGGGGTGAGGCCGGCGCCGCCCTGCAGTTCGTATTCCGACTGGACATCCGGAGAGGTGATGAACTTGGCGAACTCCGTCGCCTTGTCCTCGACGCCCGAACCCTTGAAGATCGCCAGGCTGTCGGTGATCAGCAGCGTGCCCGGACCCTTGGCGTTCGGACCGAGCGGCAGCGTCGTAATACCCCAGCTGATCTGCGTCTTCTTCAGACGGTCGGCGGCACCCGAACCGGCCTGGATCATGGCGACCTTGCCATCGAGGAAGATGGCGCGGACTTCGTTCTGCTCATAGGCCGTCGGGCCTTCTTCGGAGTAGGGGACGATGTCCTTGTAGGCCTTCAGCGCAGCGAGGATTTCGGGGCTATCCAGCGTGACCTTGCCTTCGGCATCGGTCACCGCACCATTATTGGTGTAAACCCAATGCATGAACTGGTGCATGGTGTTGTCGAAGGTCTTGGCGGAGAGACCAAAACCTGGAATGCCGGTCTTTTCCTTGATGGTCTTTGCCATCTGGATTTCTTCGGCCCAGGTCTTCGGCGGCGTCTCGGGGTCGAGGCCGGCCTGCTTGAAGAGATCCTTGTTCCAATAGAGCGCCTTGGTGGAGAAGGCGATCGGAACACCCCACTGGTTGCCCTCGAAGGTCACCGTGTCGACGATGTGGGGGTAATAGGTCTTCTTCTCGTCATCGGTCATCGGCACCGGGACGATAAGATCGTTCTGGGCGAATTCCTTCAGCGTGCGCGAGCCGACATAGGCCATCGCCACCGGCGTGCCGGCGGCGGCGAGCGTCGTTGCCTTGTCCTGGCACTGTGCCCATCCGACGACCTCTGGAGTGATCTTCCAGCCTGTGTTCTTTTCTTCCCACTGCTTGATATATTTCGTGTGGACCGGGTCGATCGTGTCGCCGCAATAGATCCAGCTGATTTCCTTGTCGGCCGCCTGGACAGTGACCGTGGTCAGTGCCGTCGAACCGAGAAGGGCGAGCGCCATAAGGCCTGTCTTGATTGATATGCTCACGTCGTGACTCCCATTCTTGTGTTAGCTGTTCACTCGTTTTTTGGTCTTATTGTTTCACCGCACCGGCGGTCAGCCCGCCGACAAGGTAGCGCTGAAGGAAGAAGATGACGACCATCGCCGGCGCGATGCCGACGAAGGAAGCCGCCATCAGTTCGTTCCAGATGACCTCCTGCTTGCCGAAGTAAGCAAAGAGCCCCACCGGCAAGGGCATGTATTCGGTCTTCGAGTTGAACGTCAGCGCGAAGATGAATTGCTGGGCGTAGGCGCCGATGAAGGTGGTGATGGCGACGACGATAATCCCCGGCATCGCAATCGGCAGGATGACCCGGCGCAGCGTGTAGAAGTGGCTGGCGCCATCCATGTAGGCCGCTTCGTTGAGCTCCTGCGGAATACGGATCATGTAGGTGCGCAGCAGCCAGATCGCCGAAGGGATCAGGAAGGCGACGCCAGGCACGATCATGGCGAGATAGGTATTGAGCACGCCGATGCTGCGCATCAGCCGGAAGAGCGGGATCAACAGCACCGCGCCGGAGAACATGTTCACCGTCAGGAAGGCGCCGAGCAGGATGCCCATGCCCTTGAATTCGAACTTCGCGAAGGCATAGGCCGCCGGAATGACCAGGCCGAGCACGATCAGCGTGACGATGACCGAGATGAAGAACGAGTTGAAGATATAACGCCCGAAGCCCGGCACGCTGATCCACATCGTCCGGTAGGCTTCGAACGAGCCGTTCTCCGGCCAGAAGCGGTAGGGTGAGGAAAAGAGCTGGCTGAGCGGCTTCAGCGACACCAGGAAACCTTCGACGAAGGGCGACAGCACAAAAAAAAGAAACAGCGCGATGCCGCAATAGATCAGGATGATTTCCCACCAGCGGTAACGGTCGATCATGGCTGCATTGCTCATGCGCGCTTCTCCGGATTGAGGCGGCGGGTGACGCGGAAATAGGCGAAGCAGAAGAGCGACAGGAAGATGCAGATCAAAACGGCACGCGCTGCACCTTCGCCGTATTTCTTCGAGCCGATCGCGGTCTGGTAGGTATCGATGATCATCGTCGTCGTCTCGCCGCTCGGTCCGCCCTGCGTCAGGATCCAGATGATGTCGAACGAGTTGAAGGTGGCGATCAGCGACAGCATCGACATGGTGATGATCGCCGGAACCATCAGCGGCAGCGTGATGCGGCGGAAGCGGTACCAGCGGCCGGCGCCGTCGGTCCAGGCGGCCTCGTAGAGATCCTTCGGAATGGATTGGATCGCCGCCAGGAAGTAGATCGTCACCAGCGGCACGCCGATCCACACGTCGGTGACGATCGTGGCCCAGAAGGCGGTGCTTCCATAAGCGAGGAAGGCGACCGGGCCGTCGACCAGACCGAAGCGCTGCAACATGCCGGAGATCATCCCGAACTGGCCGTTATACATCCAGCCCCACATGAAGATGCCGATCGCCATCGGCACGATCCATGGCGGCATGGTCAAAAGCCGGAACAATGAGCGGCCGGGGACCGCGGCGTTCAGCATCGTCGCCCCGAAGGTGCCGATCACCATTTTCAGGGCGACCGAGAAGAAGGTCCAGATGAAGGTGCGGATGATGACTTCAGCAAACCGCTCGTTGAAGATCTTCTCGTAATTGACCCAGCCCACCCAATTGGTGGTCTTCCTGAGGGACGCGTCGGTGAAGGAGAGAACGAAGGTATCGACCAGCGGATAGGCGACGATCGCCAGAACATAGAGCACAGCCGGAAGAAGAAGGATGCAAGCGAAGATGAAGGTGCTTCTTTGAACACTCATCCTGCCGCCCCCTCAAGCCGCTCTTGCGTGAAGGGCTTCGTCGAAGCGGTCCCAGATGGGTCTGAGATCGACGACCGCCTTCTTCATCCTCGCTTCGTCCATCGCCAAGGCGAGGATGCCGGCTTCGAGCGCATTCAGCGTAGACACGGGAAGTTCGAGCCCGGTGCGCACGCTTTCAAGCAGGTCGCTCGCCATCTGTTCGTCGGCGCCGTAATGCTGGGAGAGCTCGGTGGCGGCATATTTGTTTTCGACAATCTTGCTGCCGGTCAGTTGTTCGTGCACATCGAGATAACCGCGAACGAAATCGCCTTCGGCCATGCCGCGCGAGCCCATGATGGCGAAGCGACGGAATTGGTCGGGCACATTCAGATTGGTGTGGAAGTTCATGCCGACGCCATTGGCATATTCGACGATCGCCACCTGATAATCGATAATATCGGCGTCGCTGTCGAACACCTTGTCCGAGCCCATCCAGCCGCTTGGCTTGCGATGGAAAAGCTCGAGGTCGTTGATGCCTTCGCGTGCTGGATCGTTCGCAGGAATGAAGCTCTTGCGGCCGCCGAAACTTGCGACCCGCTCCGGCCGCGCACCGACGACGCCATTATACAGGTCGAGGTCGTGGCAGCATTTTTCAAGCATGAAGCTGCCGGAATAGCGTTCATAGCGGCGCCAGTCGCGCATGAAGAAGGCACCGTGATAAGGCTCGATATGTTCGGAGGCCTCGATCGAGACGATCTGACCAAGCTTGCCCTCGGCCTGGATGGCGCGCAGATCCTTGTAGAGCGGAGAATAACGCAAGACGAGACCGACCATCAGTCGCTCGTGGCCGAATTTTGCCATCAGATGGGCAAGTTCGATGCTTTCAGCGATCGTGGTGACGATCGGCTTTTCGCAGAAGACCTTGAGACCGGCTTGAAGTCCGAGCCTGATATGGTCGAGATGCATATGATTGGGGGAGCCGATCATCAGCAGATCGAGCTTTTCGGAGGCGAGCAATTCTTCCGGCGAACCATAGGCCTTGCCGACTGAAATGCCCTTTTCCGTCAATCCAGGAAGTCCGGCGGGTTCCGGATCCACATAGCCGACAATGTCGAAGCTGCTATCGATTGCCTTGAAAACATAGCCGAGATAGCCGAGCCGGAATCCTAGCCCGATGATTCCCACTTTCATGCCGATCAAGTTCCCATTTAGTAATTTATTTTCTTTAAGTTGGGACAAAAATCGGAAGGCGTCAATAGAAAACGGGCCTCAAAGCGCGAGTATGAAATTAATTTTCATAGATCGGTAGCCGGCGTCGATTGCTGGCTGCGACCGGCCGGGCGCCGATTGCCAAAGCGAATAGGGCGCATCTCTTGACGCCGGGGCAGCGAATTCAGCGACTGTTGGCGCAGCCAATGATCGCCCTGGCAAGCTCACGCAGAACTCGCGAAATGTTGAAAAGAGCCGCGAGTTTACGTGTGTAGGATAGTGCGCGACCGGAAGGCAAGGAGGAGCCATCATGACCCGCATGACAGCCAAGGATTTCCCTCAGGAACTTCTCGAACTCTACGATTATTACGCGCACGGGAAAATCACCAAGCGCGAGTTTCTCGACCGAGCCGGCAAATTCGCGGTCGGCGGCGTGACGGCAGCCGCCATTCTTTCATCGCTGAGCCCTGATTATGCGCTGGCGACACAGGTCGAGTTCACCGATCCCGATATATCAGCCGAATACATCACCTATCCCTCTCCGAAGGGAAATGGAGATGTCCGCGGCTATCTCGTCCGCCCCGCAAAGGCCGCCGGCAAAGTCGCGGCCGTGGTGGTCGTTCACGAGAATAGAGGTCTGAACCCCTACATCGAGGATGTGGCGCGGCGCGTGGCAAAGGCAGGTTTCATCGCACTTGCGCCGGATGGACTGACGTCGGTCGGAGGCTACCCCGGCAACGATGAAAAGGGGCGGGAACTCCAGCAGAAGGTCGACCCGGAAAAGCTGATGAACGATTTCTTCGCGGCGGTCGAATTTTTGATGCACAGCGATCTCACCACCGGCAAGGTCGGCCTCACCGGCTTCTGCTATGGCGGCGGCGTGGCCAACGCGGCGGCAGTGGCCTATCCGGAACTTGCCGCGGCCGTGCCCTTTTACGGCAGGCAGCCGCGCTCCGAAGACGTGCCGAAGATCAAGGCGCCGCTGCTTCTCCATTATGCCGGGCTGGACAAGGACATCAACGAAGGCTGGCCGGCCTATGAAGCTGCACTGAAGTCAGCGGGAAAGACATTCGAGGCCTACATCTACCCTAACGTCAATCACGGCTTCCACAATGATTCCACGCCCCGCTACGACGAAGCAGCGGCCAAGCTCGCCTGGCAGCGAACGGTCGACTGGTTTACGAAATACCTCGCCTGAGCAGGCTGCGGCCTGAACGATGATACGGGCCGGGAGCCATTCCCACCGTCCATCCGTCCCCTTGCGACCGGCCGATGAAATTGCCCGGTCAGCAATGGCACCTGAATCGCAGCGCAACGCATGGCTATTGCGAGCGGCCGGTTTTGCGTCGTCCCCGGCTGACCATCATTCCGCCGACGATGAGAACAATTCCGGCCGCGTTCGCCCAAAATGATGCTGGAACGGCGCTGATATAATCAAACGCCACCCCTGTCACCATCTGGCCACCGATGATCAGCAGAGCCGAATTGACCGCGCCTATTCGAGCAATGACCCAACTGCCCGCCGCCACGAAGATGACGCCGATGGGACCACCCAGATAGGCATACCAAGGCGCATCGGCAGCGCCTGCAGGAAGCAGGCCCGCGACAAAGAGACCAAGGCAGGTGAGGACGGCAAAGCCCACGGCATGGTTCCAGAAGGATGCGATCAGCGGTGTGGTGGATATGCTCAACCGCCCATTGAGCTGACGACTGAGACCGACGAGCACACCGCCCAGGCAGGCCAGGAGAATGAACACCGTCATGCCGCACCTCGCCCAAGCAGGATAGTCAGCGCAGCCCCCATGACGACCAAGCCGAGTGCTACGATGTCTCGTCTATCTGGACGGCGCTTTGGCAGACCAAACAATCCCCAACTGTCGGCTGCGACGCTGAAGGCGACCTGGCCTGCCAAACCCAAAGCCAAGGTGCCTGAGAGCCCGAGCGGTGAGTTGACCGCGGTCGAGGTCAGCATGACCGTTGCCGCGCCGGATATCCCACCGAAATAGGCCCATAAAGGCGCGCGCAAGGTTTGTTCCGGCTTAGGTCTGCGGCGCCGGTGGATCAGCAAAAGAAGAATGACGGCTGCGATGATGCCCGTGCCGTGGGCGGTCCAAGATGAGAACAGGGGAGTCCCATAACGGGCCAACTCGCCGTTGAGGTGCACCATAAAAGTCAGGAGCCCGCCCGTGGCAAAAGCTCCGGCAAAATAGATCGGATGCGGATTTCGTGCGGCTTCGATGGTCATGAAGATCCCGTCAAAGAATCGATTGCAGCGGATATTTCAGATTGTCACTACCGCATCGCGCGTCTTTTGAGAGCCGCAAAAGACGCTGTGCACTTTGAATGGCCGCATAATTCCTGAAATCGATTCCGATTTCAGGAATTGTCCGGTAAGACCATTCATCGACATTTCCAGCAACATGATTAGCACTGCGTGTCTGTTAGACCGGCCTCTTCCTGACGGTGTTCAGGAAGCTCGTTTCGATCGACGCACGGTTGGTATATTTGACAGGCTTAATTCGAGCGATATCCCATAATGCAAGATGATGCCACATCCGCAAACCTCAACGGCCCAGGCGACCCCATGATGCCAAGAGCCGAATTGTCGGAAATCCTCACTCCTGGCCTTTCCGTGGTATTCTGCGGATTGAATCCTGCTCTGTCCGCGGTTCGCGACGGCCATAATTTCTCGAACCCGAGCAACCGTTTTTGGCGCGTCCTGCATCTGGCCGGATTTACACCGCGCCTGCTGCGGGCGGATGAAGAGCGCGCGTTGTTGCAATATGGCTGTGGTCTGACATCCGCGGTTTCACGTCCGACAAAAAGCGCAAGCGAGCTTAAGAAGCAGGATTACCTTAGCGCCGCGCCCGTCCTGGAAACCAAGATACGAAAGTTCGCACCAGCCAATCTGGCTTTTCTTGGAAAGGCGGCATACGCGGCTATCAGTCTTCGAGCCAATGTTGAATGGGGTCGGCAGCCGGAGGAATTTGCCGGCGCAGGTGTCTGGCTGTTGCCAAATCCGAGCGGCCTCAACAGAGCCTTCACCTTGACGACTTTGACCGAACACTATCTCGAACTGAGATTGACGCTGTAGTCATCCTGCGCCGATCTGGAAATTGCGATCATCGTCATTCGGGAGAAATGTCATGGTACGCTTGCTTTCGGTCAATGTGGGCCTGCCGCGCGACGTCACCTGGCAAGGCAAGATCGTCAACACTGCCATTTGGAAGACGCCGGTCGACGGCCCGCGCATGGTGCGGCGCCTGAACGTCGACGGCGATGGACAGGGCGATCTGGCTGGCCACGGCGGCGAACGCCGCGCAGTCTTTGTCTATCAGATCGATTCCTATCGGTACTGGCAGGAGCAATTGCGCCGAGACGACTTCGTTTACGGTCAGTTCGGCGAGAATTTCACCGTCGATGGGTTGCCGGATGCAGAGGTCTGCATTGGAGACCGTTACAGGATCGGCGGCGCTTTGTTCGAGGCGACGCAACCGCGCGTCACCTGCTACCGGTTCGGCATACGCATGGACGAGCCAGAGATGGCCGCGCTGGTGGTCAAACATGGTCGACCTGGTTTCTATTTCCGTGTGCTGGAGGAAGGCGAAGTGCAGGCCGGCGACGAGATCACGAAGGTGGCGTCCGGGCCCGAGGGCATGAGCGTTTTCGAGATCAACGCGCTGCTTTATATGCCGGGTCACCCGCGCGATCAGTTGGAGCGCGCGTTGCGCATCCCGCCGCTGAGCGCAGGCTGGCGTCATTCTTTCGAGGCCATACTCAAGCAGGAGCGGAAGGAGGGCGCGACGACAGGAAATGCCGGGCTGACAGCTGCTCCCGGCCTGCCTCCGGCATGGCGCGGGTTCCGCCCGCTGCGTGTGTTGCGCAAGGTGCGCGAAAGCGGCAGCGTGGTTTCCCTCGTGCTCGAACCGGCGGATGGCCAGCCTGTTGCCGCCGCACTCCCCGGGCAGTTCGTGGTGCTGCGGCTCGGACGGGATCCGGCGCCTGCGCTGATGCGCAGCTATTCGCTGTCGGGCGAGCCCAGCGTCACGCATTATCGCGTCAGCGTCAAGCGGGAGGTCCATGGCGCAGCCAGCGGCTACATCGACGACGAGCTACAGGTCGGCGACATCGTGCAGGCAAGTGCGGCGCGCGGCAGTTTCATATTGCGGCCGGGCGATACACCGGTTGTTCTGTTGAGTGCCGGGATTGGAGTGACGCCGGTGCTGGCGATGCTTCATGTCTTGGCGGCCGAAGCATCGCCCCGGGAGGTCTGGTGGTTATACGGAACCCGCAATGGCCGCGAACATCCGTTTGCCGAGGAGGCGCGCGGGCTGCTGAAGAGGCTTCCTCACCACCACAGCCATATTTGCTACAGCTCTCCCGACCCTAAGGATCGGCCTGATATCGATTTCGACGCTCGCGGCCATCTGGATGCGCAGGCGCTTAAGTTGCTTAACCTGCCGCGCGATTGTGACGTCTATGTCTGCGGACCATCGAGCTTCATGAGCGATCTGAGCGTCGGCCTTGCTGCCTTGGGCATCGCGCCGGATCGCATCCACACCGAGATGTTCGGCGCCGGTCCGTCGATCACACCCGGCATAGCTGCTTCGCCTCGCCGGCCGCCACATTTGCCGGCAGGGCTTCCAGGCTCGGGGCCGCTGGTGTCGTTTGCCCGCACCGGCCTCAATGTGCGCTGGGAGCCGACATTCCAGAACTTGCTCGAACTGGCCGAGGCCTGCGACGTGCCGGTGCGATGGTCGTGCCGAACCGGCGTCTGTCACACTTGCGAGACCGGACTTGTGGAGGGAAGTGTCGGCTACCAGCCGGACCCTGTCGACGCGCCGGCGGATGGCAATGTGCTGATCTGTTGCGCAAAACCTGAGGGCGATATCGTGATTGATTTGTAATGCCTGGACGAACGCGCCGACGGTGATTCTTGCTCACCACGCACGGCGCGGTGATGGCTTGGAGGCGAGCAGGGGCTGCATTTATTGGATGACAAGCTCGAAGTAGAGGCGCAGAGTGCAAGCACGTTGGTCGCGTTTCTGCTCGACCCGAACGCATCTATCACCAGACAGGGGACTGTCGGCGACCACAAGAAGATCCCGCCGGCAATTATCATTCGCGCGTTCCTGCGATGGAGGAAATTTCGCCATATATGTGGCGTCATTCGCTTGGCCGCTCGAAGACCGAAAAGGCGATATGAATGGAACAAGGATGCCCCTAACGGGTTTCGAACCTTAGCGTTCAATAGGAGGAGCATTTCATGCCTACGGTTGCCGCCACACCCATCACCCCACCAGACCAGCACGTTGTAACAGCGCGCGAAGCCATCGAGCCGCTTTATGAGAAGCTCGAGCTTCAAACGGAATCGCTGGTCCTGTCTGCGGCGTTGGAAGCGGGATGGTCTTCGGATGAGGCAACCGAAGCATTGGCGGCACTCAGACTGCAGGATGCACTTTCGACGCTTGGACGAACGACCTGACCGAGAAAGCTCCGAGAAACCGGTGCGCGGGGCAGATTCACCTGAATTCGGTGAATGTCTGGGCGCCTCCGGTAACGCGTGGCATCATTGCAGACAACGTGCCATCATGAATGATTGGCGGGGTTTATTAGAGAGGCGGTTCTCGGTGGTTGTAAAGCACCTTTTAGTTCCATAATGTTGATTACGCCACATTACAATGTAGCCGCAAAGTTGAAGTGTCCTGTTTCTGCAAAGTTGGAATGTCACTCTCCCCTTGTTTGATGACGGTGGAGATTGCGGATGGGACTGATTGCGATGAGCGAGCGCGACCTGCAACGGATCGAGATTCTATCGAAGGTCATCGCCGGCCGGATGACGATGGTGTCGGCGGCACATGTGCTTGATCTGAGTACGCGCCAGGTGCGTCGTCTGCTGGAGCGGATCAACACGGGTGGTGCGGCGTCGATCCGGCACAAGGCGATCGGTCGACCGTCGAACAACCGGATCAGCGACGGTGTTCGGAATTACGCCGTGACGCTGGTTGGCGAACGCTATGCAGACTTCGGACCAACCTTGGCGGCCGAGAAGCTTGCCGAGCGCGATGGGTTGCGGGTGTCGCGCGAGACGTTGCGCAGCTGGATGGTGGATGCGGGCCTGTGGCTCTCGCGCAAGCAGCGGCGGACGTTTCATCAGCCGCGCTTGCGGCGTGAAGCCTATGGCGAGCTGATACAGATCGACGGGTCCGAACATCGCTGGTTTGAGGACCGCGGTGATCCATGCTCGCTGCTGGTGTTCGTCGATGATGCGACGGGCAAGCTGATGCAGTTGCGGTTCGTGCGCTCGGAAAGCGCCTTCAGCTATTTCGAGGCGCTGGCGCTTTACCTGCGCGATCACGGCGCGCCTGTGGCCTTCTACTCGGACAAGCATTCTGTGTTCCGGGTGGCGAAGAAAGACGCCAAGGGTGGCCAGGGCATGACCCAGTTCGGCCGTGCGCTCTCAGAGCTAAACATCGAGATTCTTTGTGCAAATTCCAGTCAGGCCAAGGGCCGCGTCGAGCGGATGAACCGGACGCTGCAGGATCGGCTGGTCAAGGAATTGCGGCTGGCCGATATCTGCGACATGGAGGCAGGCAATGCGTACCTGCCTGACTTCATAGAGCATTACAATGCGCGGTTTGCGCTCGCCCCTGCCCGATCCGGTGACCTGCACCGGCCGATGAATCTCGCCCCAGATCGGTTGAAGGAGATCCTGTGCAAGCGCGAGCAGCGCTATGTCGGGGCGCAGCTGACGTTTTCGTTTGAACGCAAGCGGATCATGCTCGAGGAGAACGAGGTGACGCGTGGATTGGCTGGCCGCTATGTCGAGACCTATGCCTATGCGGACGGCCGGCTCGATGTGCGGTGGAAGGGATACTCCCTGCCCTACAAGGTGTTCGACAAGGACCAGCGGGTGACGCATGCGGCGATCATCGAGAACAAGCGACTCGGAGACGTGCTGGCCTATATCAAGGAGCGCCAGGAGCGGCAGTCGCAGCCTGATGTAAAGACCAACAGCGAGAAGAACGGCTATGTGCGACGTGCTCGCGGTCCGGGACGGCGGAAGGATTTCATGAACGATCCCGCCGTCATTGCCCGACGGCGACAAGCGCTCTCTGACCTCGATGCGGCGGAATGACTGGCTGCTCCAATTGTCAAAGCTAAAGCCGAAGGGGAGCATCTCACCCGCCCCCGCCCTTCCCTTGCAACCCGGTCCAGCCGGTCCGGTCGGGGGCTTGCCTCAGCGCAAGTGGACATGCCGAGTGTCGCATTTCTAAATAGCTGAAGACGCGTCCGAAGTGACACTTCTACTTTGCACACAAACGGACATTCCAACCCTGCCGCCACATACAAGTTGCTCGACTATAAACGCGCCCTCACGGTTGGTGCCGATGCGTGGGAGGTCACATACCGTTTGATGACCGCAGTTCATAGAGCACGTGATGGCGCAACGGATGCCCCTCGGCGAAACTGGGATGATTGAACTCACCGATCCGATTCATCCCCAGTCGTCTCATCAAACCCCAGGAATTGCTGTTTGCGGGCACCGTGAAGCTGACGATGCGGTCAAGCTTCAGCGTGTTGAACGCAAAATCGAGAGAGCGTTCCGCGGCCTCGCGCGCATATCCGGCGCCGTGCCGCGACGCTGAAAGCCGCCAACCGATTTCGACTGCAGGCGCAAACGGCAAAGCCGGCGAAACCTTGGCGAGGCCGCACATACCGATCAACGCGCCGCTTTCCTTCTCCTCCAGCGCCCAAAACCCCCAGCCATGGTCCTCGAAGTGCCGGTCGATGCGGTCGAGCATCGCATTCGACTGTTCGTCGGTCAGAGGATTGAGATATCTGACGACGTCGGGCTCGGCATTGATCGCAGCGAAGGGTTTGCGATCCTGCTGTCGCCAGGGTCTCAAAATCAGACGTTCGCTTTCGAGCTTCATCGTTCCTTCGCCCAAGCAATTCCAGGAAAAGTGCAAAGCGGTTTTCCGTCCGGAATTGCGATAAAACAAAAGGTTAGAGCGGTTCTGCATTTCCATGAAAAGCTGAACCGCTCCAGATCCTACCAGAGCGTCATGTGACGGTTGACGTCCTTGTAGAGCAGGTAGCGGAAACGGCCGGGGCCGCCGGCGTAACATGCCTGCGGGCAGAAGGAGCGCAGCCACATGAAGTCGCCGGCCTCGACCTCGACCCAATCCTGGTTCAGCCGATAGACCGCCTTGCCCTCCAGCACATAGAGACCATGCTCCATGACATGGGTTTCCATGAAGGGGATCACGGCGCCCGGCTCCAGAGTCACGATATTCACGTGCATGTCGTAGCGGACATCGGCTGGATCGATGAACCGGGTCGTCCCCCAGCGTCCATCGGTATCGGGCATTGCCGAGATGGGGTGCTGGTCCTCATGCGTGAAGATAGCCGGCGGCGGCTCCAGCCCCTCGACCTCCTGAAAGGCCTTTCGAATCCAGTGGAATTTTGCCGCCGTCGAGCCGCTATTTTTCAGGCGCCAGACCGAGCCCGCCGGAAGATAGGCGAACGAACCGGCGCGCAGCGCATGGCTGTTGCCGTCGAGCTCCACCGTCATCTCGCCTTCGACGACGAACAGGACCGCTTCGGCCCGTTTGTTGGGCTCCGGCCGGTCGCTTCCGCCGCCGGGCTGGACCTCCATCACATATTGCGAGAAGGTCTCGGAGAAACCGGAGAGCGGCCGGGAGAGAACCCAAGCCCGCGTTCCCGTCCAGTGAGGAAGGACGCTGGTGACGATATCGGTCATGACGCTGCGCGGGATGACCGCGTAGGCTGTGGTGAAAACGGCTTTGCTGGAAAGCAGCTCGGTTTGCGGCGGCAGTCCGCCGAGTTTGGAATAATAATCTCTGTTCATTGGTCCAGATTTCGCGGCATGTAGCACTGCATCTGATTTATGCGCCGCTCACCTTGCAGGCAACTCTTAATTCGTCGCGTGAAAGTCGATGCGGAGCCGCACCGCCGCGTTCCGGTCAGAACTCGACTTCCAACTCGACGATCTCATCCGGCTCGACCATCGCTCCCTCCGTCCATTCACCCATCAGCGGCCAGGACAGCACCGTCTCGACATAGGCTTCGAGCTGCGGTTCGAGTTCCACCGCGTAGGTGCGGAATCGGGTGCAGACCGGCGCATACATCGCATCGGCCACGGTCGGCGTGATCCCGAACAGCCACGGGCCGCCGCTTGCCTCGAGGCATTCGGTCCAGATCGCCTTGACACGCTCGACATCGGGCCGCGCGCCCGAAAATATCTTGAAGCTCGCATGCCGCGCCTTGAGGTTCATCGGCAATGCCGAGCGCAGATTGTGGAAACCCGAATGCATCTCGCCCGAAACCGACCGGCAGCGGGCGCGCGCCGCGCGCTCGGTGGGCCAGAGCCCGGCAGTGGGCGCGACCTCATAGAGATATTCGGCGATCGCCAACGTGTCCCAGACCGTCACATCGTCATGGGTCAGCCTCGGCACCAGAACCGACGGTGAAAGCAGAAGCAGTTCCTGGCGCGCCTCGTCATCCAGTTCCACAAGGACTTCGGCGAAGTCCAGCCCGGCCATCCGGCACAGCAGCCAGCCGCGCAGAGACCATGATGAGTAGTTTTTCGAGGAAATCGTCAGTGCCGCCTGCGACATCGGGCTTGTATCCTTGTCGGACAATGTTGCTTCTTCCTCGATAATCTTCTCGCATGGCAGGAGATATTCCACTAGCATTTTTTGCACTGCCGCATCGATGCGGCAGTGCGGGAGATTTCGGCCATGCTCTACCAGGCCTATCAGTTCCAGGATGATATCATCGCGCCGCTCCGCGATCTGGCGCGCCGCCTGCAGATCTTCTCCGCGACAGCGCTCTGGGGATCCGGCAGCGAAATGGGACGGCACTTCGCCGCCGCGCTGGAGATGATCTCACGCTTCGAGATCACTCACCAACGTCCGGATTTCGCTATTACGTCGGTCATGATCGGCAATCGCGTGATGCCCGTCACTGTCGAGACCGTGCTCGACATGCCCTTCGGCACGCTGCTGCGCTTTGCAACGGACACCGATGCAAAGCGGCCGCGGGTGCTGGTCGTCGCACCGCTGTCCGGCCATTTTTCCACGCTGCTGCGTGGCACCGTGCAGACCCTGCTGCGCGACCACGACGTCTATATCACCGACTGGGCCAACGCCCGTGACGTGCCGCTGTCGGCCGGACGCTTCGGCATGGACGACTATGTGGACTATATTATGCATTTCCTGGAGGAGATCGGTCCGGGCGCTCATATCCTTGCCGTCTGCCAACCCTGCGTGCAGGCGCTTGCCGCCGTCGCCGTGATGTCGGAAGAGCGGCATCCGGCCACCCCGCGGACCATGACGCTGATGGCCGGTCCGATCGATCCGCGCGAGAGCCCGACGAAGGTCAACGAGCTTGCCGTATCGCAATCGCTCGCCTGGTTCGAGAACTCGCTGATCACGGGCGTTCCCTGGCGTTATCGGGGTGCGGGACGGCGCGTCTATCCCGGTTTCCTCCAGCTTGTCGCCTTCATGTCGATGAACATGCAGCGCCACCAGGACGCCCATCGCAAGCTCTACGACCATCTGGCGAAGGGCGAGACGGCCGAGGCCAGCAAGATCAAGAATTTCTACGACGAATATTTCGCCGTGCTCGACCTCACCGAAGAATTCTACATCGAAACCATCGAACGCGTCTTCCAGAAGGCGGAAATCGCGACCGGCGACCTGACCCATCATGGCCGCAAGGTCGATCCCGGCCAGATCCGCAACACGGCGCTTTTGACCGTCGAGGGCGGGCGCGACGATATCTGCGCGCTCGGCCAGACCTCGGCCGCGCACGATCTCTGTCGTGCGTTGCGCCCGCATCTGAAGCGCCATCATCTTCAGGCCAATGTCGGGCATTACGGCGTCTTCAGCGGCCGCCGCTGGGAGGGGGAAATCTACCCCGTCGTGCGCAACATGATCCTGGCGATGGAATAGCGCCCGTCAGATCCGAAACGCGATGGCAAGTCTTAGCGATCCGCCATGACAAGGTGGCCCGGCCCGACTTCGCGATAAGACGTGCTTGCAGGCTGATAGTCGACCGGGCGCATTGGGCTCTTGATCTCGTCATTCGCCACCATCCGCTTTTCGTGGCGACGGTCGGGATCCGGCACCGGCACTGCCGCGATGAGTTTTTTCGTATAGGGATGCTGCGGATTTTCGAAGACCGCGGATCGCGGGCCGATCTCGACGATCTCGCCGAGATACATCACCGCTACGCGATGGCTGACGCGCTCGACCACCGCCATGTCGTGCGAGATGAACAGGAAGGCGAGGTTGAGGCTCTGCTGCAGGTCGAGCATCAGGTTGATGACCTGCGCCTTGATCGAGACGTCGAGCGCCGAGACGCTTTCGTCGGCGACAATGACCTTCGGCTGCAAGGCGAGCGCGCGGGCGATGCAGATGCGTTGGCGCTGGCCGCCGGAAAACTCATGCGGATAACGGGCGGCCATATCCGAGGACAGACCGACCTTCACCAGCAGATCGGCGACGACATCCTTTGCCTGTTTCGCGTTGCCCATCCTGTGCTCGAGATAGGGTTCGGCGATAGCTGCGCCGACCGTCATGCGCGGATTGAGGCTGGCAAACGGATCCTGGAAGATCATCTGTACGGATTTGCGCATCTCGCGCAGATCCTTCCTGTCGAGGCCGAGCACCTCCCTGCCCTCGACGAGAACGGAACCGGCCTGCGGCTCGATCAGCCGCATGATGGCGCGGCCGGTCGTCGATTTGCCGCAGCCGGATTCGCCGACGAGCGACAGCGTCTCGCCGGCATGAAGATCGAAGGAGACGTTTTCGACGGCATGCACCCGGCTGGTCAGCCGGCCGAACAGGCCGGAATGAATGTCGAAGCGCTTGGTGAGGTTCTTCACCTGCAGGACGGGCGTCACTGCCACCGTATCGGTGACCTCGGCGGGAATGTCTGATTCACCCGTTGCGGTATTGACCACGGGAAAGCGCAGCGGCCGTTGCCTGCCCTGCATCGAGCCGAGCACCGGCACGGCTGACAGTAGCGCTCTCGTATAGGGATGTTTGCCGCGGTGGAAGATATCGGCGGTGGCGCCGCTTTCCACCTGTTCGCCGCGATACATCACCACCGTCCGGTCAGCGATCTCGGCAACGACGCCCATATCATGGGTGATGAACAGAACGGAGGTTCCCTCCTCGTCCTGCAGCATCTTGATGAGATCGAGGATCTGGCCCTGGATCGTCACGTCGAGTGCCGTCGTCGGCTCGTCGGCGATCAACAGTTTCGGCCGGCTGGCGAGCGCCATGGCGATCATCACCCGCTGGCGCATGCCGCCGGAAAAACGATGCGGATATTCGCCGAAGCGCGAGGCAGCCGAGGGGATGCGGACCTTTTCCAGCAGCCGGATCGTCTCGGCTTTGGCATCGGCGCTGCTCATATCGGAATGGCAGAGCAGCGCTTCGGATATCTGGTCACCGATGGTGAAGAGCGGATTGAGCGATGTCATCGGCTCCTGGAAGATCATCGCCACCTCGTTGCCGCGCACCTGCCGCATGGCATTTTCCGGTAGGGCAAGAAGGTCGCGTCCGCCGAGCATGACGCGGCCCTCGACACGGCTCGTATCCGCCTGCAGCAGCCGCATGATCGAGAGCGATGTGACGCTCTTGCCCGAGCCGGATTCGCCAACAATCGCCACAGTCTCCGCTGGCGCCACCGTGAAGGAAACATCGCGCACGACCGGTTTCCAGACGCCGTCCACCAGGAAGGATGTCGTCAGCCCTTCGACGGAAAGAACGTCGGTGGTCGTCTGGATCGGTTGCATTTGGGCGCTGGCCATGGTGGTTCCTCTTGCGACGGGTAAGCGGCGGATCAATCCGGCCAGCGCAGCACACCGTCGAAGCGGTGTCTGCTGCGGTTCTCGATCGCCGTTGCGATGATCTCGTTGGAGGCGCGCGCCTTGTCGAGTTCCTGCGCCAGGCGCTCCGCGACGACCGTCTCCTCGCCCGGGTGCAGATTGCACGGGTCGAGATAGAAATAGCGGTGCTCCACCTCGTGATCGCGCACGATGATCGGCGGGCTGCCCTTGGCAAGCGCATCGGCCAGATCCCAGGCGGTGATGTGAGCTTGCTCAGGATCGACGATCAGGCGCAGCCGATCGAGCGGATTGTTGGTCGGGTCGGGCTCGATCAGCGCGGTGACGCCCGGGCGACCGTCGAGCGTGCGCTTCCACAGGTTGAGATAGCCGGTCTCGCGTTCCCGGATGCCGGCATGGTCGCGGTTTTCCCAGGCCTCGAGTGCTGCCATGACGCCGAAGATGCTCTCCTTGCCGACCTTCATGCCGCGGCCGATGCCCATGTTCTGCAGGAAGGCGTGGCGCACCAGCTCCTTTCTGCCGGCAACGATGCCCGAGGTCGGGCCGCCGAGGAATTTGTGGCCGGAGTAAAGGGCGATGTCGGCCCCCTGCTCCAGGAAAATCCTGAGATCATATTCCGAGGCGGCATCGACGATGACGGGCACGCCCTTGGCATGGGCAATCTCGACGAATTCCTTGAGATTCAGCAGGCCGTAATCGACGACATGGTGGGAGACGACATAGACGGCAGCGGCGGTCTTGTCGGTGATGGCGTTTTCCATGTGGAAGCGATGCGTCGAGGTCGCCTGCCCGACAAGCACGACCTTGCCGCCGGTAAGCCGGATCGCCTGGTCGACCGGGGCGCCGTAGCTGACCACATGGCCCATCTGCACCAGCACTTCGTTCTTCTCCGGCACGACATCCGGCAGCTTCTCGATCGCCAGCAGGTTATTGCCGGTAATCGCGCCGGCGACAGCCAGCGAAATGCCGGCCGAGCAGGAGGCGGTGACGAAGCCCGCCTCGCCGCCGGTCAGCCTTGCGATGACGGCGCTTGCCTTGCGCTGCAGGTCGTTGATCTCGACGAAGTGCGGCAGGATCGATGCCATCGCGCTGATCGCTTCAGGAACGACAATCGAGGCGCCGAGGCTGGTCATCGTGCCCGATACATTGATGACAGGGCGGAGGCCAAGCGACGGGCGGATATCAGTGGACATGGAGGTCTCCAGGATTCTGGGTCGAAAAACGAAACATGGGGCGGTCGATCAAATGTGTCGAGCTTCCATCAGCCGTGCAAGGCGACGATCGCCTCGATCTCGACGGTGATGTTGCCGGGCAGCGAGCCGAAGCCGACGGCCGAGCGGGCATGTTCGCCGGCGGGCCCGAAGACTGCGATCAGCAGATCCGAGCAGCCGTTGATGACGCTCGGATGATCCTCGAAATCAGGCACGGCATTGACCATGCCGAGCAGCTTGACCACCCGCTTGACCCGGGAGAGATCGCCGAGCGCATCCTGCATGACGGCAAGCAGGTTGATGCCGGTCAGCCGCGCATGGCCATAGGCCCCCTCGACACTGATGCCACCGCCGACCTTGCCGGCATGCAGGAAGCCGTCGGCCTCGCGCGGGCCCTGGCCGGAGAGGTAGAGCATATTGCCTTCGATCACGTGCGTGACGAAATTGGCGATCGGCGGCGGCGGCGGCGGAAGCGTTATGCCGAGGGCAGCAAGCCGTTCGTAAGGCGAGTTCTCGACCTTGCCGGCGGCGGTGGGAAACTGATTCACGCAAACTCCTGTCATGCAATTTTCGATTTGACGAATTTCGATTGGGCCGACGCCTGATCGGCGGATTAAAGATCCTTGCGAAGTCTCGGATCGAGCATGTCCCTGAGGCCGTCGCCGACCATCTGCAGCGACAGGACGGAGAGGATGATGGCGACGCCCGGAAACAGCGTCATCCAGTCGGCCTGGCCGATATACTGGCGGCCGGCGGCGATCATCGTTCCCCAGGTCGGGATTTCGGGGCTGACGCCGAGGCCGAGGAAAGACAGGCCGGCTTCGGCAAGCATGGCGCTGGCGAAAAGGAACGTCGCCTGCACCAGGATCGGCGACAGCAGATTGCGCAGGACATGCCGGGTCATGATATGGAAGGTCGAAATGCCAAGCGCCCTCGCCGCCTCGACATAGGGCAGTTCGCGAATGACCAGCGTCGAAGCGCGGACGATGCGGGCAAGGCGCGGCGCATAGACGATCGACAGCGCGATGATCACCGTCGTCAACGACGGGCCGAGGGCGGCGACGAGCGCGATCGCCAGCAGAATATCGGGGAATGCCATCATCGCATCGATCAGCCGGGCGATCGGCGTATCAAGCTTCTGGAAGAAGCCGGCAAGCAGACCGAGCGTCACGCCGATCACGGCCGACAAGGTCACGACCGCAACACCGACGAGCAGCGACAGGCGGCCGGCGAAGATCGTCCGTGAGAAGACGTCGCGGCCGAATTCGTCGGTGCCAAAGACAAAGGTGCCGCTCGGCGGCTTCAGCCGATTGACGATGGAGAGCTTCGACGGCGAATAGGGCGCGACAAGAGGTGCGAGGACCGCCAGAAGCACGAAGATCGTCAGGATCAACAGACCCAGGGCGACCGTCTTGCGCTTCAGCAGGCGCCTGGCGAATTTGCTGCCCTCGCCTTCGACTGATTTAATTGCGATATCGGCCATCAGTAGCGCACCCTCGGATCGATCAGCAGATAGAGCATGTCAATCGCAAAATTGATCAGCACGTAGAGGGCGGCGATGACGAGCAGAGCCCCCTGGATGACGGGATAGTCGCGGCGCAGCACCGCCGAGACGACAAGATTGCCGACACCCGGCAGGCCGAAGACAGTCTCGGTGACGACGGCGCCTGAAATCAGCACGGCTGCCGTCAGGCCGATCACCGTCAGGATCGGGATCAGCGCATTCTTCAGCGCGTGCTTGAGGATTACCCGGCGCTCGATCAGCCCTTTGGCGCGGGCGGTGCGGATATAATCGTCGCCGAGCACATCGAGCATCGACGCGCGGGTGAAGCGCAGGATCAGCGCCGAGGAGACGATGCCGAGCGCGAAGGCAGGCAGCGTCAGATGATACATCCGATCGAGAAAGGTCGAGCCCGGACCGCCATAACCCGAGACCGGGAAGAGGTTGAGCCTGACGGCGAAGAACTGCATCAGTATCAAGCCGAGCCAGAAGCTCGGAATACTGGCGGCAAACATCGCGAGCGTCGTTGCCGCCTGATCGATGAAGGAACCGCGCCGATAGGCGGCATAGATGCCGATCGGCAGGGCGATGATGCTGGCGATTGCGAGCGAAAACAACGTCAGGAAGAAGGTCGGCTCCGCCCGGTCGAGCAAGGCCGAGGTGACGGGCATGTTGAGGAAGATCGACTGGCCGAGATCACCTCTCAGCATCTGGCCGATATAATAGACATATTGCAGGCCGAGCGACTGATCGAGGCCGAGCCGGGACCTGAGGTCGGCAATATCCTGCGGCGTCGCATCCGGCCCGAGCATGACGGCGGCCGGATCTCCCGGGGTCACACGCACGATGACGAAGACGATCGTGACAACGAGAAACATCACGACGATCATGCCGAACAGGCGCTGGAGGATGTAGCGTATCATGAATGTCTGGCAAACCCTTGCAGATTCTGCAAAAAAGAAGACTGACACCGGCCACGACGGGCCGGTATCGCTGGCGATGTTTACTTCTTGATCGAAGCATTCCAAAAATACGGCCACGGAGCCGGATCGACGCCTTCGAGCTTGGTCGATTCCGCCGAAACCGCGTTGAAGTCGCCGATCTTCATGAAGGGTGCATCGGCATAGATCGCCTTCTGGACATCGGCCCAGAGCGCCACGCGCTTCTTCGGATCGACTTCCGATGTAAAGGCATCGACGGCGGCCCTGCGGGCCGGCGTATCCCACCAGCCCGGCGAACTGGTCGAGAGCGAGCCGATCAGCGCCGGCTCCGGCAGGAAGGGGCTATGGGTGATGTAGATATCCCAGAGCTTCGGATCGGTGCGGCGCTGGGTCAGCGTCGCCCAGTCCACAACCTGCATATCGACGGTGAAGCCGGCAAGCTTCAGATATTCGGCGGCGACCTGCGCCATCTTGTAGTGGAATTCGTACTGGCGGCTGGTCAGGATACGGATCGGTTCGCCGTTGTAGCCGGCCTTCTTGGCGGCGGCCGCCGCCCCTTCCGGATCGGCGACATTATAAGCGCCTTCGACGCCGGCATCGGTCGACCAGGCAAAGGTCTTCGGATAGATCGCGCCGTCGAGCGCATAGAAATCCTTGCTGCCGAAGGCGGCGGCAAGCATGTCTTCCATGCTGAGCGCCTGGCGGATCGCCTTGCGGACCTCGACATTCCCGGCAATACCTTCCTTCGTGTTGAAGACGAAGACCGGATAACCGAAGGGCTTGAGGATGATCGGCTGCGAGGCGGTCGAAGCCTTCAGCTTGTCGTAGGATTCGACGGGGATCGAGTCGACATAATCATACTGGCCGGAAACAGCGGCTTCGACGCGGGTGTTCGGATCCGGCACCGGCACGAAGCGGATCTCATCTAGATATTGATGACGGGCGCCGCCATAACCATTGCTGTCGCCTTCGCGTGACTTATAGCCATCGAAACGGACGAGCTGGATATACTGGTCGGCCTTGCGCTCCTTCAGCATGTAGGGACCGGTGCCGATGAAGTCCTTCATCGGCTCGTCCTGCTTTTCCGACGGGATGATGATCGCGGCCGAATTGTTGAAGGCAAGCAGCGAGGTCAGCGGCGCATAGGGCTGCTTCAGCGCAATCTTGACGGTCGCCGGATCGACGGCGGTGACGGACTCGATGAAGCCGGCCACCTGCTTGCCGCGCGAAGCGATCTTCATCCAGCGGCCAAGCGAGGCGACGACATCTTCCGAGGTCATATCGGTATTGTCGTGGAACTTGATGCCGGTTCTGAGCTTGATCGTATAGGTTTTGCCGTCGGCGCTGATCTCAGGCAGGCTTTCGGCCAGAAGCGGCGTGACGTTCCAGCTCTTGTCGAAGGTGTAGAGCGTTTCGAAAATGTGCTGCGTGACGATGCCGACCAGATCGGCCGTCGACGACATCGGATCGAGCGTCGGCGGTTCGCCAATCGTCGCGACGTTAATGACGCCACCCTTTTCCTGGGCAAGGAGTGTCGAAGGCAGGGCGACGAGCGCAGTGCCGACAAGGAATGCGACCAGTGTTTTCATGTGAGAGCTCCCGTTTAGTTCCACAATTATGTAATTCATCTTTTTGTAACAGAATAGGAGATGGATCGATCCTGTCAAGCACGAGCGACGGATTATGCTAGGGCGGATAGCCGGACGCCGGAAAAACACACAATCTTCGGCTGCGCCGGCCTGCACCACGGCCGCGCATTATGCCAAGGTGAGGCGATCGCCCTGCGGTGAGGCTTCAACGGAACGGGAGAACAGGATGAGCATCGACTTCAATGACGGCAAATGGCTGAACGAGCCCGCACACTGGCAGGCGAACGAAGCCGGCCTTACCTTGACCACCGATGAGAAAACCGATTTCTGGCGAGAAACCCATTACGGCTTCACCCGCGACAGCGGCCATTTCCTCGCCTTTCCCACCACCGACGGCTTCACCGCGCAGATCCGCGTCCAGGGCGAATTCCGCACCCTCTACGACCAGGCCGGCCTGATGGTGCGCATCGACGAGAAACGCTGGATGAAAACAGGCGTCGAGTTCACCGACGGCGAAGCCTTCCTCAGCACCGTCGTCACCGACGGCAAATCCGACTGGTCCGTCGCTCAGCCCTTCCGGGAATTGGAAGATTTCCGCATCCGCGTCACCGTCGCCAACGGCGCGATGCGCATCCAGGCTTCGCGCGATGGCAGTTTTTGGCCGCTGCTGCGGTTAGCGCCCTTCCCGGCTGCCGAGCTCTATGAGGTGGGGCCGACTGCTTGCACGCCAGAGCGGAGTGGGTTGACGGTGCGGTTTTCGGAGTTTTCGATTGGGCTGGCGATTACGACGAATCTGCATGCCTTGAGCTAGGGGATTTCGATGTCGTATTCTCGACGGCAATATACGAATCCAGATAGTGGAGTCCAAGAGGCACCCCGGCAGAGATTATCCGCGGGGTGCGCATCTCTTAAAATCGTTCATCGTCATCGCGCCGCGCCGGTCGCAGGACCGTCATTTTCGAGATGACATCCGACCCATTCTCTGCGAAAAAGGGCGTGATGAGAGACAGGGGCGCCCGTCGGAAGACGGGCTGAGAAGCACCCTTCGAACCTGAACCGGGTAATGCCGGCGGAGGGAGTCGCTCGGGGCCGCGGCACCGTCCGCACGAACCGCCCCGTGCGCGCCCCCGCCTGAAAAGGGGCCATATGCAGACCAGGACCACACCAGGAGCGATGCTGAAGGCGATGCGCGAGAAGCCGCCGCTCGTTCAGTGCATCACCAATTACGTCGCCATGAACATCGCCGCGAATGTCCTGCTTGCATCAGGCGCCTCGCCCGCCATGGTGCATGCCGCCGAAGAAGCCGGCGAATTCGCCGCGATCGCCAGCGCTGTGACAATCAATATCGGCACGCTGTCGACGCAATGGATCGACGGCATGCGGGCGGCTGCGAAGGCGGCGACATCAGCCGGCAAACCCTGGGTGCTCGATCCGGTCGCCCATTATGCCACCGCCTTCCGCCGCAATGCGGTCGCCGAACTGCTGGCGCTGCGCCCAACCATCATCCGCGGCAACGCATCCGAGATCATCGCGCTTGCCGGCGGAGAAAGCCGCGGCCAGGGGGTCGACAGCCGCGACCCGGTCGAGCAGGCGGAAGGTTCGGCGCGATGGCTTGCCGAGCGGCAGCGGGCGGTCGTCAGCGTAACCGGTGCCGTCGATTTCGTCACCGACGGCGAGCGGGCCGTGCGCATCGAAGGCGGATCGGTCCTGATGCCGCAGGTCACGGCACTCGGCTGCTCGCTCACCTGCCTCGTCGGCGCCTTTGCCGCGACGGCACCTCAGGATATCTTCGGCGCGACGGTCGCAGCCCTTGCAACCTTCGCCATCGCCGGCGAGGAGGCCGCCCTTGGGGCGGCCGGCCCCGGCTCCTTCTCCTGGCGCTTCCTCGATGCGCTGGCCGCGCTCGACGCCGAAACGCTGGATGCCCGGGCAAGGATATCAGCCGCATGAAGGCTTTCGACCTTTCGCTCTATCTCGTCCTCGACCCCGACCTCTGCGCCGGGATCGGCATGGTCGAAACCGCGCGCCTTGCCGTTGCCGGCGGCGCCACCATGGTGCAGTTGCGTGACAAAAATGCCGGCACCATCAGGATGATCGAGACCGGCCGCGCCTTGAAACAGGCGCTGGATGGGACGGGCGCGCTTCTCATCGTCAACGATGACGTCGAGGCGGCCATCGCCATTGGCGCCGATGGCCTGCACATCGGCCAGGAGGATATGGATGCGCGCAGAGCGCGGGCCATGGTCGGTGCCGAGATGATCCTTGGCCTGTCGGTCGAGAGCGAGGCGCTTGCGAACGCCGTCGATCCTGGCTTGGTCGACTATACCGGCGTCGGGCCGGTGTTTGCGACACCGACCAAGGCCGATCACAAGCAGCCGATCGGCTTTGACGGCCTTGCAAGGCTGGTCAAGGCCTCGCCGGTGCCATCCGTCGCGATCGGCGGGCTCAAGGCGGATCATGTCGGCCAGGTGTTCGCCGCCGGCGCCCGGGGGCTTGCCGTCGTCTCCGCCATCTGCGGTTCGCCCGACCCCGAAGCGGCCACCCGCCGCATCGCCGCAGAAATTCGAAAGGCCCGCGCATGATCCGCAACGTTCTCTCGATCGCCGGCTCCGATCCCTCCGGCGGCGCCGGCATCCAGGCCGACCTCAAGGCCTTTTCCGCCCGCGGCGTCTACGGCATGGCGGTGCTGACCGCGCTGACGGCACAGAACACGCAAGGGGTGAGCGGCGTGCATCTGGTGCCGCCGCAATTCGTCGCCGATCAGATCAATGCCGTCTTTGCCGATGTGCGCGTCGATGCCGTCAAGATCGGCATGATCGCCAATGCCGGCATCGCCGACGCCGTTGCCGGTGCGCTGACCGACCACCGCGACATTCCGATCGTCATCGACCCGGTCATGATCGCCAAGGGGGGAGCCGCCCTGCTGGCGCCCGAGGCGGTCGACGTGCTGACCCGCCGGCTGCTGCCGCTTGCCACGCTTCTGACCCCGAACCTGCCGGAAGCCGCCGCCCTGCTGCACCAGCCGGTCGCGACAAACCGCGCTGACATGGCGGCGCAGGCCGAGCGCCTGCTGGCGCTTGGCCCGGCCGCGGTGCTGGTCAAGGGCGGCCATCTCGACAGCGACGAGAGCCCCGACGTGCTTGCCACCGCTGCCGGCCTGCACTGGTTCGAAGCCAGGCGCGTGCCGACCAAGAACACCCACGGCACCGGCTGCACGCTCTCCAGCGCGCTGGCGGCCGAGCTCGCCAAGGGCGCCTCGGCGCGGGAGGCCGTCGCCATCGCCAAGGATTACCTCGCCGGCGCGGTCGCGGCTGCCGGCAACCTCACCGTCGGCTCCGGCCATGGACCGGTGCAGCACTTTCATGCACTCTGGAAAGGCGGCGAATAGGCACTCGCTCAACCAAACATGCCGACTGAAACGGCCGGCCGTTGGGCGAGCTTTACAAGAGCTGGGCGGACCCGTCGGTGCGGATGATCTGAAGCCGGCTTGCTGGCCTCGTCGCCTGCCCTATGCTAGGGGACAGTCCCTTTCATAAGAGGCGAAGCCGTCATGCTGCCATGGATCCAGCTCGATTCCGCGACCATTCCCGGTGAAAACGGCGAATTGCGGCTGAAGCGGCGCGGCAGCGAGTTCTCGATCATGCTCGGCGCCAACGAGCTGATGAACAGCCGTCTCAGCGGCTCGGAGGAGGCACTGGCGACCCTTTCCTGGGATCGGATCAAGTCGCACCCAAAGCCAAGGATGCTCATCGGCGGGCTCGGCATGGGTTTCACCCTGCGCGCCGCTCTTGCCATCCTCCCGAAAGATGCCGGCGTCACCGTCGCTGAACTGGTGCCGGCCGTGATCGTTTGGGCGCGCGGACCGATGGCCGAAGTCTTCCAGGGCTGTCTCGACGATCCGCGCGTCGGTATCCACCAGGGCGATGTCGGCGAGGCGATCCGCGCCGACGCGGCTGCTTATGATGCGATCCTGCTCGATGTCGATAACGGCCCTGACGGCCTGACCCGCAAATCCAACGACCGGCTTTATGATTTCACCGGCCTTCGCGCCGCCGCGACGCGCTGCGTCCCGGCGGCGTGCTCGCCGTCTGGTCGTCCGGTCCGGACCCTGATTTCACGCGGCGTCTCAAGGGCAGCGGGTTTGCCGTCGATGCGGTCAACACGCGCGCCAACGGCAAACGCGGCGGCGCCCGTCACGTCATCTGGCTGGCCGTCAAATCGGTGAAATGACGCTCAAGCAGAAGCGATCCTGCGGGCGGCATTGATGGCGCGGCGGGCGCCGGAGCGCAGTTGCGCGGTCTCGGCACCGGCAATGACCAGATCGAAACCGAACTTCAGCAGTTCACCGGCCCGCTCGCCGTCGCCGGCGAAGGCGCAGGCGAATTTGCCATGGGCACGGCAGCGCGAAACCGCATGCTGCATGGCGCTGTCGATCTCGGCGGCGTTCGGCGCCACCTGATCGCCGTTCGACAGCGCGATCGAAAGGTCGGAAGGGCCGATGAAAATGCCATCGATGCCGGCAACGCCGAGGATGCCGTCGATCGCCTCGAGTGCCGCCCGGGTCTCGATCATGGCGACGGCGACGGTGAGCGCATTGGCGTTCTTCAGATAATCATCGGCCGACAGGCCTGTATGGTTGAGCGCCAGCGACGGTCCCCAACTGCGTTCGCCGAGAGGTGGGTATTTGGTGGTCTTGACGAAGGCTTGCGCGTCTTCGGCCGAATTGATCATTGGCGCGATGATGCCAGAGGCGCCGGCATCGAGAAGGCGCGAGGCGGACGCGAAATCACCGACCGGAATGCGCGCCAGCGCCGGCTTGCCGGCAAGGCGCACCTGGGCAACGGCGTTCGCTGCCGAGGGCATGTCCCACATGCCGTGCTGCATATCCAGCACGATGGTGTCGAAGGCCTCCTGCGCCAGGTGATTGGCGAGCGTAGCGTCGGGAATACCGATCCAGGCGGAGATCATGCCGCCCCGGTGCTGCCTGATCCTGTCCGCAAATCCGTCGATATCAGCTGCGCTCATGCCATTCTCCTCAATTCGACAGGCCGCCAGCGGCCAGATATTTCACCTCGAGGAACTCGTCGATGTCGAATTCCCTCAAAGCCGTGCACGGGTTGCCGGCTCATCCTCTCCGGCGCAGCCGTGAAATAATAATTGTCACAGCGAGCCCGGCGACGACCATGATGCTTCCCCAGAGAACCCAGATGCTTTGGTTGATCATGAAACTGGACGCGGGATAGGGAAAATAGCCGCTTCCCTGGGCGATCCAGATCAGTCCCAGGAGGATCATAAGCAATCCAATAACGTATCCGATGGTTCGCGACATGCTTCGGGCCCTTCCTTATGAATCGATGCCACAATGTCGATCGACGCCCGTCATGACAAGGCTTCTCTCCTGAGCGCTAGCATATTCGCGATGCAATGACGCGCCGGCCTCGGTCCGAATATCATGTCCTGCCGACTTCATCCACAAGCCACGTGCTGAGCCTCTCGCTGTGAATATTTGCCGATCGCGGCCGTATCAGCCAGTATCCGCGGTCGGGTGCCTCGAGCGGCGGCCCGGCTTCCACCAGCATATGTGTGGAGAGAAGCGCATCGACCAGTCCCATCCAGCCGATCGCCACGCCCTGTTCGCTGAGAGCCGCTTGGACGACCAGCGAGTAGGTGTTGAAACTGACATCGCCGCGGCCGGCATGGAGATCGCGAATGACGGAGAATTCAGCAAAATAGCTCCGCCAGTCGAACCAGGGCGATGGCATTGGCGAGTCGAGATGGATCAGGATCGCTTTGGCAAGCTGCCGCGGATCGTCGAACGGGCCGTTGCGATCGAGAAAGCCTCGCGTGCAGACCGGCACGACCTTTTCCTGCAGCAGAAGCGATCCGATAGCGCCGAATTCCGCCCGCGTCCCGAAAACCACCACCACATCGGCGTCGTCACGAAGGCCGGGCTCAAGCCTCTGGGTGGCGACGATCTGTATATCCGTTTCGGGGTGAAGCAGGCGAAAGCCGTGCATGCGCGGGATCAGCCAAAGCGCTGAAAAAGCATAGTCGGTTCTCAGTCTGACGACCGGCCTTTGAGCCTCAGTGCGGAAACTGCGCGCCAGGGCATCGATGTCACCGACCGCCTTGGCCGCGACCTGGAAAAGCCGCTCCCCCTCCGCGGTCAACTCGACGCCGCGGTGTTGGCGGCGCAGCAGGGCAACGCCGAACTGCTCTTCCAGCCGCCGAATCTGATAGCTGACGGCCGGCTGCGTAAGGCCGAGACCTGCCGCTGCGGCCGAAAAGCTGCCGAGCCTTGCGACCTCCGTAAAGATGCGCATCGATCCCAGCTCAGGCGGGCGATCTCGCATAAAAATTCCTTTTGGCAACTATCGAAAAAAGCCAGCTTTACAGGCATGACAATACTGGCTTTGATAAGATCTGCAAATAGCAAGGGGCGACGTGCGCCTCAGCGGGACCTTCCCGGCCTTTGAGACCACAGGAGACAATTTCACATGGCGCGTCCGAATATTCTCATCCTGATGGTCGATCAGTTGAATGGCACTTTCTTTCCCGATGGCCCGGCCGATTTTCTGCATGCGCCGCATCTGAAATCATTGGCGGAGCGTTCCCTGCGTTTCACCAACGCCTATACCGCAAGCCCGCTCTGCGCACCGGCGCGGGCCTCCTTCATGTCCGGACAATTGCCGAGCCGAACCCGCGTCTATGACAATGCGGCGGAATTTGCCTCTGACATTCCGACCTATGCGCATCATCTGCGCGCGGCCGGATACCAGACCGCACTTTCCGGCAAGATGCATTTCGTCGGCCCCGACCAGTTGCATGGTTTCGAGGAGCGCTTGACGACGGACATCTACCCGGCCGACTTCGGCTGGACGCCGGATTATAGCAAGCCCGGCGAACGCATAGACTGGTGGTATCACAATCTGGGTTCGGTCACCGGCGCCGGCATTGCCGAGATCACCAACCAGATGGAGTATGACGACGAGGTCGCCTACCACGCCGCCCGCAAGCTGTTCGATCTCTCGCGCGGACACGACGAGCGTCCCTGGTGCCTGACCGTCAGCTTCACCCATCCGCACGACCCCTATGTCGCGCGCCGCAAATTCTGGGACCTCTATGAGGATTGCCCGGCACTTGATCCGGCGGTAGCGCCGATTGCCTTCGAGCGCCAGGACCCGCACTCTCAGCGGTTGATGAAAGCCTGCGATCACGATGCTTTCGACATCAGCGATGAGCAGATCAGGCGGGCAAGGCGCGGCTATTTCGCCAATATCTCCTATGTCGACGACAAGATCGGCGACATTCTCGGCGTCCTCGAGCGGAGCCGCATGGCCGAAAACACCATCGTCCTCTTCGCCTCCGACCATGGCGACATGCTTGGCGATCGCGGCCTCTGGTTCAAGATGAACTTCTTCGAAGGATCGGCCCGCGTTCCGCTGATGATTGCGGCACCCGGCTGGAAGCCCAGACGGATCGACCAGCCCGTCTCCACGCTCGACGTGACGCCGACGCTGGCAGGACTTGCCGGGATCGATATCGCCTCGCTGAAGCCATGGACCGAGGGCGAGAATCTCGCAGCGCTTGCCCAAGGCACCGGCAGCCGCGGCCCGGTCCCGATGGAATATGCCGCAGAGGGTTCCGAGGCGCCGCTCGTCTGTATCCGGGACGGACGATACAAACTCTCGCTTTGCGAGAAGGACCCGCCGATGCTGTTTAATCTCGAGACCGATCCGCAGGAGCTCGACAATCTGGCGCCCGATCCGGCGCATGCCGAGATCTTGGCAAGACTTGTCGAACAGGCCGGCCGGCGCTGGAACCTTGCCGATTTCGACGCAGCCGTGCGCGAAAGCCAGGCGCGCCGCTGGGTAGTTTATGCGGCGCTGCGCAATGGGGCCTATTATCCATGGGACTATCAGCCGCTGCAGAAAGCCTCGGAACGCTACATGCGCAATCACATGGATCTGAACGTGCTGGAGGAAAACCAAAGGTTCCCGCGCTAGAACAGCATGATTTTAGGCCGGGTTGGCCTAAAATCTGAATCCTGTTCTACATTTTGTCGTTAGCGCATGATGTCGTCCGAAAACCGCTCATACTTTTTCGGCATCATGCTCTAGGGATGAGCGAGAAGTGCTTCTGATTTAAGCCGTCCTGCGCGCCGGCGACTCGCGCAGGAAATCCTCGATGAACGTCTTTTGCAGCAGGATGCCGTCCCATTCATCCGGGAAGAAGGACGAGTCGTAGATCAGCGTGAAGGGACCGGCATAACCGGCCCTCTCGCACATCTCCAGGCACGTGCGGTAGTCCTCGGCGTCGAGGCCGCTAACGCCGTAATCGGCCTTGGCATGGCAGATTTCCGCCCGGCCCATGATATCGGCAAGGCCCTGATATTTCGCCGGCGCCGCCCAATTGCCAAGGTCACCGTTGAGGCCGACCCTGCCATCCAGCCGGTCCAGCAGCCAGTTCATCTCGACGGGGGACGGCAGCAGGTCGAACCAGTTCTCGACGACGACACGCACGCCGCTGCCTTCCGCCTTTTCGGCCAGCCAGTTCAGATGGCGGTCGGCGCGGGCGAGGTTTTCTTCCGTCGGCTTCTGCTTGCCGGCTATGACGCGCATCCTCTCAGCCCCGAGGGCTGCGGCAATGTCGATCCACTCCGCCATCCATCTGACGTCGCGTTCGGCAGTCTCCGGATGGCTCGGATCACCGTCCTCGACGAGCAGCGTCTGGAACAACACGTTCGAGGCCGCCATCGCCTCGCGCAATTCGCTTATATAGGCGGCGTCGAGGCTCGGCAGATGGAAGGAACAGACCTCCAGCCGGTTGACGCCACGTGCCGAAAGAGCCGCGGGCACGTCGATCAGCACCGCGCCGCCTGGGCCATAGGGCTCTTTCGGCGCAGCGCTTTTGTCGGGATCGGGACTATAGGCGTGAACGGCGCCAAGCAGCCGATGCAGCGACCATGTCGAAACCGCGAAACGTCCGTTTTGCAAAACCTGCACTTGCTTTCCTCCGGGATCTCCTCACGCCATCAATGGCAACTAATTCCCGGCGGTTCAATTGCCAATTCAGGCAAAGTCGTCGCGGATGACCGGCTCGGCGGCAAGGGCGATCCCCAGCAGCGCCTCATCGCGATGGGCCGTGGCGGAAAGCAGCAGTCCAACAGGCATGCCAGCCTCGCCGGCGCCGCAGGGAATGGAAACGCCGCACCAGTTGAGGAAATTGCCGAGCGCGGTGTTGCGCAACGTCTTGTTGTTCGTCGCGAAGAACAACTCGTCATCCTGCGCCAGCGGCCCGATCGGCGGCGCGACATGGGCGACAGTGGGAAAGGCGAGCAGCCGGTCGCCGACAAGGCGTTCGACATCGGCGATCAGGCGGCTGCGCGCCTCGAGGATTCTGAGGTAATCGGGCAGCGTCGTCTTGCTTCCGAGACGGGTACGCATGACGACACGGTGATCCATCCTGTCCGCGTCCGGTCCGGCCAAGCGTTCCTGATGAAGTGCGAAAGCCTCCGCCGTGACCAGCGGACCATATTTCGTCATCAGCTCGAATATCTCGTCGAAGGCGGGGATAACGGTGCGGGCAACATGGGCGCCCGCCCTTTGAAGACGTTCCAAAGCCGCCTCGAACGCGGCGACGACGCCGGGTTCCGCTTTGTCGAAGACGACATTTTCAGGCACGACGAGTTCCAGACCTTGCAGGGGATGCGCAACGACATCGGGCGCGGTCAGGCCACGCATCGCCGCATCGATCCAGACCGCGTCCGTGACGCTGCGGCAGAGCGGTCCTAGCGAATCCAGGCTCTTTGCCAACGGATAGACGCCTGCCATCGCGTGGCGGCCGCGTGTTGCTTTATAACCGACGATGCCGTTGAAAGCGGCGGGGATACGCACCGAGCCGCCAGTATCGGTGCCCATGGCGACCGGAACCAATCCGGCCGCGACGACGACACCAGCGCCCGAGGACGAGCCACCCGGAATGCGCGGGAGATCTGTGCCGCGCGGATTTACCGGCGTGCCGTAATGCGGATTGATGCCGAGGCCGGAAAAGGCGAATTCGCTCATATTGGTGCGTCCGACGGCGACCATGCCCGCCTGCCTGAGCAAAACGACGACAGCCGCATCGCGCTTGGCCGGCATATCCTTTGCCAGTACGACGGAACCGGCCGTCGTCGGCAAGCCTTCCATGTCGAAAAGATCCTTCCAGGCAATCGGAATGCCGTCCAGCAATCCAAGCGAGCGCCCCTCCCGCAGACGTCGGGACGAAGCGCGTGCCTCCGCCATCGCCCGGCTTTCGAGCAGTGTGGTGAAGACGGCCTTGTCGGCATAATGCGCGATGGAATCGAAGACCGCCTCCGCCACCTCGACCGGATCGGCCGCGCCAGCTTGAATGAGGACGGAAAGCTGCGCGACCGACATCGCGCCGAAGGATTTGCTCATGGGGCTATCCAGAAAAAAGATGTTCCTCTCTGGACTACCCCGGATCATTCCGGTGAACCAGAGCTTCACGATATTTTGCATTTATTGGTACGATTTTTTGAACACTGAGTTTGAAGATCGCCCCTTCAATTACCACGATCGAAGACACACATGCTGCACGCATGCGGAAGCGGTTTGGCGCGAGGGTGAGAGTTTGCTCTTAAGAGACCGGCTCCGCATGTGTTGCAGGAGTAATTAAAAATGACAGATTGTGAAACTTTGACCCGTCGCCAGGATATGGTGACCCTTCATGTAAAAGAAGACGAAACAGCCGGTTTAGGCGAGCGTGATTATGTAGACCATGTCAGCGCCCAGAAACTTTCGGCCTTCGAGCGCATTGTCGTGGTCGGAGCGCTGGTTCTCTTGAGCTTTGCGGGTTTTGCCGCCTATTCTTCCGGCGATACGGACCCGATGACGACATCGGCCATTGTCGCCCCCGTGAGCGATAACACGCCGCCGCATCCGGCTTACGGCCATTGCCGCGACAGCAGCCCCTACGCTGAGAGGGTCTGCTAACAGGAAAGCTAGCTCGCCGGGCATGGAGACCTTGGCCCAGGCTGCATCGACAGCAGGAAAAGGGAAAAGGACCATGGCCGGTGAAATCGACTATAATCTCGATCGGTTCATCGATGCCCAGAACGGCATCTACGAACAGGCGCTTTTAGAGCTGAAAGCCGGACTCAAGACATCCCACTGGATGTGGTTCATCTTCCCGCAGATCGCCGGTCTCGGCACGTCGGCGATGGCCGAAAAATATGCGATCCGCTCGGCCGAGGAAGCCGCCGCCTATCTCGCCGATCCCATTCTCTCAAGCCGGCTGCTGCGCTGCGTCGAGGCGATCCTGTCCGTGAACGGCCGATCGGCGCACGAAATCTTGGGCTCACCCGACGACCTCAAGCTGCGCTCGTCGATGACCTTGTTTGCCGCGATCAGCGACCATGGTTCGCCCTTCCACCGGGTGATCGAGCATTTCTATCAGGGAAAATTCGACGCTCGGACGATGGAAATCCTTAGCGCCAGCACAGGATGATTTTAGGCCAGGCCGGCCTGGAATCTGAACACGTTCCCAAATGAAACAGTTAGCGGCCCGGCCTGCTTTCCAGCGTAGCGATTTCCTCGGAGATCTCGCTCAACCGCTGACGCAGATCGCTGTCGGTGCCATCATCGACCTCTTCGTCGCCGAAACAATAACGCGCATCATGAAGCTCCAGCTTGGCTTCGAGTTCCGCGCGTTTGGCATACAGGCGTTTGAGATAGACGTAGTTCATCTCCCTGCCTCCACATCGCTCTCGGGTTAGTGTGAAAACGGCATGGAAGCAGTAAGGTTCCCCTCCCACACTTGCGGTGGTCAGGCGAAAGAAGCGATTGCCGCATGGCAGGCCTTGGCGAAATGGCCGCAGCAGCCGGCAGCACCCATAGCCTGGCGGCTGACACGCGCGCCTTCGAGCAGCAGCGTCAACGTATCGGCAAGAAGCTGGGGTTCGCGCGCGCCGGCCGCCGAACAGAGCGCGGCCAGGCGATCACGCTGTTCGGCCTTGTGCCGCTCGATCATTTCGTGGGCGGGATGGCCCTCGCCCTTCAGCTCGATGGCGGCGTTGGCGAGATCGCAACCGGCGGGCTCGCCGTTCAGACATTGCGCCCGCAACTCAACCCAGGCGTCCAGCTGGGCGCGCGGATTGCCGGGATAGGCCGCTTCCAGATCACGCCAGATGGTACCCGCCTTTTCGGAGGCTCGGCGAAGTGTCTCACAGACGAGCTCGTCCTTCGAGCCGAAATGCCGGTAGAGCGTCATCTTGTTGGTCAGAGCCGCGTCGGCAATGGCATCGACGCCGATGCCGCGGATGCCGCGCTCGCGGAAAAGCTCCGAGGCGGTCGACACAATACGTTCCCGCGGCGGGATGCGATCTTCTGGAACGGCTGCGGAGATTTCATTCGAAGTTTCTGATTTTTTTGCGGACGTAGTCCTTGACATCAATGTGACCGATCGGTAACAAATGCATTGTTACTTACCGGTAACACCACAAAACGCGAAAGTCAATGCCGAGGGCATGACAGCGGAAAGTGGAACACGGGCGACCGCCCACGAAAGGAGGACAACCATGACAAAGACCAGAGACGACCTGACGATATCCGAAGCCCTTCGCGACCCCCTGATCGCCATGGTGTTGCACGCTGACGGCGTGAAGCTTGAAGACTTCAAGCAACTCCTGGAGACGGCCGCCCGCAAACGCGAACCGCGCTCGACTTCGGTGGGCAATATGATTGGAGCGCTTGCAAGTCGCGCCAATCTGCCGGCAATGCCCTGCTTCGGCTGAAGAAGCCGCCTGAACAGCTTGGGGATCTCTCCCTGCCCCCGTCAAGGGCTGCCGTCACAACCAGACGGCGGCCCTTGCCGCTTTAAAGCATGTCGCGCAGCGCAAGGATCGCGACGCGCTTTAGAGGATCGGCTTGCCGCCGGTGACCGCGATCGTCGTGCCGGAGATATAGCTCGACAAGGGATCGGCCAGCATCACATAGGCTGTCGCAAGCTCGGCCGGCTGTCCCGGCCGTTTCATCGGCACTTGCTTGCCGAAATTGCTGACGCTTTCTTCAGGCAGTGTCGAAGGGATGAGCGGCGTCCAGATTGGCCCGGGCGCCACCGCATTGGCGCGAATGCCTTTCTCGGCCAGAAGCTGAGCAAGGCCGGCGGTGAAATTCTGGATCGCACCCTTGGTCGTCGCATAGGCAAGCAGCGTCGGGTTCGGATTGTCCGAATTGATCGAAGCCGTATTGATGATGGCGCTGCCGGGCTTCATATGGGCGACGGCTGCCTTGGTCAGGTAGAACATCGAATGAATATTGACCTTGAAAGTCAATTCCCATTCCTCGTCGCTGATTTCGTCGATGCTCTTGAAGCTTGCCTGATGCGCGGCGTTGTTGACGAGAATGTCAATGCCGCCGAGCTCCTTGACCGCCGTCTCGACGATCTGCCTGCAGTGGGCGGGATCCTGGATGTCGCCGCTGACGAGAATGGCCTTGCGCCCAGCCTGCTCGACGAGCCGCTTGGTCTCGTCGGCATCCTCGTCCTCGTCGAGGTAGGAGATCACCAGATCGGCCCCTTCACGGGCATAAGCGATCGCCACGGCCCGGCCGATGCCGCTATCGCCGCCGGTGATAATCGCACGCTTGCCCTTCAGCCGCTCGGAACCGCGATAACTTTTTTCGCCATGATCGGGAACGGGGTCCATCTGTGCCGTGAAACCCGGCATCGGCTGTTTCTGAGAGGGAAAAGGTGGTGTGGGATAATTTGGCATCATGACCTCCTGGGTTGAGGGGGTCAAACTCGGACTGCGGCTTGTTGTTCCACGCCGAGCTGTCGCATCTGCCCACACGATCAACCTACAAGATGTTGCGATTTGCCATAGCCACCGCTATGCCATAGTAATGTAACATAACGGCGTTTTTCATGAGGTGCGTGGAATTGGACGGAAAGACATCCCCCCCGGTTTACTCCGAAGATGAGGGCGTTGCCGACGAGGCTGCTGGCAAGGGCGCGCGCCGCGCGCGTGTCAGCGGTATCGACCGGGCGCTTCAAGTGATCGACCATCTTTACGAGACCGGATCGCCTGCCGGCGTCTATGCCATCGCCAAGGCGGTGAAGGCGCCGCTATCGACCGTTTACGTCATCGTTGACGATCTCGTCGAGAAGAACATGCTGACACGTCAGGCGGACGGCTCGATCTGGCTCGGCGCGCGGCTCTACCATTACGGCCTTGCGTATGCCAGGTCGCTGGATTTCATGAGCATCGCCACCCACGAAATGCACGATCTCTGCCGCCAGGCCGGCGAAACCGTGCAGGTCTGCGGCCGCGACGGCGACTATATGCTGGTGCTGGCCATGGCCGACGGCCCGAGCCATTTTCAGGTGGCGTCCCGCGTCGGCACAAGGGTGCCGCTGAACTGGACGGCCTCCGGCCGCCTGCTCGTCGGCCACCTGGCGGAGGAGGAGCGCATCGAACTGTTCAAGCGCTGCGCCCGCTCTTCACCGACCGGCCGCGCCGAGATCGATCCGGGCACGTTGTCGGAAGCCGCCGGCAAGGCCTTCGAGTCTCGCCTGTCGATCCAGGCGGGGGAATCCGATTATGCGGTTGCCTGCATCGCCTCGCCGATCTGCGATCGCGACGGCCAGTGCGTCGCCACCATTTCCATCGTGCTGCCGGAACAGAAGGCCTTTTCCGACGAAAACCACTATACCGCCCATGTCCGCAGTTCAGCGGAACGGATCGAAAAGCTGATGGGCTGGCGCAACCGCTGAGCATTGCGCCCTTCGGTGGATCCTACCTATAGGAATAGCCGTGGCTGTGCCGCACCAGCTTGCGCGCCCGCGGCACATAGCGGCTGGCGGTAAAGGCATCCGCGCCCATCACCGCATAGCGCGGCTCGAACAGCTTGTTGAGGACCGACACGTCGCCGTTGGAATCCGTCGCCTCAAGATCGGAATCGACCAGGTCGAAAATGGTGAACTCCGCTTGCGAGCCGACCGAAAGCCCGTTCTCCATCGACAGCTTGATGACGGATGCCGGCGCATGGGTGACGGCTTCCACCACCTTGTCGAAAGGCATGCCGACGCTGAGCAGCTTCGACATCGTGGTCGCCAGGTCCCAGACCGGGAAATTCATCGAGTGGCCGTGCAGGTCGGTCGAAATCGAGAACGGCAGAAGCCCGCGTGCGATCGCCGCCTCGGCGACCTTGAAGGAGAAGGAGGCGCCGCCATGGCCGATGTCGAGACGGATGCCCTCGGAGGCACAGCGCTCGGCGAGGTTGAAGAGGTCCTCGTCTTCCATGATGCTCGACCCGGCCTTGCCGTTGAAGCAATGGGTGACGACGTCGCCGGGTCGGAGGATCTCAAGCACCTCGTCATAAAGCGCCGGCGGCTCGCCGACATGCACCATCATCGGCACTTTCAAGATCTTGGCGATCTTCTTGCCGAGCTTGACCGGGGTGACGCCCCAGGACCCGGTGATGACATGGCTGGCGCGCACCTTGATGCCGACAATGTGCTCGCTGTTTGCCGCATAGACTTCGAGAATGCGGTCGAGATCGATATCACGGATATCCCGCAATTCCGCGACGCGGTTGCACGCGACGAGGCCGATCGAGCCGAGATTGAGGAAGGCCTTGATGCGCTCGCGCGAGGGCTCGATGATATATTCGCGGAAGCCATGGAAATTCGCCTCACCGGCCGAACCGGCATCGACCAGCGTGGTGACGCCGCGCTCGACGCCGCATTCGGACGGACGTATAGAAATATCGGTGCCGCCGTGCCAGATATGCACGTGCAGGTCGACCCAGCCGGGCGAAATGAAGGCGCCCTTGCCGTCGATGCGCACAACATCCTGCGAGACAGAAAGCGACGGACCGGTCTCGGCGATCCTGCCGTCGGCATTGACGAGAATGTCGATTGCCCCCTCTTGTGTGCCCGCACCAAAAGCCATCGGTTTGACATTGGTGAGGAGAAGCGGCTTCTTCGCCTGGTCGCCGGGCATGATATGCATTCCTTTCGAAGTCTCGGACCGGGATCACGCCTCGGCCATCCGGGTCATTATGGAAGAGCAATGGAAGCTAGAGATGGCCTCTCAGGGCGCCGTATCGGAAATTCCATAACTATGATACATAAGGCTTTATAATAGAATAAAGCCGAAGACGAAGCTGTCAAGGAAAATGACGCGGTCGTCGCGTAGACGAAACGTAAGCGGTGCGCTCCTTGCGAAGCGCGCCTTTTTCGAAGATCCGGTAAATTCGCCTTTATTTTCAATCCCGAAG
This sequence comes from Rhizobium sp. WSM4643, assembly GCF_025152745.1. Lineage (NCBI taxonomy): Bacteria > Pseudomonadati > Pseudomonadota > Alphaproteobacteria > Hyphomicrobiales > Rhizobiaceae > Rhizobium > Rhizobium sp. WSM4643. The sequence goes on along the minus strand of NZ_CP104043.1, from coordinate 246,985 downwards.
AATCGAATAGTCAAGCCGTTCCAAGTGATCCGGATCGGCGATGGCGTCGATTGCGGCGATCCTGCCCTCGGCGATCGTCAGCGCCACCACGACGCGGAGCTGGCCCTTGATCTCCACGACGAATCCGAGCTCGCCGTCGACCATGGCGATTTCTGCCGCCTGCGCCCGCCCCTTGAAGGCTTCGGCCACGTGAGCCGCTCCGCGCGTTTCGCCAATGGTGCCGAAGCGGGCCGCCGTCGCATCCGGCCGGAAGACGACGTCAGGGGCAAGCACTGCGATCAATCCCTCCAGATCGCCGTTGCGCGACGCCGTGAGGAAGGCTTCGGCGATCGTCCGTTTGCGGCCGAAATCGACATCAGGCGTTTCGTCCACCCCCTGCACCCGGCGACGGGCGCGGCTTGCGAGCTGGCGGGTGGCGCCGGACGAGCGGCCGATGATCGGCGCGATCTCGTCGAAGGGCAGATCGAACATGTCGTGCAGCACGAAGGCGACACGTTCGGCGGGCGCCAGCGTCTGCAGCACGACGAGCAGCGCCAGACCGACCGAATCGGCAAAGGCGGCTTCGCGCTCGGGATCGTTCGCGGGATCGGCGATCCCGCCATGAACAGGCGCCTCCAGCGGCTCCTCGCGCCGGGTCTTGCGGGTGCGCAGCATGTCGAGACAGATGCGCGCCACCACCGTCGTCAGCCAGCCGCCGAGATTGCCGACCCCTGTCGTGTCCGTGCGGCTGAGCCGCAGCCAGGCCTCCTGAACGGCGTCCTCCGCCTCGCTGCGCGAGCCGAGCATGCGATAGGCTGCGGCCCTCAGATGCGCTCTGTTCGCCTCGAACTCATCGGCCAGCCATTTTTTCTCGTCCATTTGTCACATTCCTCCGCTGCGTTCCGTCAAGGCCATGACGAATGAAACCCGGCCGATGTGACACCCGGCGGATCGTCGAACCATAAACGCATCAAGGAGACATACCATGCAGGAAAAAATGGTCATGCAGGAGCGAATGGGAAATCCCGCCCTCGTCCTTCCCGCAGCCATGCAGGCGCTCAATGCTCTCAGCAAGGTGCCGGTCGAAACCGGCCTTCCGCCACAGTTGCTCGAACTCGTCAACCTGCGCGCCAGCCAGATCAACGGCTGCAGCGTCTGCATCGACGGTCATTGGCGCATTGCCCGTAAACACGGCGAGACTGACGAACGGCTCTTTGCCGTCGCTGGCTGGCGCGACGCCCCCTACTATAGCGATGCTGAACGCGCCGCGCTTGGGCTGACGGAGGCGATCACCCGCCTTAGCGATCGGGCAGATCCGGTGCCGGATGATATCTGGAACGAGGCGACCCGGCATTATGATGGCAGGAGCCTTGCGGCACTCGTCATCGCCATCGCCAACATCAATGTCTGGAACCGGCTGAACATCGCCACCCGCCAGATCGCCGGGGCCTGGAAGCCGTAAACGGCGAGGTTGCCGGCAGCGCGTCACCCCTGCGCTGGCCGGCAACCCACATCCCTAATCAGCATGGCTTCAGGCCATGCGAGACAATCGGGCGTTCAGATGATGCCGCCGCCGCCGGCAGCGGATGCCGGACGCTCGGCTGCCACTTGTCTGCGATAGCCGCTGGCGCGGTAGACGACGATCGGGTCGATTGCGCCGCCGGCCCTGCGGCGGGCTTCGGCCAGAATCGGTTCGACATCGGCGCGATAGGCGCGCTTCAGCGTTTCCGACGCCATCAGCGCGTCGTTGTCGTCCTGGTAACCGGAGAGCGCCTTGCGGTCGACGAGCAGCGCCTGCGCATAGGCGCGGCGGATTTCGTTGGCGCTGTTGATCAGGCTTTCGATCGGGTCGGTGACATTGTGCGACTGGTCGATCATATGGGCCGGGTTGAAGTCGTTGACGCCGCGCTGCTCGGCATCGACCAGTTCGTTGAAGACGAGGAACAGCCGGTAGGGATCGATCGCGCCGGCGTCGAGATCGTCATCGCCATATTTCGAATCGTTGAAATGGAAGCCGCCGAGCTTGCCGAACTGGATCAGGCGGGCGACGATCATCTCGATATTGGTGTTCGGCGCATGGTGGCCGAGATCGACGAGGCAATAGGCCTTGGGGCCGAGCGTCTGGGCGATCAGGTAGTTGGTGCCCCAATCCTGCACGATTGTGGAATAGAAGGCCGGCTCGTACATCTTGTGCTCGGAGAAGAGCTTCCAATCGTCGGGCAACGCCTTGTAAATGTCAGCCATCGAGGCGAGGTAACGCTCGAAAGCCTTGGTGAAATGGCTCTGGCCGGGGAAGTTCGAGCCGTCGCCGATCCAGACCGTCAGCGCCTTGGAGCCGAGCGCCTTGCCGATCTCGATGCATTCGAGATTGTGCTCGACCGCCTGCGCCCGTGTCGCCGCGTCGGTGTGGCTGAGCGAGCCGTATTTGTAGGAATGGGCCTGGCCGGGCACATCGGAAAAGGTGTTAGAATTCATCGCATCGAAGCCGAGGCCGAGCGCGTCGCCCTTGGCCTTCAATTCGCTAGCATCCGCCTTGTCCCAGGGAATATGCAGCGAGACGTTCGGGGTCGCCTGCGTCAGTTGGTTGATGACGGCGCAATCGTCGAGCTTGTCGAAGATGCCGCGCGGCTCGCCGGTGCCGGGAAAACGGGCAAAACGCGTGCCGCCGGTGCCCACACCCCAGGAGGGAACGGCAACGAAGAATTCCGCAACCTGGCGAGTGACCGCCTCGATATCGACGCCGCGACGGGCAAGCGTCGCGCCCAGTGCCTCATAGTCGGCTTTCAGCGCCGTTACCCGCTTGTCGTTATCCGTCGCAACCAGATCCTGCGCGATTCTGAATTCGGCCATGTCTTCCTCCCGATTGTTTCTTTCTCCCCTTCTCCCCAGCGGGGAGAAGGTGGCCCGAAGGGTCGGATGAGGGGGCGGCACGGTAGGACACTATTGTCCTTCGCTTCCCGCTCAGAACACGCATCGCTTCGCTCTGCGTCCCCCTCATCTGCCTGCCGGCATCTTCTCCCCGCCGGGGAGAAGAGCGTCCCTCTTACCGCGTAAAACTCTGCACGTTGCCGGCATCGACGTTGATGATGTTGCCGGTCGATTTTGCCGAGAGGTCCGATGCGAGGAAATAGATCGCCTCGGCGATATCTTCCGGAAACACGTTGAGTTTCAGCATCGAACGCTTGCGGTAATGCTCCTCGAGATCGTCCACCTCGATCTTCGACGAGGCGGCGCGCTGCTCGCGCCATTCGCCGCTCCAGATCTTCGAACCGCGCAGGACGGCATCCGGGTTGACGGTGTTGACACGGATGCCGGCATCCGCACCTTCCAGCGCCAGGCAGCGGGCAAGATGGATTTCGGCAGCCTTTGCCGTGCAATAGGCAGATGCATTCGGCGAAGCGGCAAGACCGTTTTTCGAAGCGACGAAGACGACGTTGCCGCCGAGCGCCTGTCGGCGGAAGAGGCGGAAGGCTTCGCGCGAGACGAGGAAATAGCCGGTCGCCAGAATATCGATATTGCGGTTCCACGTCGACAGTTCGGTCGCTTCGATCGGCGCGGAGGAGGCAATGCCGGCATTCGAGACGAGGATATCGATGCCGCCGAATTCGACGCAGGCTTCCGCGAAGGAGGCGATCACCGCATCTTCCTTGGTGACGTCGAGCCGGACGCTACGCACGGCGTCAGCGCCGAACTTCTTGACGAAATCGGCTTCGGTGCCTTCGAGCGCTGCCTGGTCGATATCGGCAAGCACCACGCAGGCGCCTTCGCCGACGAGGCGCGCGGCCGTCGCCCGGCCGATGCCACCGGCGCCGCCGGTGACGAAGGCGACGCGGCCGGCAAGGCCCTTCGGCTTCGGCATGCGCTGCAGCTTGGCTTCTTCGAGCAGCCAATATTCGATGTCGAAAGCTTCCTGCTCGGGCAGTCCCTGATATTCGGAGACCGTCGAGGCGCCACGCATGACGTTGATGGCGTTGACGTAGAATTCGCTGGCAATGCGGGCCGTCGCCTTGTCGCGGGCAAAAGACAGCATACCGACGCCGGGCACCAGGAAGATGACGGGATTGGCGTCGCGCATGGCGGGCGAATTGTCATGCTTGCAGTCGTTGTAGTAGCGGGCGTAGTCGGCGCGGTAGTCCTCCAGCGCCTTGTCGAGACCGGCAACGATCGCGTCGACATCCGGCTTGACCGGGTCGAAATCGACGATCAGCGGGCGGATCTTGGTGCGCAGGAAATGGTCAGGGCAGCTGGTGCCGAGCGCACCGAGCGGGCGCAGATCGCTGGAATTGACGAATTCGAGCACGGCGTCCTGATCGTCGAAATGACCAAGCTTGCGCTCCTGCTTGCCGATGCGGCCGCGGATCTCCGGCATCAGCCGGGCGGCGATGGCGCGGCGTTCGGCGACCGGCAGGCTTTGTGCCAGCGCGCCACCGAAAATCGTCTTGCCTTCGGTCTTTTCAGCGAACCAGACGATCGCCTTGTTGATGATATCGAGCGTTAGCTCGTAGCAGGCCTTCGCATCGTTCGCCCAGGTAAAGAGGCCATGGCTTTCGAGCACGACGCCCTTGGCATTCGGATTTGCGGCAACGAAACCGCCGAGGTCGAGGCCGAGCTGGAAGCCCGGACGGCGCCATGGCAGCCAGCCGATCTCGTCACCGAAGATCTGCTGCGTCAATTCCTTCGAATTCTTCGATGCGGCGATCGCGATGATCGCATCGGGATGCATGTGGTCGACATGGGTGAAAGGCACGAAACCGTGCAGCGGCGTGTCGATCGAGGCAGCGCGGGCATTCAGGTTGAAGGTGCAGTGCGGCAGGAAGCCGACCATGCGGTCCTCGTCCTCGACACCCTTGTAGATGCCCTTTAGCGATTCCAGCTTGTCCTGGTAGAGCGTCGCGAAACCGTCGAGCTTGATCGTGCCGACGTCGCCGCCCGAGCCCTTGACCCAGAGCACCTTGACCTTGCCACCGGTCAGCGGATCGGTTTCCATCACCTTCGCCGAGGTGTTGCCGCCGCCATAATTGGTGATGCGCTTGTCGGCGCCGAGCAGGTTGGAGCGATAGAGCAGTTTGCCAGGCTCATCGAGGCCTGCCGCGTAAGCCTCATCCCACCGGTTTTCCAGAAGCCGGACGTTCGCCGCCATGTCATCCTCCCATATGAAATCTTCATCGAGACGCAAAGTTCGCGCCGCTTTTCGCTGACGGTATCGCGCATTAAAATGGAGGTTGTCAATCGAAAACGATCAAATTCGATTATTGTGCAGCGCAATATGAAAATTTATGATCGTTTTTGATTGACACATTGTCATATGTGCGAAATAAACGGTCCAAGGAGGAGCCCCATGCACGAACGCGAACGCCATCGCATCATACTGAGCGCCGTTCAGGAAAAGTCCGTCGTGACGGTTCAGGATATTTCCGAACTGACCGAGGCTTCCGAGGCGACGATTCGGCGCGACATCGCGGCTCTTCATGTCCAGGGCAAGATCCGGCGTGTGCGCGGCGGCGCCGAAGCGGTGCATCCGCCGCAGCTCGGAAATCTCGCCGGGCGCCCCTTCCGCGTTTCGGAATCGGTCAACATTGACAAGAAGCGCGCAATCGCACGCCAGGCGGTCGAGCTTTGCGATCCGGGCGACGCGATCATCATCAACGGTGGCACGACCACCTTCCAGATGGTGCATTTCATGGCGGCGCACCGCCTGCAGGTGATGACCAATTCTTTCGCGATCGCCGAACATCTGGTCAAGCACTCGAAGAACACGGTGACGGTGCCAGGCGGCGCGATCTATCGCGAGCAGAGCCTGATCCTCTCCCCCTTCGACAATGACGCGATCCGTAATTTCTATGCCCGTCGCTTCTTTATCGGCGCGCAGGGCATCGGCCCGCTCGGCATCATGGAAGCCGACGCGCTGATCATCCAGAGCGAGCAGAAGCTGATGCATCAGGCCGACGAACTGGTCGTCATGGCCGATTCCAGCAAGTTCCATCGCCGGTCGAGCCTCATTCTGTGCCCGCTCGAGCGTGTGTCTACCATCATCACCGATGACGGCATTCCAGAGGAAGCCGTCAGGATGATCGAGAATGCCGGCATCAGGCTCATTGTCGCGAGCCCGGTCGCCCAAGCAATCAAGGAGGATTCCTCGTCGGTCGCATAAGGCGCCGGAGAGGTGTGAAGAGTGTCAATCAAGTGGGAGGATGAAAGCATGAAACTCGCAAAGAAACTCGCAATCGGCGTGGCATTTGCCGTCGCCATGATGGCCGGAACGGCAAGTGCTGCCGACATCAAGATCGGTCTCGTCGTGAAGTCGCTCGGCAACGGCTTCTTCGATGCCGCCAACAAGGGTGCGCAGGAAGCCGCCAAGGAACTCGGCGGCGTCGAGGTCATCTATACCGGTCCGACGACGACGACGGCCGAAGGCCAGATCGAAGTCATCAACTCGCTGATCGCCCAGGGCGTCAGCGCCATCGCCGTTTCGGCCAACGATCCCGACGCGCTCGTTCCGGCGCTGAAGAAGGCTACACAGCGCGGCATCAAGGTCATCTCCTGGGATTCCGGCGTGGCACCTGAAGGCCGTATCCTGCAGCTCAACCCGTCGTCCAACGAGCTGATCGGCAAGATGTGCCTGACGCTGGTCAAGGACCATCTCGACGGCGGCAAGGGTGACTTCGCCATCCTGTCGGCCACGACCACCTCGACCAACCAGAACATCTGGATCGACCAGATGAAGAAGCAGCTCAAGGATTTCCCGGGCCTCAACCTCGTCACCACCGTCTATGGCGACGACCTTTCGGACAAGTCCTATCGTGAAGCCGAAGGCCTGCTGAAGGCAAACCCGAACATCAAGGTCATCGTCGCTCCAACGACGGTCGGCGTTCTCGCCGCGTCCAAGGTCGTCGAAGACAAGGGCCTTATCGGCAAGGTCTACGTCACCGGTCTCGGCCTGCCGTCCGAAATGGCCGGCGCGATCAAGTCGGGCGCCACGAAGGAATTCGCCATCTGGAACCCGATCGATCTCGGCTACTCCGCAACGCAGATCGCCTATCGCCTCGTCAAGGGCGAGACCGACGGCAAGCCGGGCAGCGAGATCGAAGCCGGCCGCATGGGCAAGATCAAGGTCGGCGACAACGGTGAAGCCGCCATGGCCGATCCCTTCGTCTACAATGCTTCGAATATCGACCAGTTCTCCAAGGTCTTCTGATCGTTAAGACCCCTTCTGGCCTGCCGGCCATCTCCCCCACAAGGGGGGAGATAATCTGAAGCAACGCCTCCGCCCATCGCGAGCCTCGGCATCGCGATGGGTAAAGCCCCTCCCCCTTGTGGGGAGGGGTTGGGGAGGGGTTTTCAAGGTGAAACGAATAATGCACGCCGCAACGCAAAAGCACGATGTCAGCCCCATGCCCGATACACCGGCCATTCTGGAAATGCGCGGCATCTCCCAGATCTTTCCGGGCGTGAAGGCGCTCGACAATGTCAGCATAGCGCTGCATCCCGGCACGGTGACCGCGCTGATCGGCGAAAACGGCGCCGGCAAATCGACGCTGGTCAAGATCCTGACCGGCATCTACAGGCCGAACGAAGGCGAGATCCTGGTCGACGGCCAGCCGGTGACCTTTGCCAGCGCCCAGGCCGCGATCGATGCCGGCGTCACCGCCATCCATCAGGAAACCGTGCTGTTCGACGAGCTGACGGTTGCCGAGAATATCTTCCTCGGCCACGCACCGCGCACGCGTCTGCGCACCATCGACTGGCAGGCGATGAACAGCCGCGCCAAGGCGCTGCTGACCGCGCTCGAAAGCAACATCGACCCGACGATCCGGCTGAAGGACCTCTCGATCGCGCAGCGCCACCTAGTGGCGATTGCGCGCGCTCTGTCGATCGAGGCCCGCATCGTCATCATGGACGAACCGACGGCAGCCCTTTCCCGCAAGGAGATCGACGATCTCTTTCGCATCGTCCGGGGCCTGAAGGAAAAGGGCAAGGCGATCCTCTTCATCAGCCACAAGTTCGACGAAGTGTACGAAATCGCCGACGATTTCGTTGTCTTCCGTGACGGCCGCGCCGTCGGCCAGGGCCGGCTCAAGGAAACACCGCAGGACGAGATCGTCCGCATGATGGTCGGCCGCGACGTCGAGAATGCTTTTCCGAAGGTCGATGTCGCCATCGGCGGCCCGGTTCTGGAGATCCGCAACTACAGCCATCGTACCGAATTCCGCGATATCTCGTTCACGCTGCGCCAGGGCGAGATTCTCGGCATATACGGCCTGATCGGCGCCGGGCGTTCGGAACTGTCCCAATCGCTCTTCGGCATCACTAGGCCGCTCTCCGGCACCATGATGCTCGAAGGCCGCGAAATCACCATCCATTCGCCGCAGGACGCGATCCGCGCCGGCATCGTCTATGTGCCGGAGGAGCGCGGCCGCCACGGCTTGGCGCTGCCGATGCCGATCTTCCAGAACATGACGCTGCCTTCGCTTAGCCGCACCTCGCGCCGGGGCTTCCTCAGGGCGGCAGAAGAATTCGCGCTCGCCCGCAAATATGCCGAGCGCCTGGATCTGCGCGCCGCCGCCCTTTCCGTCCCGGTCGGCACGCTGTCGGGCGGCAACCAGCAGAAGGTCGTCATCGGCAAATGGCTGGCGACGGCGCCGAAGGTCATCATCCTCGATGAACCCACAAAGGGCATCGACATCGGCTCGAAGGCAGCCGTGCACGGCTTCATCAGCGAACTCGCCGCCGAGGGCCTGTCGATCATCATGGTCTCGTCCGAACTGCCCGAAATCATCGGCATGTCGGACCGCGTCCTGGTGATGAAGGAGGGTCTCGCCGCGGGGATTTTCGACCGCGCCGAGCTGTCGCCGGAAGCGCTGGTGCGCGCCGCCACCGGCAATGCATAAGGTAAAAGCATGGCAAGACTGATCAGAAAACGCGAAACCCTGCTGTTCCTCATCATCGTGGTGATGATCGCGATCTTTTCGACGCGCGCCGCCGATTTCGCAACGCCGGAGAATCTGGCCGGCATTTTCAACGATACCTCCATCCTGATCATCCTGGCGTTGGCGCAGATGACGGTTATCCTGACGAAATCGATCGACCTGTCGGTTGCCGCCAACCTCGCCTTCACCGGCATGGCGATCGCGATGATGAATGCCGCCTATCCCGACCTGCCGCTCGTCATGCTCATCCTTGCCGCGATCGTCATCGGCGCGTGCCTCGGCGCCATCAACGGCTTTCTCGTCTGGGCGCTCGAAATCCCGCCGATCGTCGTCACACTCGGCACGCTCACCATCTATCGCGGCATGGCCTTCGTGCTGTCGGGCGGGGCGTGGGTCAACGCCCATCAGATGACGCCGGTCTTCCTGTCGGTGCCGCGCACGCCGATCCTCGGCCTGCCGGTTCTCGGCTGGGTGGGCATCATCATCGTGCTTCTGATGTATGTCCTTCTCAGATACACTCAGTTCGGCCGCTCGGCCTATGCCACCGGCGGCAATCCGACCGCGGCCGTTTATGCCGGCATCGATACCGGCTGGACGAAGTTCCTGGCCTTCGTTCTGTCGGGCGCCTTGGCCGGACTTGCGAGCTATCTCTGGGTATCGCGTTATGCCGTCGCCTATGTCGATATCGCCAACGGCTTCGAGCTCGACAGCGTCGCGGCCTGCGTCATTGGCGGCATTTCGATTGCCGGCGGCGTCGGCTCGGTCGCCGGCACCGTGCTCGGCGCGCTTTTCCTCGGCGTCATCAAGAATGCATTGCCGGTGATCGGCATTTCACCCTTCACGCAGATGGCGATCTCCGGAACCGTCATCATTCTCGCCGTCGCCTTCAACGCCAGGCGTGAGCGCAACCGCGGCCGAATCATCCTGCGCGACCGCGCCGCAGCCGAGATCAGAACGGAGGCCGCAGCATGAGCGCCGTGTCCACACGCGAAAAGCGGGTCATCCCCGACCGCCTCGGCACACCCTTCCGCCGCATCGTCGCGAGCTGGGAAGTGCTGCTCTTTGCCGTCGCCGTCCTGATCTTCATCTTCAATTCGCTGGCTTCGCCCTATTTCCTCGATGCCTGGAATCTTTCGGACGCCACCTTCAACTTCACCGAAAAGGCAATGATTGCCTTCGCCATGGCGCTGCTCGTCATATCAGGCGAGATCGACCTTTCGGTCGCAGCGATCATCGCGCTCGCCTCGACGGCGATGGGCGCGGCAGCGCAGGTCGGCATCGGCACACCGGGTCTGGTTGCGATCGGCATCGGCACCGGCCTCGCCTGCGGCATCTTCAACGGTGTGCTGGTCTCGGTGCTGAAACTGCCGTCGATCGTCGTCACCATCGGCACGATGAGCCTTTTCCGCGGCATTTCCTATATCGTCCTCGGCGACCAGGCCTATGGCAAATACCCGGCGGAGTTCGCCTATTTCGGCCAGGGTTATGTCGTCTGGGTATTCTCCTTCGAATTCGTGCTCTTCATCGTGCTGGCGATCCTCTTCGCCGTGCTGCTGCATGCGACGAATTTCGGCCGGCAGGTCTATGCGATCGGCAACAACGACTTCGCCGCCCGCTTCTCCGGCATTCCGGTCGAGCGCGTCAAATTCATCCTCTTCCTGCTGACCGGCGTCATGAGCGGCATCGCCGCCGTCTGCCTGACCTCGCGCCTCGGCTCGACCCGGCCGTCGATCGCCCAGGGCTGGGAACTCGAGGTCGTCACCATGGTCGTGCTCGGCGGCATCTCGATCCTCGGCGGCTCCGGCACGATCGTCGGCGTTGTCATCGCTGCCTTCGTGATGGGCCTCGTCACCTTCGGCCTCGGCCTGCTGAACGTGCCCGGCATCGTCATGTCGATCTTCATCGGCCTGCTTTTGATCATCACCATCGCGATTCCGATCATCGTCCGCCGTATCAAGCTCATGAGCTCCCGATGACTTTAGAAAAACACGCTTTCAAGATGCAGTTCAACCCCGGCATGGAAGCCGAATATCGCAGGCGGCATGACGAGATCTGGCCGGAACTGGTCGATCTCCTGCACAAGTCAGGCGCCAGCGACTATTCCATCTATCTCGACCGCGAGACCAACACGCTGTTCGGCGTGTTGACGCGGTCCACTGATCACACGATGGCGAGCCTGCCGGACCATCCTGTCATGAAGAAATGGTGGGCTTATATGGCCGATATCATGGCGACCAATCCCGATAATTCGCCGGTCCAGAGCGACCTGGTCACCGTCTTCCATATGCCATGAACACTACCTCCTATCGCCGCATCGCCGTCCTCGACATCGGCAAGACCAATGCCAAGGTCGTCGTGCTCGACAGCGAGACGGGCGCCGAGATCGCCGTGTTGAAGCGGCCGAATATCACGATCAAAACCGGTCTCTATCCGCATTACGACGTAGAGGCTCTCTGGACCTTTGCGCTCGATGCGCTGAAGAGCCTCGCGCGCGAGCCCGGCTTCGACGCCATTTCGATCACCACCCATGGCGCCTCCGCAGCACTCCTTGCCCGGGACGGCACGCTTGCCATGCCTGTCATCGATTATGAACACGAATATCCGCAGGAAATCCGCGATGCCTATACCGCACTGCGCCCCTCCTTCGACGAAACCTTCTCGCCGCGCCTGGCGATGGGTCTCAACGTCGGCGCGCAGTTGCACTACCAGAAGACCACCTTTCCCGAGGAATTCGCAGAGGTGGCGGCCATCCTCACCTATGCGCAATACTGGACGGCGCGGCTGACGGGTGTGGCCGCCAATGAGCTGACTTCGCTCGGCTGCCACACCGACCTCTGGAACCCGAGGGCCGGCCGCTATTCCTCACTCGTCGACAGGCTCGCCATCCGCGGCCTCATGGCGCCGATCCGCTCCGCCTTCGATGCGCTCGGCCCGGTCCTGCCCGACATCGCCGCTGAGCTCGGCCTTGCCGCGCCCGTGCCGGTCTATTGCGGCATTCACGATTCCAATGCCTCGCTGCTGCCGCATCTGGTTCATCGGGAGGCACCCTTTGCCGTCGTCTCCACAGGCACATGGGTCATCAATTTCGGCGTCGGCGGCGATCTCGATCATCTCGATCCGAAACGCGATACCCTCGCCAATGTCGATGCCTATGGCCGGGCCGTCCCCTCTTCCCGTTTCATGGGTGGGCGGGAATTCGAGATCCTTTCGGCCGAGATCGGCCCTGTCGACGCAGAAGCCGCTCAGGCGGCAATCGGTCCAGTCATCGCTAAGGGCATGATGCTGCTGCCAAATATCGCCCTCGGTTCCGGGCCTTTCCCAGGAAAGGCAAGCCGCTGGATCGGTGCCGAAGAAGCAAGCCGCGAGGAGCGCTTTGCCGCTGCCTGCCTCTATCTCGCTTTGATGACCGATGCCTGCCTCGGACTGATCGGCGCCAAAGGCCCGGCTATCGTCGAAGGGCCGTTTGCGCTAAATGAGACCTATCTCCAACTGCTGGCGGTCCTGACCGGCCGCGAGGTCATGGCGCTTCCAGGTTCGACCGGCACCAGCCAGGGTGCCGCCCTTCTGACCGGCATCCGGCCGGTGTCGAGCGCCGAGACGCATATTCCGCCGACCGATATCCCCGGACTGACCGCCTATCGCACTCGCTGGTACGCGGCGATGGAATAGGAGCTTTTCCAAGAACAGACCTTGTTCATCCTTGTCTTGTGATTAGTGTGCACCTCGAAAATCAGGTCGAGGAGATAGCATGACAGAGACATTCGATCCGCGCGCCCTTGCAGCCGGGCTTCACAGCCTGCGGCAGGCCGGTCGTCAGGAGGCAACGGACACGTTCGCGCTGCCAGCCGATCTCGATCAGGCGATGGAGGCACAGGACTTGCTTGCCGCCGCGGACGGTATTTCGAGCAATGCCTGGAAGGTGACGGTCTCGCCGCGGGGCCAGGCGGTCACCGGCCCGCTGCATCCCTATGCCGAAGCCGTCTCAGGCGCTGACATTCCCTGGTATCCGGGCCTGAAATTCGAGACCGAGATCGCCGTCCGTCTTGGCAGGGACCTGCCGATCCGCACAGGCGCTCCCTACAGCCGCGCCGAGGTGGTCGAGGCGATCTCCGCTGTCTATCTCGGCGCTGAACTGCTGGTGAGCGCCATCAGGGAAAGCGGCAGCGTTTCGTTTCTGCTGTTCGTCGCCGACCGGCTCGGCAATAGCGGCTATGTGCTCGGCCCGGAGGTCGAAAAAGGCGTCGTCGACACCGCCGGCGGAACACCGCTCAAGGTCACCCATGCCGGCCGCATGATCTATGATGGTCCAGCACAGCATCCGAAGGGCGACGTTCTCACCTGGCTCGTCGATTACGCTAATGACGGCTTGCGCCCCGAGACATCGCTGAAGACGGGTGCGCTCATCACCACAGGCACGTTGAGCGGCGCGATCGAACTGACCGAACCCGGCGAGATCGACATCCTGCTCGGCAATAGCAGCCTCAGCTTCTCGGTGTCGAAGGGTTGATTTGATGCCGCGGTGCCTACGCCTTCTCGCGGAACATCTCGATGATGGCGGAAAAATCCCTTCCGCCATTGCCCTGCTTTTCGAAAAGCGCATAAAGCTGTGCTGCTTCCGCGCCGAGCGGGGTGGAGGCGCCGCTCGCCAGGGCCGCCTCCTGCGAGAGCCTGAGATCCTTCAGCATTAGTGCCGCGGCAAAACCCGGTTTGTAGCCATTGTTTGCGGGCGAGTTCGGCACCGGTCCGGGCACCGGACAATAGGTATTGATCGACCAGCACTGGCCCGACGAGGTCGAGGCGACGTCGAACAGCGCCTGATGCGAGAGGCCAAGTTTCTCGGCGAGCACGAAGGCTTCGCAGACGCCCACCATCGAGATACCGAGGATCATGTTATTGCAGATCTTCGCCGCCTGGCCGGCGCCGGCCTCGCCACAATGGACGATCTTCTTTCCCATGGCCTCGAGGATTGGTTTTGCCCTTGCGAAGGCTTCTTCCGAGCCGCCGGCCATGAAGGTCAGCGTGCCCGCGGTCGCCCCACCCGTGCCGCCGGAGACGGGAGCGTCGAGCGACAAGCAGCTGGCGGCCTTGGCCATTTCATGCGCCTTGCGGCTACTTTCGACATCGATGGTCGAGCAATCGATGACCAGCGTGCCCTGAGCCGCAGTCTGCAGGATATCGGTCCAGGCCGTCAGCACGTGCTTGCCCTGCGGCAGCATTGATATGACGATCTCCGCGTCCTTGACCGCCTGGCTGGCATGGCTTGCCGGCTTGACGCCGCTCTCCTCGGCCGCCTTCAGCACCGAAGCCGCGAGATCGAAGCCCAGGACCTCGTGGCCTGATTTGACCAGATTGGCCGCCATCGGCCCACCCATGTTGCCGAGGCCGATGAATGCGATCCTTGCCATGGTCTTCTCCTATCGATTGTCTTCGAGGATCATTGCTGCCGCCTTTTCGGCGATCATGATGGTCGGCGAATTGGTGTTGCCCGAGGTGATCGACGGCATCACCGAGGCGTCGGCGATCCTGAGCTTGCCGAGCGCCCGGAATCTCAGCCTGGGATCGACGACGCTGTCCCTGTCGGCGCCCATGCGGCAGGTGCCGACGGGATGGAAGATCGTCGTGCCGATCTCGCCCGCCGCCCGCTCCAGATCGGCCTCCGTCTGATAGGCAGGCCCCGGCTTGAATTCCTCCGGCCTGAACCGCGCAAACGAAGGCTGCGCGACGATCTTGCGCGTCAACCGTATTGAACGGACAGCTATGTCACGATCGCGCTGCGTCGAGAGGTATTTAGGGCTGATCGTCGGCTGGGCGGCAAAATCCGGGCTCGAGAGGTGGACAGAACCGCGGCTTTCCGGCCTGAGGTTGCAGACGCTCGCGGTGATCGCCGGAAAAGGATGGACGGGATCGCCGAACTTTTCCAGCGAGACCGGCTGCACATGATATTGCAGGTCGGGCGTTTCCCGGTCCGGGCCCGATCGAGTGAAGATGCCGAGCTGGCTCGGCGCCATCGCCATCGGCCCGGAGCGGCGGACGAGATATTCGAGCCCGATCGCCGCCTTGCCGATTAGCTTCGTCGCCTTCTCGTTCAGCGTCGGAACGCCCGTGACCTTATAGGCCAGACGCAGTTGCAGATGGTCCTGCAGGTTCTCACCGACACCCTTGACTTCGGTGACGACATCGACGCCCGCTTGGCTGAGAACCTCGCCCCGGCCGATGCCCGACAGTTCCAGGATATGCGGAGAGCCGATAGAACCGGCCGAAAGGACGGTTTCTTTCGCGGCATAGGCGCGTTTCGCCAAGCCCCGATGCTGGAATTCGACGCCGGCAACGGCGCCTTCCTCCACCAGCAGCCGCCGGACCTGCGCCTTGGTGAGCACGGTCAGGTTGGAGCGTTTCATCGCCGGGCGCAGGAAGGCCTTCGACGTGTTCCAGCGAATGCCGGAACGCTGATTGACGTCGAAATAGCCGGAGCCCTCGTTGCTGCCGCGGTTGAAATCCGCGGTCTCCGGAATGCCGGCTTCCCTGGCAGCCAGCTGGAAGGCATCGAGCACGGCCCAGCGCACCCGCGCTTTCTCGATCCGCCATTCGCCGCCGGCACCATGCATCTCGTCTTCGCCGCGATAAAAATCCTCCGACTTGCGGAAGAATGGCAGAACATCGTCCCAGCCCCAGCCGCTGCAGCCCATCTGCCGCCAGAGGTCGTAGTCGCGCGCCTGACCGCGCATGTAGATCATGCCGTTGATCGACGTACAACCGCCGAGCACCTTGCCGCGCGGATAGCTCAGCGCCCGGCCGTTCAGCCCCGCTTCCGGCGCCGTGGTGAAGCACCAGTCGGTGCGCGGATTGTTGATGCAATAGAGATAACCGACTGGAATATGGATCCAGTGATAATTGTCGCTGCCGCCGGCTTCGAGCAGCAGTACCCGGCTCCTGCCATCGGCCGACAGCCGGTTGGCGAGCACGCAGCCGGCGCTGCCTGCCCCGATGATGATATAGTCGTAACGATCCATGCCCCGCACGAGACTCCAGATGCTTGCCGCTTTCCTCTCCCCGCAGCACGGGGAGAGGAAGAGTCGCAGCGTCGCCGCCCGTCTCTTTTCCGGGGAAAAGTAATTCTTCCCGGAAAGAGAGAGGTCCGCCCGTTCAGCGGCGATAGACGAAGCCCAGTTTCCGCCCCAGCCGAGAGGCGTAGAATTCACCGATGATGCCACGGCGGAAGATCAGCACGCAGACCATGAAGACGATGCCGGTGATGATCGTCACCGGGAATTCCGACGTGGCGAGGTAGTTTTCCAGCGCCACCACCAGCCCGGCGCCGAAGAGCGGGCCGATCAGCGTGCCGATGCCGCCGAGCAGCGTCATCAGGATCACCTCGCCCGACATCTGCCAGGCGACGTCGGTCAGCGTCGCAAACTGGAAAACGATCGATTTCACCGCGCCCGCGAGCCCGGCAAGCGCTGCCGACATGACGAAGGCGCCGAGCTTGTAGCGCGCCACGGAATAGCCAAGCGAGATCGCCCGTTGCTCGTTCTCACGGATTGATTTCAGGATCATGCCGAAGGGTGAATTGATGAAGCGCCAGATGATCAGCACGCCGATGATGAACACGGCCAACACGAAATAATACATGTTGGTCGAGCTGTTCAGATCGATGAAGCCGAAGAGATGGCCGCGCGGCACGGACTGGATGCCGTCCTCGCCCTCGGTGAACTTCGCCTGCAGGCAGAAGAAGAAGAACATCTGCGACAGAGCCAGCGTGATCATCGCGAAATAGATGCCCTGCCGGCGGATGGCGAAGAAACCCATGACGAGCCCGAGAAACGCCGCACCCGCCACGCCGATCAGGATGCCGAGTTCCGGCGGCAAGCCCCATGCCTTCACCGTATAAGCGGTGAAATAGGCAGCACCGCCGAAGAAGGTGGCATGGCCGAAGGAAAGCAGGCCAGTATAGCCGAGCAGCAGGTTGAAGGCGCAGGCAAAGAGCGCGAAGCAGAGCAGCTTCATCAGGAAAATCGGATAGAAGAAGAACGGTGCCAGCAGCAGGAGCAGCAGCCCGGCCAGCAGGAAGCCCGCCTGCACCGAAAGGGCGGTCCGGCTTTTTTCCGTTCGGATGGTGTCGGTGATGTCGGCCATGTCAGGCATCCCGTCCGAAGAGGCCCGCGGGCCTGATGAGAAGCACGATCGCCATGATGACGAAGATCACGATGTTCGACGCCTCGGGATAGAAGACCTTGGTCAGACCCTCGGCGATGCCGAGCACATAACCGGTGATGATCGCGCCCATGATCGATCCCATGCCGCCGACGACGACGACGGCGAAAACGACGATGATCATGTTCGAGCCCATCAGCGGCGAGACCTGGTAGATCGGCGCCGCCAGCACGCCGGCAAAGGCGGCGAGACCGGCGCCGAGCGCATAGGTTAGCGTCAACAGCACCGGCACGTTGACGCCGAAGACCTGCACCAAAACGGCATTTTCGGTGGCGGCCCTGAGATAGGCGCCGAGCTTGGTCTTTTCGATCAGCAGCCATGTGCCGAGGCAGACGACGAGCGAGACGACGACCACCCAGCCGCGATAGATCGGCAGGAACATGAAGCCGAGATTGGCCCCGCCGGCAAGGGCCGCCGGTGTCGCATAGGGCTGGCCGGAAGAGCCGTAGAGATAACGGAAGGTGCCCTCGACCGCGAGCGCCAGCCCGAAGGTGAAGAGCAGGCCGTAGAGCGGATCGAGATCATAGAGCTGCCGCAGGAACAGCCGCTCGATGATAGCGCCGGCAAGGCCGACGATAGCGGGCGCCAGGATCAGTGACGGCCAGTAGCCGATGCCGGCATAGGTCAGCAGCAGGTAGGCGACGAAGGCGCCGAGCATATATTGCGCGCCATGGGCGAAGTTGATCACCCTAAGCAGGCCGAAGATGATGGCGAGGCCGAGGCTGAGCAGCGCGTAGAACGAGCCGTTGATCAGGCCGATCAGCAGCTGGCCGAGCAGCGCCTGCAGGGGAATGCCGAAGATCATCGTCATCTGGTCACACTCCCAGAACCTTGTGCAGCGTATCCATGCGCTGCGGCAGTTCACCGACCGGGAATTCCGACACCATCTGCCCATGATCCATCAGATAGAAGCGATCGGCAATACGGCTGGCGAAACGGAAATTCTGCTCGACGAGCAGGATCGTCATGCCGCGCTCCTTGAGTTTCTTCAGCACCTCGCCGATGCGCTGGACGATAACGGGGGCAAGCCCCTCCGTCGGTTCGTCGAGAATGAGCAGCCTGACGCCAGTGCGCAGGATCCGGGCGATCGCCAGCATCTGCTGCTCGCCGCCTGATAGTTTGGTGCCCGGGCTGCCGCGGCGCTCGTAGAGATTGGGGAAGAGCTCATAGATCTCGTCGAGCGTCATGCCGCCCGCTGCCACGACAGGCGGCAGCAGCAGGTTTTCCGAAACGGTAAGCGTCGAGAAGATGCCGCGCTCCTCCGGCACGAAGCCGATGCCCCGATGCGCCGTCTTGTGCAGCGGCACCTGCATCATATCACTGCCGGCAAAGCTGATCTTGCCCTTACGGGACCGCACGATGCCGGTGATGGTGCGCAGCGTCGTCGTTTTGCCGACGCCGTTGCGGCCGAGAATGGTGATCGTCTCGCCTTCGGCCACACGCATGTCGACGCCGTGCAGGACGTGGCTTTCGCCGTACCAGGCATTGAGCCCCTGGACTTCGAGGAGAGCGGCCATCAATGCTCCTCCGTGCCCATATAGGCCACACGCACGCGCTCGTCCTGGCTGACGGTGGCATAGTCGCCCTCGGCGAGGATCTCGCCGCGCTGGAGCACGGTGACATGCTGGCAGATATTGGCGACGACGGAGAGATTGTGTTCGACCATCAGCACCGCCCGGTCGCGGGCGACGTCGCGGATGATCGACGAGACGACGCCGACATCCTCCTGCCCCATGCCGGCCATCGGCTCGTCGAGCAGCAGCACTTTCGGATCCAATGCCAGTGTGGTGGCGATCTCCAGAACGCGCTTGCGGCCATAGGAAAGATCGGCGGCGATGTGATCGCGCTCCTTGGACAGCCCGACGCTCGCCAGCAGTTCGTCGGCGCGCTCGTTCAGCCGGCCGAGCGCGGACAGCGGCTGCCAGAACTGCGTGGAAAGATTGTTCGGCCGCTGCAGCGCCACCCGGACATTGTCGAGAACGGTCAGATGCGGAAAGACCGCCGAGATCTGGAAGGAGCGAACGAGCCCCATGCGCGCTACTTTGTCGGGCGGCGTTTTGGTGATGTCGGTGCCCATCAGTGTGATGGTGCCTGAGGTCGGCTGCAGGAACTTGGTCAGCAGGTTGAAGACCGTCGTCTTGCCGGCGCCGTTCGGGCCGATCAGCGCATGCACGCTCGCGTCATGCACGTCGAGATCGACGTTCTTGACGGCCGTGAAGCCGCCGAAATCGCGGCGCAGGCCGCGGGCGGACAATACCACCCGCGGCTTTTCCTGAGTTTCAATTGCGGAAACCGCCATCGTGCTTACTTCACCAGATCGCAGCCGCTCTTGGCGGGATCGATATAGGCTTCCTTGCCGGGAATGGTGGCGAGCACGTTGAAGTAATCCCACGGCTCCTTGCTTTCGGCAGGCTTCTTGACCTGCAGCAGGTACATGTCATGGATCATACGGCCATTGGCGCCAACCGTGCCGCCGCGGCCGAAGACGTCGTCGACCGGCATTTCATGCATCTGCTTGGCGACGGCTTCCGTCTCGTCGGTGCCGGCCTTCTGCACCGCCTTCAGATATTGCGTCACTGCTGAATAGGTACCGGTGTGGATCATGTTCGGCATCTTGCCGGTGCGGGCGAAGAATTTCTTGGCGAAGGCGCGGCTTTCGTCGTCGCGGTTCCAGTAGTAACCTTCCGTCAGCGTTAGCCCCTGCGCCGCATCGAGGCCGAGACCGTGGACTTCGGCCAATGTGAAGAGTAGTGCCGCCAGATGCTGGCCGCCTTGGGTGATGCCGAATTCGGCCGCCTGCTTGATGGCGTTCGAGGTGTCGAGGCCGGCATTGGCAAGGCCGATCACCTTGGCGCCGGACGATTGCGCCTGCAGCAGGAAGGACGAAAAGTCCTGGGTCGACAGTGGGTGGCGGACGGCGCCGACGACCTTGCCGCCACTCGCCTTGACGTAATCGCTGGTCTGCTGCTCCAGCGAATAGCCGAAGGCATAGTCGGCAGTCAGGAAGAACCAGCTGTCGCCGCCCTGCTTGACGAGCGCGCCGCCGGTGCCGACAGCCAGCGCATGGGTGTCGTAGGCCCAATGGAATCCATAAGGCGAGCAGGCCTTGCCGGTGAGATCCGTAGTGGCCGCACCCGTGACGATATCGATCTTCTTCTTCTCCTTGGCGATCGCCTGCACGGCGAGCGCCACCGACGAGGTCGTCAGTTCCATGATCGCATCCACCTGCTCGGTGTCGTACCACTGGCGGGCGATGTTGGAGGCTATATCCGGCTTGTTCTGGTGGTCGGCATCGACGATCTCGACCGGCACATCAAGCACCTTGCCGCCGAAATCTTCGACCGCCATCTTGGCGGCTTCGACAGAAGACTTGCCGCCGAAATCGGCATAGACACCCGACTGATCGTTCAGGATGCCGATCTTGACCTTGCCGTCGGTCGCGCTCTGCGCGAGTACCGCAGTGCTGCTCGCGAGCAGAAATGCAACTGATACAATGAAATTCTTACGCATATTCTCTCCTCCCAGAGATTGGCCAGATTGCGGATCTGTTCAGATTTGGCCAGCCGCACTCCTCAGAGCGGCGGACCCTGCCCTTACGATCACGGAAATTCCCCGTTGAAGCAACGGGTGGTTTACAACTAATTCCAAACAGTATCTGTTCGTTTTTGAACAGATGAGGATCGCGATGAACAATCCACCGCAGTTTACTTGGGACGATCTGCAGTTTTTTCTAGCCGTCGCCCGCACCGGACAGCTGTCGACCGCCGCCAGGCAACTGCGCTCCAGCCATGCCACCGTCTCGCGCCGCATCGACCGGCTGGAGTTCACCCTCAAGGTCAAGCTGTTCGAGCGCAATCCCCGCGGCTACGTGCTAACCGCCATGGGCACGCGCTTCGTCGAGACGGCCGAGAGGATGGAGCAGGAGACCGAACGGCTGCGCGCCGACCTCGCCGACGGCTCGATGGCGCAGCGCGGCCTTGTGCGGCTCAGCGCGCCGGAGGGTTTTGCCAATTTCTTCTTCGCAACCGTGCTGCCGCAGTTTGCCGCCCAGCATCCGCACCTGGCGCTGGAACTGGTGACGATCCAGCAGATCATGTCGCTGTCGCGCAAGGAGGCCGATCTTTCCGTCGTGCTCGACGAACCGAAGGGCGGGGCGTATTTCGCCGAGAAGCTGACGGATTACCACCTGCAGGTATACGGCTCGCGCGATTATCTGGCCAAGGCGTCTGACATCAACTCCCGCGAAGACCTGCTCAGCCATCCCTTCGTCAGCTATATCGAGGAAATGATCTTCGCGCCGGGCCTGGATTATCTGGGCGATGTGCACCCGCGCATCAAGCCGCAGTTCCAGAGCTCCAGCATCTTCGCGCAGCTGACTGCCACGAGAAACGGCCTCGGCCTCTGCATCCTGCCCTATTTCTTCGCCAGCCGTTATCCCGAACTCGTGCGCGTGCTGCCAGACGAGATCGACCTCAAGCGCCATTACTGGATCACTTGCCATCGCGACCTGAAACAGGCGCCCCGCGTGCGCGCCGTCATCGATTTCCTCCGTGAGGCGGTGCGCGGCGAGGATGCGCGCTTCGTCCCGCCCTATGTCACCGCCGCCGGCCCCGCGCGCCGGGCAAGAGCGGATGTTTAGATCATGAGTGGCATGATACCAGCTATTTCAGGAATTCGGCCCGGTGCGGGGTGAATGCATCGATCAGTCGGCCCTTTTCCAGCGCCTTGACGCCATGGACCAGATTGGGGGGCACGATGAAGCTGCCGCCCTGCTTGAGCACCTCGGTCCGGCCATCGATCGTCACTTCGAAACTGCCTTCGGCGACATAGCTCGCCTGGATGTGCGGATGCGAATGGGCGGCACCCACGGCACCGCTTTCGAAGGCCACTTCCACCATCATCATCTCGGGCAGGTAGGTCATGATGCGCCGGACGACACCGGGCTCGGGATTCACCCATTCGGCGCCTTCGGCCGATACGAACAGATCGCTTGACGACATTTCCGCCTCCTCGTTCCAGAATCGATCGCGGGCAAAGTGGATCATGCCGACGCTTTTGAAAAGATGGCGTGGCCCGTCTTTTCGGCGCGACGACCTTCTGTTGACGCGGTCGGCTGGCGGGTCTATGGCCAACTTGAGCGAGACAAGCCTGAACCGGGATGAGGAGACGCCGCCATGCAGCATACGCGCGAAGTTTTCGACTGGGCCGATCCGTTCCGCCTGGTGGAGCAACTGACCAGCGAAGAGCGCATGGTGCAGGATACTGCCCACGCCTATGCGCAGGAAAAGCTTGCGCCCCGCGTTCTCGACGCCTTCCGTAACGAAAAGACCGATCCTGAGATCTTCCGCGAAATGGGCGAACTCGGCCTGCTCGGCCCGACGGTCTCGCCGGATTATGGCGGCGCCGGCCTCGGTTACACCGCCTACGGCCTGATCGCCCGCGAGGTCGAAAAGGTCGATAGTGGTTATCGTTCGATGATGAGCGTCCAGTCATCACTCGTAATGGTGCCGATCGAAACCTTCGGGTCGCAGGCACAGAAGCTGAAATACCTGCCGAAACTCGCCACCGGCGAATGGATCGGCTGCTTCGGGCTGACCGAACCGGATCACGGCTCCGACCCCGGCTCGATGGCTACACGTGCCAAAAAGGTCGACGGCGGCTACAGCCTGACCGGCTCGAAGACCTGGATCTCCAACGCACCGATCGCCGATGTCTTCGTCGTCTGGGCAAAGACCGAGGATGGCCTCATCCGCGGCTTCATCCTCGAAAAGGGCTGGAAAGGGCTTTCGGCTCCCGCCATCCACGGCAAGGTGGGCTTACGCGCCTCGATCACCGGTGAAGTGGTGATGGACGGGGTCTTCGTGCCTGAGGAAAACCTTCTGCCTGATGTGACAGGCCTCAAAGGGCCGTTCACCTGCCTCAACTCGGCCCGCTTCGGCATCGCCTGGGGCGCACTCGGTGCTGCCGAGGATTGTTATGCGAGAGCCCGGCAATATACGCTCGAGCGCAAGCAGTTCGGCCGGCCGCTTGCCGCCAACCAGCTGATCCAGAAGAAGCTCGCCGACATGGCGGCGGAAATCGCGCTCGGCCTTCAGGGTTGTCTGCGGCTTGGCCGCATGAAGGAGGAAGGCCATCCGCCGGTGGAACTGACCTCGATCCTCAAGCGCAACAGCTGCGGCAAGGCGCTGGAGATTGCGCGGGCGGCCCGCGACATGCTCGGCGGCAACGGCATCTCCGACGAATTCGGCATCGCCCGACACCTCGTCAACCTCGAAGTGGTCAACACCTATGAGGGCACGCACGACATCCACGCGCTGATCATCGGCCGGGCGATCACCGGCATTGCCGCCTTTGCGAACTAGCCTCTTGGCGCGAAAGGGCGAATTGCCACGCGCCTGACAATGTGCAACCTTCGCTGAAGGCGGCAAGAGCCGGCAAAAAGGGGGGACCATGCATGTTTCTGCTTGTTGCATTGCTGATTGGTGTCATTGCCGGGCTTCGCGCCATGACGGCGCCCGCCGCCGTCGCCTGGGGCGCGGCGCTTGGCTGGTTTGATGTCTCGCAGACGCCGCTTGCGTTCATGGCTTACCAATGGACGCCGTGGATCTTCACGCTTCTCGCCGTCGTCGAACTGATCACCGACCAGCTGCCATCTACGCCTTCGCGCAAGGTGCCGGTGCAATTCGGCGCTCGCATTGTCATGGGCGGGCTGGCAGGTGCCACGATCGGCGCCGCCAACAGCCTGCTCTTCGGCGGGCTGATTGTCGGGGTGATCGGCGCCGTCATCGGCACATATGGCGGTGCTGCCGTCCGCGGCAGGCTCGCAGCGTCCTTCGGCAAGGATCTGCCGGCTGCTCTCATCGAGGATGCCGTCGCCGTCATCGGCGCGCTGCTGATCGTGGCCGTGTCATGAAGAGCTTCGACGCCATCGTTATCGGCGCCGGTCAGTCCGGCCCCTTCCTCGCTGCCCGGATGGTCGAAAAGGGCATGAAGGTGGCGCTGATCGAGCGCAAATTCCTCGGCGGCACCTGCGTCAATGCCGGCTGCATGCCGACGAAGACGCTGGTCGCCAGCGCCCGCGCCGCCCATGTCGCGAGAAACGGCGCCGTTTACGGCGTGAATCTCCAGGGCGAGATCGCCATCGACATGAAGGTGGTCAAAGCCCGTGCCGAAACCGTGACCATGAACGCCCGCAACGGCTTGATCGGCTGGTTCGCCGGCATGGACGGTATGACCGTGATTTACGGCCACGCCCGTTTCGAGGGCCCGAAGACCGTCAGCGTCAACGGCGAGACGCTGAACGCACCGCGCATCTTCCTCAATGTCGGCGCGCGGCCCGTCATCCCCGACCTGCCCGGGATCAACGATATCGACTATCTCACCAGCACCTCGATCATCCATCTCGACACGCTGCCGCGGCATCTGGCCGTCATCGGCGGCAGTTATATCGGGTTGGAATTCGCACAGATGTATCGCCGCTTCGGCGCCGAAGTCAGCGTCATCGAGCATGGCCCGAAGCTCGCATCGCGCGAGGACGAGGATATATCCGACGCGATCGCTGATGTCCTGCGCTCGGAGGGCATCGACATTCATACCGGCGCCAGCGACATCGCCTTCGCCAAGAGCAGCGACGGAATAACGGTCGCCACCGATTCAGCGAGAATCGATGCGAGCCATGTGCTGATCGCCACGGGCCGCAAGCCGAATACCGACGATCTCGGCCTCGATACCGCCGGCGTCATCACCGACAAGCACGGCTATATCACCGTCGACGACAGGCTTGCCACCAATGTCGACGGCATCTTAGCGCTCGGCGACTGCAACGGCCGCGGCGCCTTCACCCACACTTCCTACAATGATTTCGAGATCGCCGCCGCCAACCTGCTCGACGGCGACGATCGCAAGGTCTCGAGCCGCATCCTGGCCTATGCCCTTTATATCGACCCGCCGCTTGGCCGCGTCGGCATGACGGAGAAGCAGGCGCGTGCCTCGGGACGCAAGATCATGATCTCGACCCGGCCGATGAGCCGCGTCGGCCGCGCCAACGAGCGCGGCGAGACCAAAGGCTTCATGAAGGTGATCGCCGACGCCGAGACCAAAAAAATCCTCGGTGCGGCGATCCTCGGCATCGAAGGCGACGAGGTGATCCACGGCATCATAGACGCGATGAATGCGGGAACGACCTATCCGGCCTTGCAATGGTCGGTGCCGATCCATCCGACGGTGTCGGAGCTGATCCCGACGCTGCTTGGGGATTTGAAGCCGGTTTAGCTGTAGAAACCCCGGGCCGAGGACAGCTGCGTGTCTATCGAACTGCTGATCGAGCACTACGGCCTGTTGGCGATATTTCTGGGTTCAGCCTTCGAAGGCGAAACAGCCGCCTTCCTTGGCGGCGTGATTTCCCACCGCGGGCTGCTGACCTATTGGTCGGCGTCGCTTGCGGCAACGGCAGGATCGTTCGCCGGCGATCAGTTCTGGTTCTTCGCCGGCCGTTATGCGGCTCGATGGGGTCTCGTCCGCCGGCTGATGGAGACACCGGCGCTGGCGCGTGCAACCCGGCTCCTGGAAAGATATCCCACAGGCTTCATCCTTGCGTTTCGTTTCCTGGTGGGATTGCGGACGATCAGCCCGATCGTCATCGGCACGACGCGAATAGCGACCGGGAAATTCATCATCCTGAATGCCGTGGCCGCGCTGGTGTGGGGGCAGCTCTTCACGGCGCTGGGCTATTTGTTTGGGCACGGCCTTGAACAGACATTGGGCCGCCTTCCGCTTCACCGCCATCTCCTGATCGCAGTCGGAGCCGCGGCTGTCGTCGCAGCCGCGGCTCTTGCCTTTCGCAAGATGAAACTGAACGCCAAGCACTCATAGAGGTATGGCGTCCTATTCCATCACAATCTGCAGCTTCACGTCGCTCGGCCGCGCCTCGACGGCGCGGTCAAACGCCTTGATGGAATCCTCGAATTTGAACGTCTCTGATATCAGCGGCTTCAGATCCACGCGACCCGAGCCGAGCAGCGCGATCGAGCGCTCATACTGGTGCGCGTAGCGGAACACCGTCTCGATGCGGATTTCCTTGGTGGATGCCGTCGAGACGTCGAAGCCGATCGGGTTGACCGGCAGGCCGACGACGACGATGACGCCGCCCGGGCGCGGCAGCGCCATGATCGTCTCCCAGGCCTTTGGCGAACCGGAGCATTCGAAGACGACATCGGCGCCCCAGCCGTCGGTCAGCCGGGCAACTTCTTCGGCCAGGTTCTTCTCGCGGATATTGACCGGGATGACGCCCTGGTATTGTGCGGCGACATCGAGCTTCGGCTGGGCAAGATCAGCCACGATCGCGCGGGCGCAGCCGCCGGCAAGCGCCGCGATCGCCACCATGGTGCCGATCGGCCCGGCGCCGAGAACGACGGCAGTATCACCAGGCGTAATCTTCGCCTTGGCAGCCGCCTGCATGCCGACGGCGAAGGGCTCGACCATGGCGCCTTCGGCAAAGCTGACACTGTCGGGCAGCTTGAAGGTGTAGTTGGCGGGATGCACGACCTCTGGCGTCAGCACGCCATGGATCGGCGGGGTCGCCCAGAAGGTGACGGCCGGGTCGATATTGTACATGCCGAGCCGGCTTGCCTTCGAATTCGGATCGGGAATGCCGGGCTCCATGCAGACGCGGTCGCCCACTTTCAGATTCGTGACGCCGGTACCGACCTCGACCACCGTGCCCGCCGCCTCATGGCCGAGCACCATCGGCGCGTTGACGATGAAGGGGCCGATCTTGCCGTGGGTGTAATAATGCACGTCCGAACCACAGACGCCCACCGTGTGGATCCTGATCTTCACCTCGCCGGGGCCGGTTTTGAGCGGCAGATCGATATCGCGGAGCGCAAGCTCATGCTGGCGCTCGAGGACAAGCGCGCGGACTTTGGTCATCGTCGGTTTCCTTCCCTAATGGCTTGCCCATGACTCCATCGGGCAGCGTTGCAGCCGACTATAAAGCCCGAAGCCTTCCCAATTCAACCAGATTGCGAAGGCTTTTGCTCAACAAATGAAAAAATGCTCACTCGTACTTGCCGAGGCTCAGTGCCGGCAGCGGCCCGTCCGAAAACTGCGCCAACCTGGTCCGACGGTGAGCGGCCTCGCATGGGCATTTATAAGATTTTTATATTGATGGCCTGTCGTCCCGTCTCGAACCTTTATGCTCTTCGGCTCCATATTGACGTCCGAGAGATCGAAAGATCGTCTCCACGCCAGAAAGCATGAAAGGCGGCCTCCCAGCGCCCTTTGTCTTGTCTGACTCCAAGAAGAACGACAGGAGTCACGATCATAATGGATATCATTCTACTCGGCACGGCGATCATATTCTTTGCGCTGTGCTTTGCCTACACCCGAGCCTGCGACAGGCTTTGACAGGAGAAACGACGATGACCCTCGATTATGTCTTGAGCGGTGCCGTAACCGTGTTTCTCACCGTTTACCTCACCTACGCTCTCCTTCGCCCAGAACGCTTCTGAAGAGAACTGGCGCTTCTGGGGTCGCGCATGCGCGACCCCAGAAGCAGCCGGGTATTGAAAGTTTACCTCCATGACCCTCAACGGATGGCTTCAGATCCTGCTTTACTGCGGGATCGTGCTCGTGCTCGTCAAACCGCTCGGCGGTTACATGACGCGTGTCTATAACGGAGAGCGCACATTCCTCTCCCCGGTCCTCGTCCCGATCGAACAGGGGCTTTACCGTATTGCCGGCACCAGCGAGCGCGAAGAGCAGCACTGGACCTCCTATGCCTTCGCGATGCTGATGTTCAACCTCCTCGGCGTCCTCGTCCTCTACGCGCTCCTTCGCCTGCAGGACGTCCTGCCCTATAATCCGGCCGGCATGGCCGCCGTCCCGCCGGAGCTTTCGTTCAACACCGCCGTCAGCTTTCCCACAAATACCAATTGGCAGAATTATGGCGGCGAAAGCACCATGTCGTATCTGACCCAGATGGCCGGCTTCACGGTGCAGAACTTCCTGTCGGCCGCGACCGGCATGGCGATCGCGGTCGCCTTCATCCGTGCCTTCGCACGGGCGTCGGGCAAGGCGATCGGCAATTTCTGGGTCGATATGATCCGCGGCACGTTCTATATCCTGCTGCCGATCTGCATCGTGCTGACCATCGTCTACGTCTATCTCGGCGTGCCGCAGACGCTTGGCGCTTATGTCAATGCGACCACGCTCGAAGGTGCGCAGCAGACGATTGCCGTCGGGCCGGTCGCCTCGCAGCTTGCGATCAAGATGCTCGGCACCAACGGCGGCGGCTTCTTCAACGCCAATTCGGCCCATCCGTTCGAAAATCCCAACGCGATCTCCAATCTCATCCAGATGGTCTCAATCTTCACGATCGGCGCGGCTTTGACCAACGTCTTCGGCCGCATGGTCGGCAACCAGCGCCAGGGCTGGGCGATCCTTGCCACGATGGGCGTGCTGTTCCTCGCAGGTGTCATCGTCACATATTGGGCGGAAGCTGCCGGCAACCCGCTGATGCACGTTTTCGGTCTCGGCGGCGGCAATATGGAAGGCAAGGAAGTCCGCTTCGGCGTTGCCTTGTCTTCGCTCTTTGCGGTCATTACGACGGCCGCTTCCTGTGGCGCGGTCAATGCCATGCACGGCAGCTTCACCGCGCTTGGTGGCCTGATCCCTTTGATCAACATGCAGCTCGGCGAAATCATTGTCGGCGGTGTCGGCGCGGGTTTCTACGGCATCCTTCTCTTCATCATCGTCGCCGTCTTCGTCGCCGGCCTGATGGTCGGCCGGACGCCGGAATATCTCGGCAAGAAGATCGAGGCGAAGGAAATGAAGATGGCCGTTCTCGCCATTCTCTGCCTGCCGCTCGCCATGCTGGTCTTTACCGCAATCGCCACCGTGCTGCCCTCCGCCGTCGCGTCGATCGGCACCGCCGGCCCGCACGGCTTCTCCGAAATCCTCTATGCCTATACCTCGGCTGCGGCCAACAACGGTTCGGCTTTCGGCGGCCTGACCGGCAACACGCCCTGGTACAACGTGACGCTCGGCATCGGCATGCTCGCCGGCCGCTTCCTGGTCATCATCCCGGCGCTTGCCATCGCCGGCTCGCTGATCGCCAAAAAGACGGTTCCGGCTTCGGCAGGCACCTTCCCGACGGATGGACCGCTCTTCGTCGGCCTGCTGGTCGGCACGATCCTGATCGTCGGCGGCCTGACCTTCTTTCCGGCCTTGGCGCTCGGCCCTATCGTCGAGCACCTGGTCATGATCGCCGGCCAGACCTTCTGAGGTGATGCCATGATCCTCCGTCACAGGCTTCGCAACGCTCCCACCCTCGTCCCGGTGCGCCGGGACGAGGGAATGGCCCGACGACCCGCGCCCCCGACGTCATCCTGGTGATGATGGCAGGCTCCTCGTCATCGCCGCCATCTTCAAAATCCTACAGGGCTGACCGGCCGCCGGTTCGCCATCCTCGTTTCAAAGCTGGAGTCTCTTATGAGCCAGGCAAAATCCGCGAGCATCATGGATTCTCGCATCCTCATTCCGGCCGTGGGCGCCGCTTTCAAGAAGCTGAACCCGCGCGCGCTTGCCAGAAACCCGGTCATGTTCGTCGTGGCCACGGTCTCGGTGCTGACCACCGTCCTCTTCCTGCGCGATTTCGTAGCAGGCAACGGTAATCTCGGCTTCTCGTTTCAGATCAATCTTTGGCTCTGGTTCACCGTCCTCTTCGCCAACTTCGCCGAAGCCGTCGCCGAAGGCCGCGGCAAAGCGCAGGCGGATTCGCTGCGCAAAGCGCGCACCGAAACCCAGGCGAAGCTACTCACCGCCAACAACGGCAGCGGCTACCGCATGGTGCCGGGCACCAGCCTTAAGGTCGGCGATATCGTGCTCGTCGAGGCCGGCGACATCATCCCGTCGGATGGCGAAGTGATCGAAGGTGTAGCCTCCGTCAACGAAGCGGCGATAACAGGCGAATCCGCCCCTGTCATCCGCGAATCCGGCGGCGACCGCTCGGCCGTCACCGGCGGCACGCAGGTACTCTCCGACTGGATCCGTGTCCGCATCACCGCCGCTGCCGGCTCGACCTTCATCGACCGGATGATTGCGCTCGTCGAAGGCGCCGAACGCCAGAAGACGCCGAATGAGATCGCACTCAACATCCTGCTTGCCGGCATGACGCTGATCTTCGTGCTTGCCACCGCGACGATCCCGAGCTTTGCCATCTATGCCGGCGGCTCGATCCCGATCATCGTGCTCGTCGCCCTCTTCGTCACCCTGATCCCGACGACGATCGGCGCACTGCTCTCGGCAATCGGCATCGCCGGCATGGACCGCCTCGTCCGCTTCAACGTGCTCGCCATGTCCGGCCGCGCGGTCGAAGCTGCCGGCGACGTCGACACGCTGCTGCTCGACAAGACGGGCACGATCACGCTCGGCAATCGCCAGGCGACGAGCTTCCGTCCGGTCCGCGGCGTTTCCGAACAGGATCTCGCCGATGCCGCCCAGCTCGCCTCGCTTGCCGACGAAACGCCGGAAGGTCGTTCGATCGTCGTGCTCGCCAAGGAGAAATACGCGATCCGCGGCCGCGACATGGCAAGCCTGAAAGCAACCTTCGTGGCCTTCACCGCCCAGACCCGCATGAGCGGCGTCGATCTCGAAGGAGCCTCGATCCGCAAAGGTGCGGTCGATGCCGTGCTGGCCTATGTCAACGGCGATTCGTCCTCGAAAAACGGCAGCGAGGTGGTGCGCGAACTGCAGTCGATCGCCGACGAAATCGCCAAATCAGGCGGCACACCGCTGGCAGTTGCCCGCGACGGCAGGCTGCTCGGCGTCATACAGCTGAAGGATATCGTCAAGGGCGGTATCCGCGAGCGCTTCACCGAGCTGCGCCGCATGGGCATTCGCACCGTGATGATCACAGGCGATAACCCGCTGACGGCAGCCGCCATTGCCGCCGAGGCCGGCGTCGACGACTTCCTCGCCCAGGCAACGCCGGAAATGAAGCTGGCGCTGATGCGCGAGGAACAGTCGAAGGGCAAGCTCGTCGCCATGTGCGGCGACGGCACCAACGATGCGCCGGCGCTCGCCCAGGCCGATGTCGGCGTCGCCATGAACACCGGCACGGTCGCCGCCCGCGAGGCCGGCAACATGGTCGATCTCGATAGCGATCCGACGAAGCTCATCGAGATCGTCGAGATCGGCAAGCAGCTCCTGATGACGCGCGGCGCGCTGACGACGTTTTCGATCGCCAACGACATTGCCAAGTATTTCGCCATCATCCCGGCGATGTTCCTGACCTTCTACCCGCAGCTCGGCGTGCTCAACGTCATGGGATTGTCGACGCCGCAAAGCGCCATCCTCTCGGCGATCATCTTCAATGCCCTGATCATCATCGCGCTGATCCCGCTGTCGCTGAAAGGTGTCCGCTACCGTCCGATCGGCGCCGGCTCGCTACTGTCGCGCAACCTGCTGATCTACGGTGCCGGCGGCATCATCGTCCCCTTCATCGGCATCAAGGCGATCGACATGGCCGTCGCAGCCCTCGGACTCGCCTGAACACTCCAAGGAGTAAGACAATGTTCAAAGAACTTCGTCCGGCAATCGTCATGATCGTCGCCACCACCGCCATCACCGGTCTTCTCTATCCCCTCGCCATGACGGGTGCTGCCCAGGCCCTCTTCCCGACCCAGGCGAACGGCAGCCTGATCGAGAAGAACGGCCAGGTGATCGGCTCGACGCTGATCGGCCAGGCCTTCACCAGCGACAAGTATTTCCACGGCCGCCCTTCGGCCGCCGGCGACGGCTACAATGCGGCTGCCTCCAGCGGTTCGAATCTCGGCCCGACCAGCCAGAAGCTGATCGACCGCGTCAAGGGCGACTACGAGACCGCCAAGGCGACGAACCCGAACGCGGAGGTGCCCGCCGACCTCGTCACCGCTTCGGGCAGTGGCCTTGATCCCGATATCTCGCCGGAGGCTGCCTACTTTCAAGTGGCGCGCGTCGCCAAGGCACGTGGTGTTGATGAGGCCAAGGTCAAGGCGCTGGTCGACGGTGTGGTTCATGCCCGCGAAATCGGCATTCTCGGCGAACCCACAGTCAATGTTCTGGCGTTGAACCAGAGCCTTGATGCTTCTATGACTCGGTGACGTCGGAAGGCTGAGGGCGCCTCTGTAGGCCAGGGCGAGTTTGGCGAGAAGGCCAACACCACCCTCCGTCATCCTCGGGCTTGACCCGAGGATCCATGCCGTCGCCGCTGGTGGACGCGATGTAGATGCTCGGGTCAAGCCCGAGCATGACGGAGGGTGGGGGCTGCGCAACTGACTTAATGAGGGATACGAGACGTAACGCATTCTCGGCAGCCATCTGCAGAAAGACCACACGCATGCCAGACGACAATCGCGACCAGGCCGGCAGGCCCTCGCCCGATGCGCTTCTTGAAAAAGCCCGGGCGGAGTCGCGCGGCCGTCTGAAGATCTTCCTCGGTGCCGCCCCCGGTGTCGGCAAGACCTACGAGATGCTCGTCTCCGGCCGCGCCAAGATGGCCGACGGTCTCGATGTCGTCATCGGCGTTGTCGAAACTCATGGCCGGAAGGAGACCGAGGCGCTCGTCGCCGGCTTCGAGATCATCCCCCGCGTTGAAATCAGCTACAAGGGCCGGCCGCTCGAGGAAATGGACCTCGACGGCATCCTCGCCCGCCGGCCGGATCTTGTGCTGGTCGACGAACTCGCCCACACCAATGCCGAGGGCAGCCGCCATCCGAAGCGCTATCTCGATGTCAAGGAATTGCTCGATCGCGGCATCGACGTTTATACGACGCTGAATATCCAGCATGTCGAAAGCCTGAACGACGTCGTCTCGCAGATCACCCGCATCCGCGTGCGCGAGACGGTGCCGGACTCGATTATCGACCTTGCCGACGACGTCGAGATCATCGACCTGACGCCGGATGATCTGATCAAGCGTCTGCATGACGGCAAGGTCTACATGCCGCGCACCGCCGAACGTGCGCTGAGCAATTATTTCACCCCCGGCAACCTGACGGCACTGCGAGAGCTTGCGCTCCGCAAGACTGCCCAGCGCGTCGACGACCAGCTGCTCACGCATATGCAGGCCCATGCCATATCGGGCCCCTGGGCGGCGGGCGAACGCGTTCTCGTCTCGGTCGACCACCATCCGCGCTCCGCCTCGCTGGTGCGTTATGCCGCCCGCATGGCCTCGCGGCTGCGCGCACCCTGGGCGGCCGTCTATATCGAGACCAACCGCTCGATCAGTCTGACGGAAGCCGAGCGCGATATCGTCGCCGCCACGCTGCGCCTTGCCGAGCAGCTCGGCGGCGAAGCGATCACCATTCCCGGCCGCGAGGTAGCCGAAGAGCTCGTCCGCCACGCCACCGCCAACAACGTCACCCACATCGTTATCGGCGCCCCGAAGAAGCCGACATGGCGCGACTGGTGGAGCCGTTCGATCACCGACGAGCTGATCCGCAAGACCGGCGAGATCAGCGTCCATGTCATTTCAGGCAACGAGAAGGACGGCACCACCGCGCGCGGCGTCAGGGCGGCCGCCACCCCGCCGCCACTGGATTTCAGGGCTTACCTGCTGGCGACCAGCTATGTCGCCATCGCGCTCGGCGTCAGCGTCGTGCTCGACCAGGTGCTCGACGTGCGCAACCTCGCCCTCGTCTTCCTGATGGCGGTGCTGACCTCCGCCGTCCTCCACGGCCTGCGGCCGGCCCTTCACAGCTGCATCCTCAGCGCGCTTTCCTTCAATTTCTTCTTCCTGCCGCCGCGCTACACGTTGACGATAAGCGATCCGGAAAGCGTACTTGCGCTCTTCTTCTTCCTGGGCGTCGCCATCATCGCCAGCAACCTGACCGCGACCGTGCAGCGCCAGGCGGCGGCCGCCCGCCAGCGGGCGCGCACGACCGAGGACCTCTATCTCTTCTCTAAAAAACTCGCCGGCACCGGCACGCTCGACGACGTGCTCTGGGCGACGGCCTTCCAGCTCGCCTCGATGCTGAAGGTCCGCGTCGTGCTGCTGCTGCCGGAAGAGGGCGGTATCGCCGTCAAGGCCGGTTATCCCCCCGATGACACGCTCGACGATGCCGATATCGCCGCGGCCCGCTGGGCCTGGGAGCACAATCATGCCGCCGGCCGCGGCGCCGACACCCTGCCCGGCGCCAAGCGCCTCTATGTGCCGCTCCGAACCGGGCGCACCGCCGTCGGCGTCATCGGCCTCGATAGCGACCGCCGCGACGGGCCGCTGCTGACGCCGGAGCAACAGCGGCTGCTGGATGCGCTGGCCGATCAGGCGGCCCTTGCCATCGAACGCATCCAGCTTGTTGCCGATGTCGACCGGGCACGGCTTGCGGCCGAAGCGGACCGGCTGCGCTCGGCCCTGCTGACGTCGATCTCGCACGACCTGAAGACGCCGCTTGCCGCCATCCTCGGCGCCGCCGGCACGTTACGCGATTATTTCGCCTCGATGCCGGAGGAGGACCGCAGCGACCTGCTGTCGACCGTCGTCGACGAATCCGAACGCCTCAACCGCTTCATCGCCAACCTGCTCGACATGACCAAGATCGAATCCGGCGCGATGGAGCCGAACCACGCGCTGCATTATGCCGGAGACATCGTCGGCAGCGCGCTGCGCCGTGCCGCAAAGATCCTCGATC
Organism: Rhizobium sp. WSM4643; assembly: GCF_025152745.1. Taxonomy (NCBI): domain Bacteria; kingdom Pseudomonadati; phylum Pseudomonadota; class Alphaproteobacteria; order Hyphomicrobiales; family Rhizobiaceae; genus Rhizobium; species Rhizobium sp. WSM4643. The sequence continues at coordinate 212,199 of NZ_CP104043.1, read as the reverse complement.
ACCACAAGACCGAGATGAGCATTCCCGCCGACCTGCCGATGGTACGCGTCGATCCCGTCCTGTTCGAACAGGTGATCTTCAACCTTCTCGACAATGCCGCAAAATACGCGCCCGAGGGATCGGTCATCCACATCGAGGGCTGGGCCGATGCCGACAACGTCGTCGTGCAGGTCTCGGACGAAGGCCCGGGTATTCCACCGGCCGATCTTACCCGCGTCTTCGATACCTTCTACCGCGTGCGCAAGGGCGATCAGGTGCGCGCCGGCACCGGGCTTGGCCTTTCCATCTGTCGCGGCTTCATCGAGGCGATGGGGGGCACGATCACCGCCGGCAACCGGACGGGCCGTCCGGGCGCTGTCTTCACCATCCGCCTGCCGAAACCCACCGACATTCCAAAACTGGATGAACTCAAATGACCGGTTCAGCCGTCAAAATCCTCGTCGTCGACGACGAGCCTCCGATCCGCAAGCTGCTCCGCGTCGGCCTGACCGCGCAAGGCTACGAGGTGCAGGAGGCGCCGAACGCCAGCGCCGCCCGTCAGTCGGTCGCCGCCGACATGCCCGACCTCATCGTGCTCGACCTCGGCCTGCCCGATACATCAGGCCACGACTTGCTGCAGGCGTGGCGCGACGAAGGGCTTTCCATGCCGGTCGTCATTCTCTCCAGCCGCACCGACGAGGCCGGTATCGTCAAGGCGCTGGAAAGCGGCGCCGACGATTACGTCACCAAGCCCTTCGGCATCAACGAGCTCGGCGCCCGCATCCGCGTGGCGCTGCGCCACCGCCTGCAGCAGCAGGGCGAAAAGGCAATCTTCCAGACCGGCGGGCTGTCGATCGATCTCGTCAAGCGCATCGTCAAGGTCGACGGCCGGGAAATAAAGCTGTCGCCGAAGGAATACGACATCCTGCGCGTGCTCGCCCAGCACGCCGGTAAGGTGCTGACACACCAGTTTCTTTTAAAGCAGGTATGGGGGCCGGCGGCGGATGTGCAGTATCTGCGCGTCTATATCCGGCAGCTGCGGCAAAAGGTCGAGCAGCTTCCGGACCAGCCGCACTATATCACGACCGAGACCGGCGTCGGCTACCGGCTCAGGGAACCGGATTGACATCCCCTCCCTCCCGCTGCCCGAAGAGTATTGAGAATGACATGAACCTTCTGAACATCATCCGGCCGGAACACACCTTCATCGGCGTGTCGGCGCCGACCAAATGGCGCGCGCTGCAGACCATCGCCGACAAGGCGGCCAAGGCATTCTCCGTCGATGGCCAGACCATCCTGAAGGCGCTCGAAGTGCGTGAGAAGCTCGGTTCCACCGGCATCGGCAACGGTATCGCCATCCCGCATGCGGCGATCGACGGCATGACCAGCCCGTGCGGCCTTCTCATCCGCTTCGCCCAACCACTGGATTTCGAAGCGATCGACGATATCCCGACCGACATTGCCTTCGTGCTGCTCTTTGGAGAAAACAATCGCGGCGAATATCTGAACGTGCTGTCTGCCATCGCCAGGCGGCTGCAATCGGACGGCGTGCTTGCCGCCATGCGAAAGGCAAGGACGGTCGACGAATTCTATTCCGATTTCATCGCCGATTCACGGGTGTGACGTCCAAATTCAATAGCGAGAGCATGATGTCGTCCCGAAAACCGCTCACACTTTTCGGCATCATAAAAAAGGCGCGGCCCGAAGGTCGCGCCCGCTCGTCTGCAATCAGACTATCTTAGAAATCGCGCTGGAAGCGCAGGAAGCCGAACACTTCGTCGTCGCCTTCGTCCTCATCGTGATATTGCACGCTGAGCTTCGAACGCAGATCGTCGACGATACGGTAGTCGATGGTGACACCTGTGGTATAGGCGCTGCCGCCGGTGAAGCCGTTACCGTCAGCCTCGAGGGCGATGTTTTCAAAGTACTGGAAGCCGGGGGTGACCGACCACTTGTCGTTGATCTTCAAGGCATATTCTGCTGCGATCGTCCATTCGGACTCTTCGTAGTAGTAGTTGGCGCCGCTTGCCCATACGCCGGCAATGCCGAGCGTGCCCGGGCCGATGTCGGCATAGACGATACCGCGGACAGCGACTTCGCTGGTGTCGGTGTCATAGCCGGCAAGCAGGTAAGCGCTGATGGCGCCGGCCTTGTAGGAGACCTGGCCTGCGACACCAAAGTTGTTCGGGCCGTCGCCCGGCTTGGTGGCGTAGTCGTCTTCCAGTTCGTCGACCGAGATGCCGGCCGCGAAAGCGCCGGCCTCGTACTGATAACGGATCGAGTTGTGGGTCGTCTCGTTGCTGGCGAGCGTATCGGTCTCCCCGCTCATGTCGTCATCCCACCAGCTGTACAGCTTACCGACGCGGAAACCGGCAATGTCGATATAGCCTTCATCGAGCAATGCTTCCTGGTCGGTGGCATTGTCGACATTGTAACGCAGCGTGATGACGCCGGTGAGCGTGCCGTACTCGGTGTCGTTCTTGGCCTGGAAGGTGACCTGACCGCGAGTCCAGAAGTCTACGTCGGAGTCGCCGGAAATATGGTCACCGAAACGCACTTCAGTACGGATGTAACCGCCGATCGAAAGGCATGTTTCCGTCCCCGGAATATAAAAATAGCCGGTACCGTAGGCGTCGCAAACGCGAACATATTCCACGGGCTCGGGTTCCGCCGCCACGATGGCGTCGGCTGCACGGGCTCCGGAGGCCGCGGCAAGGGCGGCAACGGAGGCAAAAAGGATCGTCCTGATATTCATTTTGAATTGCCCTTAACAGGTTTGGAATGCGAGGCGCACTTCAAGGGTTGCCCCCGCGTTGCGGTCGGCGAATACGACCGCAACGGAGGCCATATAGGAATCCGCAAGTGTCATCGCGGCAAAATCTTGGCAAAAATCAGCACCATCATGTCGCTTTCGTGGAGGAACTGTGGCCAAAAAAACACGCTCCCGCGACACGACGGCGGGCGACGATCGATTGGCCGCGGCCAACTTCGGCACGTCCATTTCGAAACCGCCTCTCAAATGGAATGACATTCTAACAGCCCGACTGGAACGGGAAGAAACTTCGTTTCATTATACGACTGAATTGATAGAGTTAACACACAAACAGGAGGGTTCCCATGCAGACACAACGGTTCACCCGGCTCCTCGCGGCGGCGGTCATGGCAGGCAGCTTCGCAATCGGGGGCATCGCTCCGGCATTCGCGGATCAGACGCTTCTTAACGTTTCCTACGATCCGACCCGCGAATTGTACAAGGATTTCAATGCCGCCTTTGCCGCCAAGTGGCAAAAGGACAGCGGTGAAACCGTGACGATCCAGGCATCGCATGGCGGCTCCGGCGCCCAGGCCCGCTCCGTCATCGACGGCCTCGACGCCGATGTCGTGACACTTGCCCTCGAAGGCGATATCGACGCCATCGCCAAGGCGACCGGCAAGATCCCGGCCGACTGGAAGACCAAGTTCCCCAACAATTCGACGCCTTATACGTCGACGATCGTCTTCCTCGTCCGCAAGGGCAACCCGAAGGGCATCAAGGATTGGGGCGACCTGGTCAAGGACGACGTGCAGGTCATCACCCCGAACCCGAAGACATCGGGCGGCGCGCGCTGGAACTTCCTTGCCGCCTGGGCATGGGCGAAGCAGGCCAACGGCGGCGACGAAGCCAAGGCGCAGGATTACGTTGCGAAACTGCTGCAGCACGTTCCGGTTCTCGACACCGGCGCCCGCGGCGCCACGACCACCTTCGTCCAGCGCGGCCTCGGCGATGTGCTGCTCGCCTGGGAAAACGAAGCCTATCTTTCGCTCGAGGAACTCGGTCCCGACCAGTTCGAGATCGTGACACCGACCTTCTCCATTCGCGCCGACCCGCCGGTCGCCATCGTCGACGGCAATGTCGACAAGAAGGGAACACGCAAGGTCGCCGAAGCCTATCTCAACTACCTCTATTCGGACGAAGGCCAGAAGATCGCCGCCAAGCATTACTACCGGCCGTTCAAGCCGGAAGCCGCCGATCCGGCTGACATCGCCCGCTTCCCGAAGCTGACGCTGGCGACCATCGACGACTTCGGCGGCTGGAAGAGCGCACAGCCGAAATTCTTTGGCGACGGCGGCGTATTTGACCAAATCTACAAGCCGGCCCAATAATAGACTTCATGAAAGCACATAGCCCCACGCGGTGGCGGTTCAAACGGCCGAGCGTCATTCCGGGTTTCGGAATGGCGCTCGGCCTTACCTTGACCTGGCTCACCCTTCTGATCCTCATCCCGCTCTCGGGCCTTGCCGTCCGGTCGAGCGCGCTCGGCTGGGAGAAATTCTGGTCGATCGCGGTCGATCCCCGCACGTTGAACGCACTGCGTATCAGCTTCGGCAGCGCCTTCATCGCCGCGATCGTCAACGCCGTCTTCGGCATCATCCTCGCCTGGGTGCTGGTGCGTTACCGCTTCCCCGGCAAACGCATCATCGATGCCATGGTCGACCTGCCCTTCGCGCTGCCGACCGCCGTTGCCGGCATCGCACTGGCGACACTCTATGCGCCGAACGGCTGGATCGGTCAGTTCCTGACGCCGCTCGGCATCAAGATCGCCTTTACGCCAGCCGGCATCGTCGTGGCGCTGATCTTCGTCGGCCTGCCCTTCGTGGTGCGCACCGTGCAGCCCGTCATGGAGGAGATCGACAAGGAAGTGGAGGAGGCTGCGGCAACGCTCGGCGCCAACCGCTTCCAGACGATTTTCCGCGTGCTGCTGCCGGGGCTGGCGCCGGCCGTTCTCACCGGCTTCGCGCTCGCCTTTGCCCGCGGCGTCGGCGAATACGGCTCGGTCATCTTCATCGCCGGCAACCTGCCGTTCAAATCGGAGATTGCGCCGCTGCTGATCATCATCAAACTCGAAGAGTATAATTACGCGGCAGCCACCGGCATTGCGGCGATCATGCTGGTCCTCTCGTTCGCCCTGCTGCTGGTCATCAACCTTATCCAGAGCTGGAGCAGGCGGAGGTATGGCTATGGCGCTTGATGCGACCGTTCGACCGGCAAAGCTGCGTTCGGTGACGACTGAACATCGGATCGCACGCTACAGCCTGATTGTCCTTTCACTCGTCTTCTTGCTGCTGATCCTGCTGCTGCCCCTCGCGGCCGTTTTCGTAGAGGCCTTCCGCAAGGGCACCGGCCCCTTCCTCGAGGCGCTCGGCGATGCGGAGACATTTTCGGCAATCCGCCTCACATTGATCGTCGCGGGGATCAGCGTGCCGCTCAACCTCGCCTTCGGGGTCACCGCCGCCTGGGCAATCGCCAAATTCGAGTTCAAAGGCAAAGCCTTCCTGACGACGCTGATCGACCTGCCCTTCTCGGTCTCACCCGTGATATCGGGCCTGGTCTTCGTTCTGCTGTTCGGCGCCAATACCTGGCTCGGCCAGTGGTTCAGCGCTCACGACATCAAGATCCTGTTTGCGGTGCCGGGGCTGATCCTCGCCACCATGTTCGTAACCTTCCCCTTCGTCGCCCGCGAACTGATTCCGCTGATGCAGGAACAGGGAACGGCCGACGAGGAGGCGGCCCTTTCGCTCGGCGCCAGCGGCTGGCAGACCTTCTGGCACGTGACCTTGCCGAATATCAAATGGGGCCTGCTCTACGGCGTGCTTCTCTGCAACGCCCGCGCCATGGGTGAATTCGGCGCCGTCTCAGTGGTATCAGGCCACATCCGCGGCCAGACCAATACCATGCCGCTGCAGGTGGAAATCCTCTATAACGAGTATAATTTCACCGGCGCTTTTGCCGTCGCCACGCTTTTGGCCTTGCTCGCGCTCCTGACTCTTGTTTTGAAGACGCTGCTGGAAATGCGCTATAGCGCCGAAATCGCCGCCAGCCGGCGGCACTGAAGGATTTGGAATGGAAGTACGCGTTCAAAACATTCGCAAGGAATTCGATCGTTTTCCGGCGCTGCACGATGTCTCGCTCGACATCCGCTCCGGCGAGCTGATCGCACTGCTCGGGCCTTCGGGTTCCGGCAAAACGACATTGCTGCGGCTGATCGCCGGCCTCGAAAGCCCGACGGAGGGGCTGATCTTCTTCGGCGACGAGGATGCCTCGAAGAAATCGGTGCAGCAGCGCAATATCGGCTTCGTCTTCCAGCATTATGCCCTCTTCCGCTACATGACGGTGCTCGATAACGTCACCTTCGGCCTGAGAGTCAGAAAGGGTGCGCGGCGGCCTGCGAAGGCCGACATCCGCCGGCGGGCGCTGGAACTGCTCGACCTTGTCCAGCTTTCCGGTCTCGAAAAACGCTATCCCGCTCAGCTTTCCGGCGGTCAGCGCCAGCGCGTGGCCCTCGCCCGCGCTATGGCCGTCGAGCCGAACGTGCTGCTGCTCGACGAACCCTTCGGGGCGCTCGACGCCCAGGTTCGCAAGGACCTGCGCAAATGGCTGCGCGAGATCCACGACCGCACCGGACACACCACCGTCTTCGTCACCCACGACCAAGACGAGGCCCTGGAACTCGCCGACCGTGTCGTCGTCATGAGCCAGGGGGCGATCGAGCAGGTCGGCACGCCCGATCAGGTCTACGATTATCCGAACTCGCCCTTCGTCTTCGGCTTCATCGGCCAATCGAACTGCCTTGAGGTCGAGATATCAGGCGGTGACATCCTCTTCGAAGGCCGTTCGCTCGGTCTTAATGCCGATGGTGAGCCCGAGGGACCAGCGCAGCTCTATTTCCGCCCGCATGACGTCAGGCTCTGCGAATCAGCCGAAAACTGCATAGCCGGCCAGCCGGTCTCCAGCCGCCGCGTGGCAGGCACCCGCCACATCGAATTGGATATCGGCAACGACCGCCCGCATATCGAGATCGAATTGCCGCCGAGCGAGGCCGACAGGCTTGACCGCAACCGGGTAGCTTTCAAGCCAACCCGCTGGAAACTGTTCCGCAGCTGATGGAGATTGGGCAGCGCGGCGCGTCTTTTCGAGAGCTGCAGAAGACGCTGTAACACTTTGAATTGCTGCTTAATTTTATCCTTGGATCGATTCCGATCTCGGGAATTATGGAATGGCTCATCGCCGGAATCGTATTTGGCGAGAGGCCCTTAAGGTTTTTGTTATCTAAGGTTGTTTGTATTTCAGTCATATGACGAGTAAAACGTTTTCGCTTAATCATGAAGGGCTGAACTAATTCCGTAGGAGGCACCTGGCGTTGAGGGCGGAGATTTCCTTTGGAAAATCCCTGATCGGGATTTTGTTTGTAGGACTGGCAGCGGCAAGCTGCACGACGACATCGAAACCGGCGGCGACGGCGGCGAACACCAAGACGAAGCAGGGCCAAGCGGCGAAAGTCACGTTCAATTATACGGCCAAAGACCGCGAGTGCCTGCAACGCGCGATGTATTTCGAATCGCAGCATTCGGACGAGGACGGCTACATGGCTGTCGGGACCGTCGTCATGAACAGGCTCACCTCTGGCGCCTATTCCACATCGATCTGCGGCGTCGTGGCCCAGAAAAGGCAGTTCGCGCCCGGCGTGATGACGCGCGAAGTCAAACCGCAGGCGGAAACTGAGCTTGCGAGCGCGGCCGATGCGATTCTTATCAAGGGCGCACGCCATCCTGCGGTGAAGGATGCGATGTTCTTCCACACCGATGGCCTGAAATTCCCTTACGACAACATGCACTATGTGACGGTTGCCGGCGGTAACGCCTTCTACGAGAAGCGCGATTCCAACGGCATGCTTGAAACGCCGCCGCCGCTGCCCTCCTACGAGGTGGCGATGAACTATGTGCCCGGCGAAAGCATGCTGCCGCCGCAATTCGAGACATTGATACCCTCGGCAGTTCCCGTTCCTCTGCCGGCTCCGGACCCCATGGCGACGGCGAGCACGGGGCAGATGCGGATAACGGCGCCGGTGACTTCGCCGGAAACATCACCGGTAACATCGGTCGAGCCGGAGCCGGGAATGCCCATCGCGATCCCTATTCCCCGGCCCGCCTATGACAGCGTGATGCTGCGTGAAAGCCTTCCGACGAACGGTGGTTAAACCGTCCTTCCGGTATGAGTTAGATGGAAGCGCGCCTAAAGCGCGTCGCAATCTTTCAGATCCGCTTACCGCACTTCAGGTCTTTGATTTCCGCATGTCGCGATCTCAAAACCGCTGCACACTTTTGCGCGACATGCTTTAGGCGCGCTCTTCCCAGACCCTCGCCAATTCCACGATCGTTTTGACGGCCTTTTCCATGTCCTGACGGCTCACCCATTCTAGCGGCGAGTGGAAAGCATGGCCGCCGGCGAAGATGTTCGGGCACGGCAGTCCCATGAAGGAAAGGCGCGAGCCATCCGTGCCGCCGCGGATGCTGCCGCGCACCGGCGTCATGCCGGCCCGGCGCACCGCCTCGATGGCGTTCTCGACGATCTCCGGGTGACGATCGAGCACCACCTTCATGTTGCGATATTGCTCCTTCACCTCAAAACGATAGGTCGAGCCGGGATAGCCAGCCAACACGTCCTTAACGATCGCTTCGAGCATCGTTTCCTTTTCCGTCAGCCCCTTGTCGGTGAAGTCACGGATGATGAGGCTCAGCGACGCCTTCTCCATCGAGCCGGTCACGCCTGTCGGATGGATGAAGCCCTGCTTTCCTTCGGTGGTCTCGGGGGCAAGATGCCTCGGCAGCCGGTCGATGATGGCGCCTGCGATCTTGATGGCGTTTTCCATGCGGTCCTTGGCAAAGCCGGGATGGATTGCCACACCTGATATGCTGATCTCGACGCCATCGGCCGAGAAGGTCTCATCCTCGATATGGCCGGCCGTCTCGCCGTCCATCGTATAGGCGAAGTCGGCACCGAGTTTCTTCAGGTCGACCTTGTTGACGCCGCGCCCGACTTCCTCGTCGGGGGTGAACAGGATCTTGATCGTCCCATGCCTGATATCGGGATTACCGACGAGCATCTGAGCCGCGGTCATGATTTCGGCCAGTCCGGCCTTGTCGTCGGCACCGAGCAATGTCGTGCCGTCGGTCGTGACGATATCGTTGCCGATCTGGTTCTTCAACTCGGGATGATCGCTGACGCGGATCACCCGGCTCGTATCATTGGCAAGCTTGATATCACCGCCAGCATAGTTCCTGACGATCTGCGGCTTGACATCGGTGCCGCTGAAATCGGGTGCGGTATCCATATGCGAGCAGAAACAGATGACCGGCACCGTCTTGTCACTATTGGCCGGAATGGTCGCGTAGACATAGCCGTGTTCATCGAGATGCGCGTCGGCAAGACCGATCTTCAGCAGTTCATCGACCAGAACCCGGCCGAGATCCTTCTGCTTGCCGGTGGTCGGCTGCGTCGACGAGGCAGGATCGGATTGCGTGTCGATAACGACATAACGGAGAAAGCGGTCGAGAACAGTGTCGGTCATGGCATCCAGTCCAGCAAGATCACACGGACGATATAGCCCTCCTGGGCGATGCGGCAAAAGATTTTTCCGCTCGCAGCGCGTGAGGAATGACTGTTCAATCCCATTTCATGCCCCCCTGTCGGATACCGGAATCGAGACCACATGTGAAACCAGCCTACCGTCGCTGACCTCATGCACGAGGAAGGACGGAGCGTCGATCACCGAAAGATCGGCACGGCCTTCCAGCAGAAGCGGATTGGGCAGGCAAAGGGAGCCGCAGGTCTGGACAGGGATCGATCCCAACCGACCAATTGCAGGTCGGTGGACATGGCCGCAGAGAATCGCCAGCGGCAGCCTGTGCATTGTCTCCAGGGTGCTGAGAAGCGCACTGCCGTTCCTGCATCCCACCTGGTCCAGCACCTCGATGCCGATCCTGAATGGCGGCTGATGCATGAAGAGAAGCGAGGGTGTCCTCACATCCGCAAGCACGCTCATCAGCCATGGCAGATGCGGCAGGACATCGCCATAGCTCTGACCGGCGACGGTCACATCGACACCGAAGAGGGTCAGGCCATCGACGGCTGTCTGGAAGTGCATCGGTCCCGTCGCATTGATCCGCGCGCCGACGGCGGCAAGTTCGGAACGCATCAATTGCACGTCGTCACCGTTGCCCGGCAACAGGTGGACAGGGCAGTCCAGCGACCGCAGGCTTTCGGCGACCAGGCGATAGCCTTGCCGCCATCCGTCGTCCACCAGATCTCCGGTGACAACAAGTGCATCCGGGCGGAACGTCTTCAGCCACGCTATCGCTCGCTCCAGCGTCCGCACCGACGAAAGGTCCGGCCTCGCATGGATATCGGATATCTGCGCAACGAGCATATTCTGCCTCCCCGCCCTACCGGAGACAATATGCCGAAACCGATAGCGTCCGGCTACCGGCCTCCGACCATTCAATCGACGCGTTTTCCTTCGCCATCGAACACGTGCAGATATTGAGCGGGGAAGGCCACATTGATTTTCGGACCTGCCTTCAGCGCTTCGCGGTTCAGCGTGAAGATCTTGAATGGCAGACCATGCAGGGCAAGGTGGAGGATGATGCCGAAGCCTGTGGGCTCGACGAGTTCCACATCGGTGGCGAGCCCTGCCCCGCCGTCGCTCACCAGCACATGCTCCGGCCGGATGCCGAGCGTCACCTTTGCGCCGTCGACAAGCGGCAGCGGCTTTGCAAGCGGCACGATCGTGCCGTCCTTCAACTTCACGCCGCCGGCATCATAGGTGGCCTCGAGGAAATTCATCCCCGGCGAGCCGATGAAGCCGGCGACAAAGAGATTGGCGGGGCGGTCGTAGAGTTCCAGGGGACTGCCGACCTGCTGGACCACCCCGCCATGCATGGCGACGATCCGGTCCGCCAGCGTCATTGCCTCGATCTGGTCGTGGGTCACGTAGATTGAGGTCGCCTTCAGGTCGCCATGCAGTTTCTTGATTTCGGCGCGCATCTGTTCGCGCAGGCGCGCATCGAGGTTCGACAGCGGTTCGTCGAACAGAAAGGCCTTCGGCTGGCGCACGATGGCGCGGCCCATGGCGACGCGCTGGCGCTGGCCGCCGGAAAGCGCCTTCGGCCTTCGTTCGAGCAAAGGGTCGAGGCCGAGCTTGGCAGCGGCTGCGGCCACCGCGCCTGCAATCTTCTCCTTCGCCACCTTCCGGAGCCTGAGGCTGTAGCTCATATTGCCGGCGACGTTCATATGCGGGTAAAGCGCGTAGGACTGGAACACCATGGCGATGTCGCGATCCTTGGGATGCAGTTCGTTGACCCTATTGCCGGCGATGCTGATCTCGCCTGATGTGACCTCCTCCAGCCCGGCGATCATCCGCAGCAGCGTGGACTTGCCACAGCCGGACGGGCCGACGAGCACGACGAACTCGCCGTCCCGGATCTCGAGGTCGACGCCGTGCAGCACCTGCACATGACCATAGGCTTTGTGAATATTCCGGATATCGATCGATGCCATTTGTTTAACCCTTGACCGCGCCGGCCGTCAGGCCCTGGACGAGATAGCGCTGGATAAGCAGGAAGAAGAGGCCGGCCGGAATGAGCGCCATGACGCCCGCCGCCATCATCTGCCCGAAATCCACCGAGAATTTCGAAACGAAGGTGAGAAGGCCGACCGGGAAGGTCGCCGCATCATTGCCGTTGATCAGCATCAGCGCGAAGAGCAGTTCGCTCCAGGCGGCGGTGAAGACGAAACCGAGGGTGGCGGCGATCCCCGGCAGCGTCAGCGGCAGGATGATCTGGCGAAACGCCGTGAACTGCGTCGCCCCGTCGATCTTCGCCGCCTCTTCGAGATCCCTCGGGATGCCGTCGAAGAAGGACTGCATCAGGAAGGTGGCGAAAGGCACGTTGAAGGCGGTGTAGACGACGACGAGCCCGGTCAGGCTGTTGGTCAGGTGCAGCGGCGACAGGATCTTGAAGATCGGCGCCACCAGCATGATCAGCGGGAACATCTGGGTCAGCAGCATCAGGGCGACGATCCAGTATTTTGCCCGGAAATTGAAGCGCGACAGCGCATATCCCGAGAGCGAGGCGCAGATGGTCACGGTGACCGCCGTCGAGGCCGAGACGATCAGGCTGTTCTTGAAGAAGGTCGGAAAGGCGCTGTGGCGCAGCACGAAGGCATAGTGATCCCATGTCATGCGCGATGGCCACATGCGCACGCCCTCGCTATAGAGCAGGTCATTCGGCGTCACCGAGACCTTGAGCAGCCAGAACAGCGGAAAAAGTGCGAAGGCGATGTAGCAGAGGATCGCCAGACGGTGTGCGATGGTGGGAATGACGGATCGTCTCATGATCTCAATCCTTGTTCAGCAGCGTCTGCCGGAGCAGGATGATCAGCATCGAATAGGCAAGCAGCAGCACGAGCAGCACCAGCGCGATCGCCGAGGCATAGCCGAAATCGAGCCGCCTGAAGGCCGTCGTGAAGATGTAGCTGGCGACGATCTGCGTCCGGTCGGCCGGCCCGCCACTGGTCATGACGACGATGAGATCGGCGAAATTGGAAATCCATACGGTGCGCAGCAGCACCGTGATGGCGATCGTCGGCGCCAGAAACGGCAGGGTGATCGAGCGGAAGCGCTGGAACCAGCCGGCGCCGTCGATCGATGCCGCCTCATAGAGATCGCGCGGGATCGCCTGCAGCGCCGCAAGCAGGGTGATGGCGAAGAACGGAATGCCCCACCAGACATTGGCGACGATCGGCCCCCACATCGCATAATTGGGATCGGAGAGGATGTTGCCCGGCTCATGCATCAGCCCGAGGGCGAAGAGCCAGTGCGGGATCGGCCCGATGACGGGATTGAACAGCCAGGCCCAGTTGAGGCCGACGAGAAAGGACGGCACGGCCCAGGGCAGGAACACCAGCGCCTGGGCGATCGCCCTGCCCTTAAAGGGCTTGTCGAGCAGCAGCGCCAGGATCAGCCCGAAGACGAACTGCAGGACGACGGAAGCGCCGGTCCACCAGAGCGTATTCCGCAGCGCGCCATAGAAGGCGGCATCGCCGGCAAGCTCGCGGAAATGATCGAGCCCGATGAAGCCGCCGGAAAACGGATTGAGCAGTTGGATATCGCGGAACGCATAGGAAATGCCGACCGTCAGCGGCACCAGCATCACCGCAATGATCAGGATCAGCGACGGCGCGCTGTAGAGATAGGGCTCCGAAGCATCGGCAACCCGACGCAGCCATGGCCTGCGGTCGCGACGCATGTCGAGCGTATCGGAGGAAATGGTCATCGGTCTGCAATTTCCATTGTCTTACCCGGTTGGGAATTTGTGGTGCTTTTGAATGGAGAGACCGGAGCCCCCTCATCCGCCTGCCGGCACCTTCTCCCCGCTGGGGAGAAGGGAATATGCCGCAACGTTTCCGTTCCCTCCTCCCTCGGGGAGAAGGTGGCCCGTAGGGTCGGATGAGGGGGCTTCTGGCTCAAAGCCCGCTATCCGCTATTTCTTAGCAAGGAACTTCTGCTGCGCCTTGGTGAGGTAGTCAGCCCACTGGTCGGCCAGATCCTTTGCCGAGATATCGCCGAGCAATGCCTGCTGCGAGGTCTTGATCGCCAGCGAATCCTTGAAGAAGGCGAATTCCTCGAGGTACGTCGGCATCACGGTTGGTACCGTGTTCGGGTCCGCCAGTTCCTCGAACCAGCCCTTGAACTGGTCACCGGCATAGAACGGATCCTTCTCGGCCGCCGTATAGGCCGGGAGGGCGCCGATGCGCTTGTTCCACTCGATATTGCCTTCCGGCCCTTCGAGCGTGGCGATCAGCTTCCAGGAGAGATCCTTGTTGCCGCTGGTCGTGAACATCGACCAGCCGCCGTAGCCGATCGTCGGAAAGGACTTGCCGTCAGGACCCTTCGGCAACGGCATGACGCCGAAATCATCCTTGTTCATGCGTTCGGCGATGGCGATCAGCGCATCCGGATCCTGGTCGAGGAAAGCGCAGGTGCCGGAATAGAAGCCGGCGACGACTTCGTTGAAGCCCCAGTTGACGCTGTCCTTCGGCGCATAGCCCTTCTTGTAGAGATCGACCATCCATTCGATGCCCTTGGCCCAACCGGGGCTGTTCATCGTCGAGGTGCCGTCGTCATTGAAGTACTTGTTCGAGCCGGCCATCGAGGCGGCAAAGATCATCCAGCCGTTGAGACCACCCGGTCCGCCACGCATGCAGTAGCCGTATTTGCCGGACAGTTTGGAAACCTTCTCCGAAGCCGCGGTGAATTCCTCCATCGTCTTCGGCGGCGCGGCAACGCCGGCTTCGGCAAGCAGCTTCTTGTTGTAGAACATCGCCCTCAGATAGAAGCCGTAGGGCAGCATATAGGCTGTGTTCTTGATGTCGCGGCCGAGTTCGAGCGCGCGCGGCGTCAGCTCCTTGGTATGTTCCCACTTTTCGAGGTAGGGCTCCAGGCTCTCGAGCATGCCGTTATTGGCATAGAGCGACAGCCAGGTGTCGGGCATTTCCATCACATCGGGCACGTCGCCGGCCGATACCATGGTCGCGAACTTCTGGAAGGCTTCGTTCCAGGGCAGCGAGATGATGTCGACCTTGGTGCCGGGATTGGCGGCTTCGAATTTGCCGACGATCGATTTCAGCGTTTCGGTGCGCTCCGGGCTGGTAATGACTTCGACAAGCTTGAGCGTCGTATCGGCAAAGGCCGTACCCGCCATCATCGAAGCAAAGAGCGTCGAGATTATTAGTTTTTTCATGGCTCAGTTCCCCCTTATTAGGTTTCTCTCGGGTTTCAGGATTGTGAGGCGGCGGCGAGCGCCTCCTCGATGTCTCTCCACAGAGCCTCGGTTCCTTCGAGGCCGACATGGAGACGTACGGATCGCGCATGGATGCCGAAGGCATGTGCGGAATTCGGCTGTGCCTTCTGCTGAAGCACCACCTCGCCCGGTACGATCAGGCTTTCATGTCCACCCCAGCTTACGCCCAGTTTGAAGAGCTTGAGGTGATCGGCGAAGGTGCGGATATCGACGCCCTCGCGGAAGATGAAGGAAAACAGGCCCGAGGTGCCGATGAGGCCGGCGGGCAGGCGGTTGGCGAGCCCCGGATGGCAGACCGTCTCCACCACGTCGAGCTTCTGCAGGCGCCTGGCGATTTCAAGCGCCGATGTCTCGTGGGCTTTCATGCGCAGCGGCAGCGTGCGCAGGCCGCGGATCAGCAGCCAGGCGTCGAACGGCGAAAGCTTGCCGCCGAGATAGGGATAGGCCTCCGCTTTGATGCGTGCGATCATCGCCTTCGAGCCGGCGATGACGCCCGCCACCACATCGCTGTGGCCGCCGAGATATTTCGAGGCCGAATGGATGACGAGATCGACGCCGAGCGTCAGCGGCCGCTGGAAGAACGGGCTTGCCCAGCTGTTGTCGATCATCGAGACAACACCGTGCCGCTTGGCGAGGGCTGCGAGCGCACCGACGTCATGGGCCTCCATCACCCAGCTCGTCGGGCTTTCCAGGTACAGAAGCTTGGCGCCGGGCAGCGCCCTGGCGACCGCTTCCTCGTCGCGCCCGTCGACATAGGTCACCTCGATCTTCATCCGTTTCAGGATGGTGCCGAACAGGCGGAAGGCGTCGGGATAGACATGATTGACGGCGACGATGCGATCGCCCGGCTCGACAAAGCTCAGCACCGAGGACGAGATTGCCGCCATGCCGCTCGCAAAACCCAGCGCATCCTCGGCACCTTCGAGCTTGGCGAGCATTTCCTCGAAGGCGCGTACCGTCGGGTTCAGGCCGCGCGTATAGATCGGCCGCACCTTCTCGCCGCGATAGGAGGCGATCATGTCCTCGTAATCGGAAAAGGTGAAAAGCGAGGTCTGGAAAATCGGCGGCACGACGGCGTCAGCGACGTTGCTCTCGTCGTGCGCGGTGATGAGGGAAGCAAGATCGAACGGTTCTGCGCCGTTGCTCATTTGGACATTTCCTTGATGTCTTCCTCGACGATATCGAGAATTTTCAGTGTTTCGGCGCGCGCCGCCTCGGGATCCCCGGCAGCGATCGCGTTGAAAAGGGTGCGGTGAAAGGGAAAGGATCGGCGGGCGAAATCCTGCCGGTCGAACGGATGTTCCCAGAAGCGCTCGAAGGTCTCGCGCATCTGCTCTAGAAGCTGGCGAAACAGCGGATTGTGGGTGGCGTCGTAGACGGCGAGGTGAAAGGCCAGATCCTCCGGCCCGGAGGTGCCTTTCTCCAAGTGCACCCGTTCCATCGCGTTGAGCTTTTCCTCGATGACGACGAGATCCCTGCTCGTGCGCCGCCGCGCCGCGACCATACCCGCCTCGCATTCGATGCCGCGGCGAACCTCCAGCGTCTGCAGCAGCGCGTCGCGCAGGTGAACCGTGTCGAGGGACAGCGGCATGTGAATCGTCGCCCTGGAAACCGGTTTCAGCAGATACGTGCCGCTGCCCTTGCGCGTCTCGATAACGCCGAGCGCCTGGAAGTGGCGGATCGCCTCGCGAATGGTCGAGCGGCCGACAGCAAGGGCTGCCATCAGCTCGCGCTCGGCCGGCAGCCGATCGCCCGCCTTCAACCTGGCTTCCTCGACATAATCCGCCAGCGCATCGGTCACCTGACGCGCGCGGTCCATGACCGGAAGCGGCCGGATCACCGGCCTGTCGCTGCTATTTGCCTTCATGGTTCCCCATTTTCTTATCAGGCAGTCAGGCCTTGAAATTGGTCTGACATCTTAGCATTTCTCAAAGTGGGGAAAGCGTCAAGGGGTGTTTGTTGGGAACGAACTCGCGTTGGTTCAGCCAACATGCATGGTGGCAAGCCCGTTCTCCGTTCTTATTGGGAGGTTGCGGGTGTCATAGTGCATTCGTGCCAATGTGCGGGTTGGGCGCCGGGCCAAAAAGCGGCTTAGCTGGACATCACGCGGAGAGCGCTACCATCCTGTCAATTGCCAATTTGTACGCCCGTTGACCGAGAATCGGCGTCCGAACCCGAGATTTGGCGGACGCAACGGTGCGTTCACGGCGACGTAATCATCGAGTGAACTTTTAGTCCGATCGATAACAGGTGAACTATGCAGTCTTGCGGAAAGCATAGGCTTGGTGTCCCGTTCCGTCACCCACTTTGAATTGTCCAATCAGCTCGCGTAGCGTAACGGTCTCGTTCGCCAGCGACGTGGAGGCGGCACTCGCCTCCTCGACCATCGCAGCATTCTGTTGGGTCGTCTGATCGAGGCTGTTAACTGCCGTGTTTATCTCAGCGAGACCTGTCGACTGCTCGCGCGACGATACTGCGATCGCTTCGACGTGTTGATTCATTGCTACCACGAGCTCACCGATCTGCTTCAAGGCACTGCCGGTTTTCGAGACCAGCTCGACACCTGTTGCCACCTCCCCGCTCGATGTTTGAATGAGCGATTTGATTTCCTTTGCCGCCTTTGCCGAGCGCTGCGCCAGCTCGCGTACCTCCTGGGCAACGACCGCGAAGCCCTTGCCAGCTTCGCCCGCGCGTGCCGCTTCAACACCTGCGTTCAACGCGAGGAGGTTCGTCTGAAAGGCGATTTCGTCAATGACACCGATAATGGTCGATATCTCGTTGGAAGATTGCTCGATGCGGCTCATTGCTTCGACTGCTTGTGTGACAATCTGGCCGGACGTCGCTGCGCTGGCGTTGGCCTCAGCGGCAACCTTCCGGGCTTCCTCGGCGCGTTTGGAAGATGAGGCGACGTTTGCTGTGATTTCGTCCAGCGCGGCCGCCGTTTGTTCCAAAGCCGCCGCCTGCTGCTCGGTGCGTCTTGCGAGGTCGTTCGCACTGTTGGCGATCTCGTTCGATCCGCTGTCGATACCCACTGTCGAGCCGGCCACTTTGGTCAGCGTGCGACAGAGCTGGGCCACTGCACTGTTGAAGTCGCTCCTTAGCGCCTCAAAATCAGCATCGAATGGCTCGCTGATCTGGATTGTGAGATCGCCGTCAGCCAGCTTCTTCAAGTTTCCGGCCAATCCGTTCGTCGCCTGAGCCATCGCCGCCGCTCGCGCACGGTCAATCTCCTCACGTCTCTGGCGTTCACCTTCTGAAAGGGCGCGACTTACCTCAATTTCCTGATCCGCTTTGATCTTGGCCAATGCCGTCTGCCTGAAAACTTCGACCGCCCCAGCCATCGAGCCGATTTCGTCGGTTCGGCTGGCATAAGGAATGATTGCCGCCGTGTTGCCTGCAGCAAGCCCGGTCATCGAACCCGTAATCGCATTGATTGGACGGGCGATCTGCGCGGCAACGTAGACAATCGCGCCAGCGACAATCGCCAAGACTAAGGCAATAAGGCCCCAGGTGCTCCAGAGGATCGCACTATAGGTTAGCTCGCTGCTCTCGTATGAGGCATCCGAACCCTTGACGTTGATGTAAAGCAGCTCGCCAGCGTCCTTGTCGGCTTCTTGGATAATGGGCTCCATATCATTGTAGAAAATGACCTTCGCCGCATCGTTGTCGTTCTTACGAGATTTCTCGAGCATCGGCTCGGCTGCATTCGCGTAGTCGGTTGCGCCTTTTGCGATCTGTTCCAGTAATTCTTTCTCGTGAGGCGATGATATCAACGCGTTATAGGCTTCGATCGCTTTTGCCAGTTCTTCCCTCTGTGCGGTAACCTGCTTTTCAGCCGCCGCGATCGCTTCGTCACTGAGGGACATGATGTGATTGGCATATGCGAACTTCATCTTCTGAAGTTGGAGTTGAATGTTCCTGACAACGGAAACGCTTGGCAGCCAATTCCTGGCAATGGCAGTAGTGTCCTCATTTACCGCTCGCACGCTACTCAGCGAGAACATTGCGAAGCCGAGAAAAATGGACGCAAACGTCAGATTGATGACGATCAGGGAGGTTCGGACGGTAGGCCTGCGCATGTATTCACTCCTTGGAACGATGTCAGGCCAGGTCACAAACTTGGCTCTTGGTAAGTATTGTATGAATTTTAGGGATTTCTGTTTAATTAAACGTCAAACCCGCAGTTAGTGTGCTTTACTTTGGCACTCGCCAAAAGGCAGTATTAATGCGCGTGTCGAGCAATCTGCCGAAGGCAATTCGGCCAGCAAAGCTGGACGGATTATGCGCAGCCGATTGACCCGAGTTGAGTATTCCTCGAGCCAGTCACCGGAACGTGGCCATCATCGCCTCTGGGCTACTGGCGGTGGCACCCGAAACCTTCAAGGACAAAGCACTCAGGCTTTCCCAAAGGGCCAACAAACTTCGGATCATCGGGCTCGGTGCGGAGATCGGGATGGCACGGCATGCCGACCTTTGATCTTCTATCGCGTACGCTCGCCTGCGTCCATGACGCGTATAACGACAACGCCAACGAGGACGACGCGGACGCGATCAAGGATGGTGCGAGAGAAGCGTTCAAAAAGGCCAGAGGCCTTTTCGAAAAGAAGGTGACGTGCCCACCTTACCTTAGGCCATTTTGAACTGGAATTTTCCACTCCATGAAGCCCCGAGGTTTTGGAAGCGTAGATCGCGTTCGTTTTGAAGCACGCGGAGTGGCAAAAGGGCTCGGCATCGCCTATGTCTCGGATCGCACGGCCCGGCCTTTTCTCGAAAGTGGCGGGCTCGTCACCGTGCTTGACGACTGGTGTCCCACCATTCCGGGCCTTTGTCTCTATTATCCCGATCACCGTCACGTACCGCAGGGTTTGGGGCCTTCATCACGGTGCTGACCGAGGTCGAGCGGCACAGACAATAGATCGCCCTCGTCCGCCCTTCAGAATCCCCTGATCCGGGACGCGATCCAGCGCTCGAAGAGCGCTTCGCCCAGCGACGTCTCAAGCTCGCGGATCTGCCGGCTGACCGCTGCCTGCGAGATGAACAGCTCCTGCGCCGCCAGCGTGAAGCTTTCGAGGCGGCCGGCGACCTCGAAACTCCGCAAAGCCGTCAATGGCAGGCGTCCACGCTTCATCCATAACCTCAAGTCATTCGAGGGCGACGATAAGCTCGTTTGAAGGCGCCAGGCAAGAGGCGGCATATGACGCGAAGGAGAGATATCGATGCGCAGGCGGATATTCGAGATCATATTGAACGTCATCCGACTGGTGACGTTTCAGCCATGGCCAGGCGCCGGGCGAAGTGAGAACGGCGACAGCACCCACTGTCGCCATGACATCAGACCGGCACCGGCTCCAGATCGACGAGCGCCTTGATCGGCAGGTGGTCGGAGGCGATGCGCGCCAGTGGCGTATCATGCGCTTCCACCTCCGAAATGATCCCCTTGCGGTTGGCGATGATCCGGTCGAGGGCCAGAAGCGGCAGGCCGGCGGGGAAACTCGGTACGGCGGCCGGCAGCTCGCCGAAGGCGGATTGGAAGGTGTTGAGCGAAGACCGGTCGCCGAGCCGCCATTCGTTGAGGTCGCCAAGCAGGATGGTCGGCATCTCGTGCCTGTCGTTGATCAGTTCGACCAGCGTGCGGGCCTGCTGGGCTCTGCTATGGCGCAGCAATCCGAAATGCGCGGCGATGATGCGCAGCACCCCGCCCTGCTCGAGTTCGATTTCGGCAACCAGCGCCCCGCGCGGCTCCAGTCCCGGCAGCTTGACCTGGTGCACGTCATGCACCAGCCCCTTCTTGAAGAGCACGACATTGCCGTGCCAGCCATGCGCCTTCGCCATGCCGGCAATCGGCACCGGGATCAGTCCCGTCTCCCGCTCCAGCCGGCCGAGATCGAGAATGCCCGTGCGTTCGCCAAAGCGCGTATCGGCCTCCTGGAGCGCAATCACGTCGGCGCCGATTTCATGGATCACCCGGCTGGTGCGCTCCGGATCGAAGCGGCGGTCGGTGCCGATGCACTTGTGTACGTTGTAGGAGGCGATCAGCGTTCCCGCACTGCGCGGCCTTGCCTCGGTACAGGCTGGGTCGAGCCGCTTTTTCCTGCTCCTGATCGAGGCGAGAATGCTGGCGGGAAGGCTGTCTTTTCTGGCGTGCATCGGCAGGCGCACTCGTCCCGTTGATCGAAAATGCTTGTCTCAGCAGTATAGGCAGGCAAGCCGAACTTACCACGTCCGATCACAAAAAATCCGTCAGAGATAGGGCGACCCCAGCCATAGCACCTTTTCGATCAGCCGCACCGCGAAGGGTCGCGCCTGCAGGCCCTCAAGCGTCACCGGCGCTGCCGTTTTCAAGGTTTCCTCGATGTGCTCGTCGATCTCGGCGGCGAAGCCCTCGTTCAGCACTTCGAGATCGACCTCGAAATTCAGCCGCAGCGAACGCGGGTCGAGATTGGAAGAGCCGACATAGGCCCAGGTGCCGTCGATCGTCAGCAGCTTCGAATGGCTGAAGTTGCCGGTGGAGCGCCAGATGCGGCAATAATTCTTGAGGATCTGGTCGAATTGCGCCGTCATCGCCCGGTCGACCAGGACGAGGTTGTTGACCGCAGGCACGACGATATCGACTTCGACGCCGCGCCGCGCCGCCGTCACCAGCGCGCTGATGAGTTCGCGGTCCGGCAGGAAATAGGGCGACATGATGCGGATCGATTGGCGCGCCACGGAAAAAGCGCCCATCAGCATCTTATGATTGGTCTCGACGCTGCGGTCCGGGCCGGAGGCGACGACACGCATCAGTATGGGATCACCGGCGCTGCGCTCTGGCGGTTCGATGCGCCACGGCTCGTCGTTCAACAACTCCTGCGTCGAGAAGCGCCAGTCTTCGGCGGCGAGGTCGAAGAGGTCGGCCACGACAGGGCCCGTGACGCTAAAATGCGTGTCGTGGGCAAAGTTTTCGCCTGTCGCCTCCTCGCTGAAGCCCGCCCTGATGTTCATCCCGCCTGTCAGCGCAATTTTCCCGTCGACGATCAGGATCTTGCGGTGGGTGCGCAGATTGGCATAAGGCAGCCGCAAGCCCATGATGACGTTGCCGTTGAAGACGGCAACAGTGACGCCGCTCTCCCTGAGATGGCCGAGAATGCTCGGCACCGAATAACGCGCCCCGACCGCGTCGATCAGGACCCGGACCTCCACACCACGCCTGACCGCGGCAATCAGCGCATCGGCGATGCGAAGGCCAACCGCATCTCGGTCGAAAATATAGGTTTCGAGCAGGATGCTGCGCGTCGCCTCGTCGATGGCTGATTTCATCGCGGCATAGGCCTCGTCGCCGGTCTCCAGCACGTCGATCGTATTGCCTGTCGTCAACGGATTGCGAGTCACCCGGTCGCCCAGCGTCTGCAGCGCGGCAAAACGGCGGCCGAACTGGCTGATCACCGTCTCGGCCTCGGCATCGAATGTCTCCAGTTCGTCGAATTCGGCCGCAAGCAGCAGCGCGTCGCGGCGAACGCTCAACGATTTGCGGCGGATGCGGTTGATGCCGGCAATCGCGTAAAGCACCGCGCCGATGATCGGAGACAGAATGATGACGCCGACCCAGCCGATCGCTGCACGCACCTCCTCCTTGGTCATGGCGGCATGGATCGCCGCCGCGGCCCCCATGGCGATTGAAACGACAAAGAGGATATGCGGCCAGTAGGTTGATAGGAGATAGAACATCGCTGGCGAATATAGCCGCGAAACCGCGACGTTCAATCACACTGCCGCTCTCCCATGAGGCGAAATTTTTCACCATGACCATTGTGCCAGCCCGGGGACCGATCGTGAAAGGTTCCGGAATGGGCCTGCAGATTGCAAAGCGCGCGGCTCATTCCCGAACGGGAACAATCCCGGCACAGATCGATTGACCCCAAGGAAATGAGGATCGCCATCATGAACATAGCCGCAAACGTCGGTCCCGCCTTGGCGCTCGAAGTCGCGGATGCTGACAGCATTGCCGAACTCCGGCATCAGGCCGAAGACTGCACCCGCTGTGATCTCTACAAAAATGCCACGCAGATCGTCTTCGGCGAAGGTCTGGGGAAAGCCGAGATCGTCCTCGTCGGCGAGCAGCCGGGCGATCAGGAGGATCTGACCGGCAGGCCCTTTGTCGGCCCCGCCGGCCGGCTGCTCGATCGCTGCCTCGAAGAGGCCGGTCTCGATCGTCAACGCTGTTATGTCACCAATGCGGTCAAGCATTTCAAGTTCACGCCACGCGGCAAACGGCGGCTGCATTCGAAACCGAATGCCGGCGAGATCAGGCGGTGCGCCTGGTGGCTCGGCGCAGAGATCAATATCCTGCAGCCGAAACTCGTCGTGACGCTCGGCGCAACCGCTCTTTATGCGCTGCTCGGCCCGAAAGCAAAGCTGACGCCAGAGCGCGGCCATATCCTGCAGCCGACAAATCGTCCGCCTGTTCTGGTCACCATCCACCCCTCCTATCTCTTGCGCATTCGCGACGAAGAAGAGCAACAGCGGCAGCGCCGGGAGTTCGTGTCAGATCTGCACAAGGCGGCAGCGTTTCGGCCCGCTTGAGTGCCGATTCTCAACCCTAATATGCTGCGATGCGAAATATTTCGGGTTGCGGCGCGATTTCGCTTGAAACAGTTCCCCACCTCTGGAACCATCTCAGCAGTATCGCGTTCGAACGACGGCATCATGTGACTGGAGATCAGCGATGGCAGAAACTCGGGAAGAGTGGATCAAAAAACGTGCATACACTCTCTGGGAAGAAGAGGGATATCCGATAGGGCGAGATTCCATTCATTGGGAACAGGCACGACACGAGCGCGACACGCTCGATGGCTCTGCCGCGTCTTCCAACGGCAAGGAAGTCAAGTCCAAGGCGAAACGCAGCGTGACGGGCAGCAAGACGAACGGCGTCGTGACACCGGCAGCGAAACGGACTGCGAGCCGCAAGACGGCGTCCTGAACACTGAAATACCGAGCACGTCGATTAAAAGGGCGTCGTCGCGACGCCCTTTGATCCCTCTTTGTCATATGCCTGAATTAGTTGTGCTTTATGGAATTTGAGAGGTGGGCTTCCATGCGGGGGTGAACAGAGGCCGGATGACGCTGCAAGCTTTGAGGCTTCAAAATAAAGTTGTTCCCCCGCCCGACAACCGGGAACAAGAACATCCAATGGCTGTTAATGGCGAAACCGGGGAGGTTGCCATGAACGACGGCCGTATCGAAATCCTTTCCATCCCGCTCTTCGCAGCCAGCGGCTGCGCTTCGACCACGATCGTGTGAGGGATGGAGATGTCGCTCCTCATCATCGCCGCGCTGCTCTATCTCGGTCTCGCGCTTGGGTTCATCCTTGTCGTCGACAATCTCGTCGGGCTGGTTTTCCGCGATCCGCGCGCGCCGGTGCAGCGGCCCTCCTTCGACATCGGCCGCGCCTTCGCCGCATCGCAAAAACTCTATCGAAAATAACAGCCCGCAGGCGACGTCCGCAGACTGCTAAAACTGTTGAACGCCCGGCGGTTAAGGATATTTCGACCGGGCCCTTTCCCTCCTATCGGAAGCCTCTATGTTGACGGTTTGGAAGGGCTGATCCCGAGGTGGCCAATCACCCGGCGCGGCTGACGACAAGAAAGCGATTTTGAATGGGAAGCGTCGCGAACGGCTGGCCGACAGGCGGCGGCGAAATCGGCGAATTGTTACGGCATCCGGCTTTCCATGCCGTCGGTCTCGGTCCGGTCGAAAGCTGGCCTGCGTCTCTCAAGCATATCGCCGAAATGGTGTTGAATTCCCGCCAGCCCAAATTCGTCGCCTGGGGTCCGGATCTCGCTTTTCTCTACAATGACGCCTATGTGCCTGTTTTCCCGGAGCGACATCCCGATGCCCTCGGAAGACCCTTCCGCGAGGTCTGGGCAGACATCTGGGAACAGTTCTCGCCAATCATCGCCAGCACTCTGGAAGGCGGTTCGCAGCTCTTCAAGGAACTGCTCATCCCGATGCGCCGCGACGGCCGCACCGAGGACACCTGGTTCACCTTCTCCTACACCCCGCTGCGCGACGATGACGGCATGGTCGCCGGCATCCTCTGTGCGGCCCTTGATGTCACAGACCAGGTGTCGGCCAAGCGCGGCGAACAGATTGCGCTGGAAGAGCTGCGTGCAAAATCGGACGCGCTTGCAGTCGTCAACCAGGCGGGCGCCGCGATCACCGCCGAGCCCAATGTCGAACGCCTCACCCAGATTGTCGTCGATGCCGGCGTGACGCTGACCGGCGCGGAATTCGGCGCCTTCTTCTACAATGTCGATGACGGTGAGCGCGGCAGCTACATGCTCTACGCGCTCTCAGGCGTCGATCGGAAGAACTTCGAGAAATTCCCGATGCCACGCAATACCAAGGTCTTCGCGCCGACTTTCAACGGCGAAGGCATCGTGCGCTCCGACGACATCCTGCTCGACCCGCGCTACGGGCAGAACGCGCCGCATGCAGGCATGCCGAAGGGGCATCTGCCGGTCAGGAGCTATCTTGCCGTGCCGGTGAAATCACGCGACGGCAGTGTCATCGGCGGTTTGTTCTTTGGCCACGGCCAGCCCGGCCGTTTTTCCCAAGCAGCCGAGGCGAGCCTCGTCAGCCTCGCCGGCCAATCGGCCGTCGCGATCGACAATATCCGGCTCTTCCGTGCCGCCAAAGTCGAAATCGACCAGCGCCGCGATATGGAAGATCAGCTGCGGAAACTCAATGAAATGCTCGAGGTCCGCGTCGCGGCAGAGATTGCCGAGCGCCAGCAAGCCGAAGCAGCACTCCAGCAATCGCAGAAGATGGAATCGATCGGCAAGCTTACCGGCGGCGTCGCCCATGATTTCAACAATCTGCTGCAAGTGATCTCCGGTAACCTGCAGCTTCTCGGCAAGGACGTGGCTGATAACGGCCGGGGCAAGGAACGCATTTCCAACGCGCTTGCCGCCGTCGGACGCGGCTCGCGACTGGCAAGCCAGTTGCTCGCCTTCGGCCGCCGCCAACCGCTGGAACCGAAGGTCGTCAATATCGGCCGCCTCGTCACCGGCATGGACGACATGCTGCGCCGCGCGCTTGGCGAAGAGATCGAAGTCGAGACCATGGTCTCCGGTGGCCTCTGGAACAGCTTTGCCGATCCGACCCAGATCGAGAACGCCCTGCTCAATCTTGCGATCAACTCCCGGGACGCGATGGATGGCGCCGGCAAGTTGACAATCGAGGTCGGCAACGCCTTCCTCGACGATTCCTACAGCCGCGCCCATCCTGAAGTCACCGCCGGCCAATATGTCGTGCTGGCGGTCACCGATACCGGCTCCGGCATGATACAGGAGGTAATAGAACAGGCATTCGAGCCCTTTTTCTCGACCAAGCCGGAAGGCAAGGGTACCGGGCTTGGCCTGTCGATGGTCTATGGCTTCGTCAAGCAGTCCGGCGGTCATGTGAAGATCTACAGTGAGATCGGCGAAGGCACGACCGTCAAGCTCTACCTGCCCCGCTCGTTCCAGAGCGAGGATGGCATCACCAATGTCGACAGCGTGCCGGCAACCGGGGGCACGGAAACCATCCTTGTCGCCGAGGATGACGAGGGTGTGCGCACGACTGTCGTTGAGATGCTGACGGATCTCGGCTATTACGTGCTGAAGTCCAAGGATGCGCAAAGCGCGCTCACCGTTATCGAAAGCGGCGCCCATATCGATATGCTCTTTACCGATGTCATCATGCCCGGCCCGTTGAGGAGCCCGGAGCTTGCGCGCATGGCGCGAGAGCGCCTGCCCGATATCGCCGTGCTCTACACATCAGGCTATACCGAAAATTCGATCGTCCATGGCGGCAGGCTCGATCCCGGCCTCGAACTGCTCTCCAAGCCCTATACACGCGAGGAACTCGCCCGCAAGATCAGCCACGTGCTTGCCAACCGGAGCCAACGCCGCCAAGGGGCGAGCAATGCCGCAGCACCGGTTGCCCAGCCCGATATCGCCGGTGAAAAGCTGAAGCTGCTGCTCGTGGAAGATGACGCCTTCATCCGCATGGATACTGCCGAGATTCTGCAGGATCTCGGCTATGACGTCATCGAGGCTGATAGCGGTGAGCGGGGCGTGGAAATCCTCCGACACACCATCATCGACATCATCGTCGCCGATGTCGGCTTGCCCGGCATGTCGGGTCCGGCCTTTGCCGCCAAGGCGCGGGAGGCCTTTCCGTCGGTCGGCCTGGTCTTTGCCACCGGCAACAGCAGCCTGCCGGATGCAGACCGTTTCCCCGGCTCGGTACTGCTGTCAAAACCTTTCAGCAGCTCGGCGCTCGACCAGGCGGTCAGGAACGCCGTCCAGCAGCGACCTGTCGGCTAAGGCATTTCTGTTCTCTGCCAGTCGTGGAAATGCTGTAACTTCTGCTTTATGCGTCGGCGCCATGGAACTCGGGATATTTGCGCATCAGATCCACCTCACTGATGCAGCTGTCGTCACGCGCCATCAGTTCGATCGAGATCGTGTCGGCAGGATCGGGGTATAGGTGACCGGCATGCACGTCGATCGCGCCGTTCCATCGGCTTTGACGATGTGTTTTTCCATGTTCTCGGCTCCTTCCTATGTGCAGCTCATGCAGACTTTTCCCATCGGATACCTGATAAAATCGGCTTTTGTTCCGAATCCTGGGGCTGCAGACCATGATAGTATGACCGGAACTTTTGGCCTCCGTATCGGTTCACTCCCTTTGAAAGCCAGAGGAGGCAAAAATGCCGAGAGGTGACAAATCCGACTATACCGACAAGCAGAAACGCAAGGCCGAGCATATCGAGGAGGGCTACGAGGATCGCGGCGTCTCCGAGAAGGAAGCCGAACGGCGTGCCTGGGCGACCGTCAACAAGGAAAGCGGAGGCGGCAACAAATCCGGTTCCGGCCGCGGCAAGAAGGATACGCATGAATCTTCTGAAAAGGGCGGCCGCATCGGCGGCGCGGCCTCCGCCGCACGCTCGAAGGAGGAACGGTCCGCTTCCGCAAAGAAGGCCGCTGCGACGCGCAAGCGCAACGAACACCACAGCCACCATTAACGAGGATGCGGCAAGCGGAGGCTTTCCGCCAGCCGCACAGGGAGTTTGACCCATGGCCAAATCGAGGAAGAAATGGTCGCAGGACGTCACCGAACACAGCGATGCGCTGGACCTAAAAGAAGGCGTGTTCAAATCGGACGATCCGAAGAAGATTGCCCGCTCCGTCAAGCACTCAGCCGAAGAGAGCGACCGCCGCAAGTCGAGTCCCTTTCGTGCCGCCATGTCGATGCTGACCTTCTACATCAACCGCGCCGGCAACCAGCTGACGAAAAAGCGGCGCGGTACCCTTGAAAAAGCCAAAGATGAACTGCGAAAAGACTTCGGTCGCCAACCGAAGGATTGAGCAGCCATGGCATATGAGCTTTATTATTGGGACGGCATTCAAGGCCGCGGCGAATTCGTGCGATTGGCGCTGGAAGAGGCCGGCGCCGACTATATCGACATCACCCGCCAGCCCGGGCGCGGCACCGGCGCCATGTTCGACATCATGGAGAGCGAAAGCGAACCGCACATTCCTTTCGCCCCGCCCTTCCTGAAGGATGGTGACCTCACTATCCCGCATGTCGCCAACATCCTGCTTTATCTCGGTCCGAAGCTCGGCCTTGCGCCCGAGGATGAAGGCCTTCGCCATGTCGTCAACGGCCTGCAGCTGACCGTCACCGATTTCGTCGCCGAAGTGCACGATACGCATCACCCGATCGATATGTCGCTCTATTACGAGGACCAGAAGCCAGAGGCAAAAGCCCGCTCAGCCGCCTTCATCCGCGAACGCATTCCGAAATTCCTCGGCTATTTCGAGCGTGTGCTGCGGCAAAATCCGAACAGCCCCAACCATCTGGTCGGCGATGCGCTCACCTATGTCGACCTCTCGCTCTTCCAGGTGATCGAGGGCCTGAGCTACGCCTTCCCGAGAGCCATGACAAACTGCAAGGCGGAATATCCCGCTCTGCTAGCTCTGCATGATGCGGTGGCTAAGCGTCCAAACATCGTCCGCTATCTCGCCTCCCCCCGCCGCCTCGCCTTCAACGAGGAAGGGATTTTCAGGCACTATCCTGAGCTCGACAGTGCGGGCTGAGTTAAGAGCCGTTCATTCCAGTGGCACGGCCGCATCGAAGAAATTTCCCCATGGGTCCTTCGGCCGGGTCTCCAATCGCCGCGGCACGTTGCCGAGCGTGAAAGCGGCGGGACCGTTTACCTTGTTCAATTCTGACCAATCCAGCGGCATCGAAACTGGCGCACCCGATCGCGCCCGCGTCGAATAGGCCGCGACCGCCGTGTTGCCGCGGCCGTTGCGGAGATAATCGATGTAGATATGCCCACCGCGTTTTGCCTTTGTTGCGGTTGCCAGATATTTGTCCGGCGCGTCGGCCGACATGCTTTCGGCCAGTGAATGGGCGAAATCCTTCACCTTCGCCCAGCCGGCCTTCGGCGCAAGCGGCGTCACCACATGCAGTCCCTTGCCGCCCGAGGTCTTGACGAAGGCAGCCAACCCGCGGGCTTCCAGCCGTGCCTTCAATTCAAGCGCTGCCGTTATCGCCGCGCCCCAGGCAACGTCCTCGCCCGGATCGAGGTCCATGGTGATCATATCGGGTCGTTCCCAATCGTCGGTCGTCACACCCCAGGGATGAATTTCGAGCACGGCCGACTGCACCAGCGCCACGAGCCCGTTGAAATCGGCGATGCGCAGCAGCTTTTCGCCGTCAGCATCCTGCGGATCGGCAATCTCTTCGATATGCGGGTTCATGCCCTTCCAGGCATGTTTCTGAAAAAACCGTTGGTGGCTTTTTATCCCATCCGGCAGACGCAGCAGCGCCAACGGCCGATTGACGACATAAGGCGCCATGAACGGCCAGACCGCCGCGTAGTAATCCGCCAGCGCCTGCTTGGTCACGCCCTCGTCCGGCCAGTAGAGCCGGTCGGGATGTGTCAACGATACGGCGGATGCCGGCGGATGTCTGGGGCTCATTCTTCGATCTCGCTTGTGAGGAAATCAAGTAGCCTGTTTTCCTCGGCCCGCAAGCCCCGCAGTGGTTCGTTGCCGCTCTCGATCAGCGGATGATCGTTGCCGGCGAGCGCGATGATCGCGGGATGGATATAGCTCGAGCGTGAGATCGCCGGTGTGTTGTGCAGCGTCTCGGCCGCGGCCTCCGACATTTGCTTTACCGTCGGCCGGCCGCCGCCGGCAATTGTCTCGCGCGCCACACCGAAGGCCGCCAGCGAGCCCGCCCAGGTGCGGAAGGTCTTCGCCGAAATCGGAATCCCCGATATCTCGGCGAGATAGGCGTTCAGCCGGCCGGAATCGATCGGCTTCAGCGTCCCGCTTTCGTCCTTCCAGACGAAGAGCTGGCGGCCGGGCAGGTCGGCTATCTCCTCCAGGATCTTCTGGAGCCTCGGATGCTTGAGGCTGCGCTGGACGCGCTTGCCACCCTTGGCGCGGAATTTCAGCTCTACCTGCCCGTCGACGATCTTCAGGTGGCGCTTCAGCAGCGTCGTTGCGCCATAGGTGCCGTTCTCCCTGACATAGGCCTGGTTGCCGACGCGGAGGTGCGCCTCGTCGAGCAGCGTCGTCAAAGCCGCAAGCACGCCGCTGACATCCTCCGCACCGGTGTCGAGATGGCGCAGCACGGTGCGGCGTATCCGAGGCAGCGCCCGGCCGAATTCGATCAGCTGATGGAATTTTCCCGCACTTCGGAAGGATTGCCAGTCCTTGTGATAGCGGTATTGCTTGCGCCCCCGCGCATCAAAGCCTGTCGCCTGCAGATGGCCGTTGTCGTAGAGGCAGATCCAGACATTCTCATAGGCCGGCGGCAGACCGAGCGCGCGGATGCGCGCCCGCTGCAATTCGTCAGTGAGCGTCGTGCCATCCGGCATGACGTAGCTGAAACCCTTGCCCTTCCTTCGTCTTCGGATGCCAGGTTCGGTATCGCTGACATAAACGAGACCAAGTTCGGTGATGGCTTCGGCATTCATGCTTTCTGAGACCTACTTGCTCCAGCGGCCGAACTGGAACCAGCGACGACGCTCGGCCTTTGTCGCGCCTTGCGGCGGTTCGGTTTGTCCCTTCGGTGCGAAGACTGCGACGCTCTGGGCATAGACCATCACCGGATTGTCCTCATCGTGCACCTCGAAAGCCTCCGTCTCTGATCCCGTGTCGAGAACCCTCGACCACTGTTTCAGCCCGTTCACGACAGGCAGATGGACCTCGCAATCGCCGCCTGCATTGAAGACGAGGAAGAGGTCGTCCATCCTCTCGGTATCCGGAGCATGCACGCTCCTCGAGAGATAGACACCAATGACCTGCAATCCGTCGTCATTCCAGGCGCCGTCATCCATGAAACTGCCGTCGGGCTTGTACCAGGCGATCTCGATGCGCCCGTCCTCGGCTGTCTCTCCGGTCAGGAACCGCTCCTGCCGCAGGACGGGGTGGGCCTTGCGGAAGGCGACTGCCTGCCGGCAGAAATCGAGGAAGGGGTCGTCGAGCCCTGCCCAATCCGTCCAGCCGATTTCATTGTCCTGGCAATAGGCGTTGTTGTTGCCGCCTTGGCTGTTGCCGAGCTCGTCGCCGGCAAGGATCATCGGCACGCCTTGGGAGAGCATCAGCGTCGCCATCATGTTGCGCCGCCGCCGTGACCGCGCGGCGTTGATATCGGCATTATCCGTCGCACCCTCGGCACCCATATTGTCGGAATGATTATCCGAATGGCCGTCCCGGTTATCCTCGCCGTTCGCCTCGTTGTGCTTGTCGTTGAAGGAGACCGTGTCCATCAGCGTGAAGCCGTCATGGGCCGACAGAAGATTGATCGAGGAGGTCGCTCCCCGGTCCGAATGGTTGAACTGCGGCGCCGAGCCGGTGACACGCGCCGCCACCTCCGACACCATGCCGCCATCGCCCTTCCAGAAACGGCGAACGTCGTCGCGGAATTTATCGTTCCATTCGCGGAAGGGATGCGGGAAGCCGCCGACCTGATATCCGCCCTCGCCGATATCCCAGGGTTCGGCGATCAGCTTGACCCCCGATAGCATTGGATCCTGGCGGATGGCGCCGAAGAAGCCACCTTGCCGGTCGAATTCCAGATCCTGCCGGCCGAGCGTACTGGCAAGATCGAAGCGGAAGCCGTCGATATGCATGACGCCCACCCAGTAACGCAGGCTGTCGAGCACCATGCGCATCACCATGGGGTTGGCGACATTAAGCGTATTGCCGGTACCCGTCGTATCGAAGGTATGGCGCGGATCATCGGGGGAGAGAATGTAATAGCTCGCATTGTCGAGCCCGCGGAAGGACAGTGTCGGGCCTTTTTCGCTGCCTTCGGCGGTGTGGTTATAGACCACGTCCATGATGACTTCGATGCCGGCGGCATGGAACCTTTTCACCATGGTCTTGATCTCGGTGATCTTGTCGCCGGACATGTAGCGCGATTGCGGCGCAAAGAAGCCGAGCGTCTGGTAGCCCCAGTAATTGCGTAAGTTCTTTTCCAGGAGATAACGGTCGTCGAGGAAATATTGGATCGGCAGAAGCTCGATCGCTGAGATGCCGAGCTTGACGAGATGGTCGATGATCGGATCGCTGCACATGCCGAGAAAGGTGCCGCGCAGCCGGTCAGGCACTTTCGGATGCGTCATCGTCAGGCCGCGCACATGCGCCTCATAGATGATCGTGTCGGGCCAAGGGCGGCGGATCGCCTCTTCACCCGCCCAGTCGAAGTCCGGATCCTGCACCACGCCCTTGACCGTGAAGGGCGCGCTATCGCGCTCGTCGAAGGAAAGGTCGTCCTCGCCGATCTGGTAGCCGAACAGCGCATCGTCCCACGTCAACTCGCCCGTCACCTGTTTGGCATAGGGATCGAGCAGCAGCTTGTTCGGATTGAAGCGATGGCCGGCGGCAGGCTCGTAGGGACCATGAGCGCGATAACCGTAGACGGTGCCGGGGCCGATGCCGGCAATATAGCCCGACCAGATATCGCCTTCGCGTTTCGGCAACGGCAGCCGGGCGATCTCATTCTTTCCATCAGGCGAGAAGAGACAGAGCTCCATCTGTTCCGCATGCGCGGAGAATACCGCGAAATGGGTGCCAGAACCCGTATACTCCGCCCCCAGCTCCGGCTTGAGGAAGTCGAGTTCCGAAAATGAAAAGCTCATGGTGCCCCGCTTGCTGAAAAGACCAAGCAGGAAACGTCACGGCGGTTCGAAAGTTCCCTTTTAAAAGGGAAAGCGAAGGATCTTGCTCGCCGATCGAAGCGTCTACGGCATCAGCTGACCGCCATTGACCTCGATGATCTGGCCGGTGATGTAGCCCGACAGGGTCGGCGAGGCGAGAAAGAGATAGGCGCCGACGCAATCTTCCGACGTGCCGACGAAACCCATCGGGATCGACTTGCGCTGCAGCTCCATCTGCTCGTCATTGGTATAACGCTCGTGGAAGGGTGTCGCGATGACACCCGGCGCCACCGCGTTGACGCGGATCCTGTCGGCGACGAATTCCTTGGCATGACCGCGGGTGATCGTCGAGACGAAGCCTTTGGACGCCGCATAAAGGATCGCACCATTGCCGCCGCCATTGCGTGCGGCGATCGAAGTGGTGTTGATGATGAAGCCGCCCTGCTTCTTCAGCCAGGGATGGGCCGCACGCGTTGCCGCCAGTACAGAGCGTGCGTTGAGATCCATGACCGCGGCATAATGCGCATCGGTATATTCTGCGGTCGGCTTGCGCCCCAGCATGCCGCCGGCATTGTTGATAAGCCCGTCGAGGTGACCGAAGGTCTTCGCCGTCTCCTCGACGACACGCTCGGTCTCGCCTTCCCTCGACACGTCGCCCTGGACCAGATGCACCGTGCCGCCGGCAGCCCGGATCTCGTCGGCAAGCTTCTCCGCCGGTTCGCGGCTGGCATTATAATGGACGCCGACCTTGGCCCCTTGGGCCGCGAAGGCGCGGGCGAGTGCCGCGCCGATGCCGGTCGAGGCACCGGTGATCAGCACGGCCTTGCCGGACAGGTCCGGCAGCTTGATGGATGCGAGCGATTGCGCAAGTTCGACCATGGCGACGATTGCCTCCCGAAATACCAAGGACATAGGTGATGAAACGAATAGGAGAAGACTTATCAGGGGAAATCGACGAAGGGCAATGCACGAAAGGGAGATTTCATTGTGGGCGAATGCAATGGTTGGTCTGTCGGATCGAAAAGTCCCCTCCCCAACCCCTCCCCACAAGGGGGAGGGGC
Source organism: Rhizobium sp. WSM4643 (assembly GCF_025152745.1). NCBI lineage: Bacteria > Pseudomonadati > Pseudomonadota > Alphaproteobacteria > Hyphomicrobiales > Rhizobiaceae > Rhizobium > Rhizobium sp. WSM4643. The sequence continues at coordinate 178,278 of NZ_CP104043.1, read as the reverse complement.
TAAGCTGCGGTGGCCGACGGTGACCAAAAGATAGCTCTTGCCCGCTGCTACCGTTCGGCAGATTGATACGATTGATGGCTGCGTGAGGCGGTGCTGCACGTAGGCCCTCCCCCTTGTGGGGAGGGTTGGGGAGGGGTAAGCGACAGAATGAAAGGCTGATCGCGCCAAGCGCCATCTCATCAAGAAGTTACGCCAAAGGCCGGTTGCGGCTTCTGGCGGGCGAGAGGCGGAAATGCGAGCGCTATCGCCGCAGCCCCCAGCCCGACCATTGCGGAGCCGATGAACAGCCAGGAATAATTGGCGAAAGTGTCGAAGATCCAGCCGCCGATCAGAGGGCCGAACGCCATGCCGAGGCTGGAGAGCATCGTTGCTGCGCCCAAGACGGTACCGATGATGCGTTGGCCGAAATATTCCCGCGCCAGTACCGCATAAAGCGGCATCACGCCGCCATAAGCGCTGCCGAAGACGATGGCGAGCGCATAGAATTCGGTCAGCTCGCTGACGAGGAGATAGGTCGCGAGCGCGGCTGCCTGCACCAGCAGGCCGGCGACCAGCACCGGCTTCACCCCGATCCTATCGGCGAGGCTGCCATAGAGCAGCCGGCCGCCGAGCCCCGCCAGCCCCTCAACGCTGTAGATGCTGACCGCCGCCATCGGTGCGATGCCGCAGATCGTCGCATAGTTCACCATGTGGAAGATCGGGCCTGAATGGGCCGCACAGCAGGCAAAGAAGGTCAGGCCGAGCACGATGAATTGCGGTGACCGGAAGACTTTCGACAGCTGTGGCCTGGCGCCTTCCGCGGCAAATCCGGCGTCGGCATCTGCGGTCTCGGCAGGCGGACGCCTGACCAGCAGCGCGGCTGGCACCAGCAGCACCCAGGCCGCGATACCGATGATCAACATGGCTGGCCGCCAGTCATAGGCCGAGATCAGCCAGCGCGCGAAGGGCGAGATCGTCATCGGCGCAACGCCCATGCCGGCGGAGACGAGCGACACGGCAAGGCCGCGGTGCTCGTCGAACCAGGCGGTCGTCGCCGCGATCATCGGCGCGAAGAAGGCGCTGGCGGCCAGTCCGACGAGGATGCCGTATGTCAGCTGGAATTGCAGGAGTGTCTCGGCGCGGCTCGCCAGCACCAGCGCCAGGCCGAGCAGCCCGGAGCCTATTAGCACGACGACACGCGGGCCGAAGCGGTCGCTTGCCGCCCCCCAAAGGAAGCCGCCTAAGCCCATGACAATGAAATTCAGCGTCATTGCGCTCGCGATGCCGACATGCGACCAGCCGGTCGCGGTTGCGATCGGCTCCTGAAAAATCGCCAGCGAGAACATCGCCCCGATGGCGACGCATGACATCAGAGCGCCGACGGCGACGATGACCCAACGATAAGAAACACTCATGGCTTCATAACCTCCATGCCGACAGAGTGATCGCGAGGCACGCGGCAAGCCTACCGCATTTCGCGCCTGCAATCTCAAGACGTTTGGGCCGCGACGGATTCGACAGCGCATTCACATCTTTTTTCGCCGCACGACGTGGCCGCTAAAGCGTGCGAAACATCACAAATGCGTCGACATAGCCCTGCTTGGGATGAAGGAAGACGCCAGGAAGCCGGCCGACGATATCGAAGCCGAGAGATTGCCACAGCGCAACCGCGCGTTCATTGCTGCTGACGACGAAATTGAACTGCATCGCCCGAAAGCCAAGCAAGCGGGCATGGCCCAGGGAATGCTCATGCATCAGCCGTGCGGCGCCGCGGCCGCTCGCGGCAGCATCGGTCATGTAGCCGCAATTGCAGACATGCCGGCCGCCACCTGCCTGATTGGCCTTGATGTAATATGTGCCGAGGATCACGCCATTTTCTTCGGCGACGAAGGTCTCGCGGTCCGGTCCCATCCAGTAGGCCACCGCGTCGGCTTCGCTGAGATCGCGATCGAGCGCATAGGTTTCGCCGGCGCGGATCGTCGGACCGATGATCCTCCAGATGGCGCTCTGATCGTTCTTGTCTGCGGGTCGGATCAGCATGCCCGATCTCTAACGAAACCGGGCACACCGCGCAACGGATCGGCAGCCGGCAAAAGCTGGAAGCGTCCCGGCCTCAAACCCTTTCAAGCGCCACCGCGATCCCCTGCCCAACGCCGATGCACATGGTCGCCAGCGAATATTGTCCGCCGGTCTCCAGAAGCTCGAGGGCCGCCGTGCCGGTGATGCGTGCGCCCGACATGCCAAGCGGATGGCCGAGTGCGATCGCGCCGCCATTGCGGTTCACGCGTGCGTCATCATCGGCAATGCCCAGCGCGCGCAGCACCGCCAGCCCCTGGCTGGCAAAGGCCTCGTTGAGTTCGATCACGTCGAACTGCTCCGCGGTCATGCCGAGCCGTGCCATCAGCTTGCGCGAGGCCGGGATCGGCCCGACACCCATCACCCTTGGCGGAACGGCGGCAGCCGCGCCGCCGAGGATGCGGGCGATGGGCGTCAGGCCGTATTTTCGCGCCGCCGCTTCCGACGCGACGATCAGTGCCGCCGCCCCGTCATTGACGCCGGAGGCATTGCCGGCCGTCACCGTACCGCCTTCCTTTTTGAAAGGTGTCGCGAGTTTCGCCAGCGTTTCGATCGTCGTCGCGCGCGGATGCTCGTCCTTGTCGACGACAACAGCATCACCCTTGCGCTGCGGGATCGTCACCGGGGTGATCTCCTTCGCCAGCCGTCCGTTTGCCTGGGCGACGGCCGCCTTCGCCTGGCTTCGCACCGCAAACGCATCCTGGTCTTGGCGGCTGACATGATAGTCTTCGGCGACATTCTCGCCGGTCTCCGGCATGGAATCGACACCGTACTGCTTCTTCATCAATGGGTTGACGAAGCGCCAACCGATCGTCGTGTCATGGATTTCGGCCGTGCGCGAAAAGGCCGTCTCGGCCTTCGGCATGACGAAGGGCGCACGCGACATGCTCTCGACGCCGCCGGCGACCATCAGTTCGGCCTCGCCGGAGCGGATGGCGCGCGCCGCCGTGATCACCGCATCCATGCCGGAGCCGCAGAGCCGGTTGATCGTCGTGCCGGGAACCGTGATCGGCAGGCCGGCCAGCAGGGCCGACATGCGCGCAACATTGCGGTTGTCCTCGCCCGCCTGATTGGCGCAGCCGAAGATCACATCGTCAACGGCTTCCCAATCGACGGCGGCATTTCGTTGCATCAGCGCCTTCAGCGGGATTGCGCCGAGATCGTCGGCGCGCACCTGGGATAGCGAGCCGGCGAAGCGGCCGATCGGCGTTCTGACATAATCGCAGATAAAGGCTTCGGTCATGGCTTTTCCTCAGAGCTTGGGGACAACGAGGTCGGCAACCGGCCCGTCGACATGCAGCGGCGCGCCGGTCATCGCCTGCAATTCCTCCTGCGACATCGCGGCCAACTTCTCGCGCAGGACGAAGCGTCCCTTGACGATGTCGATGACGGCATGGCTGGTATAGACGCGGGTGATGCAGGCGACGCCGGTCAGCGGGAAGGTGCATTTCTCCACCAGCTTCGGCTCGCCTGTCTTGGTGACGTGTTCGGTGATGACGCAGACCTGCTTGGCGCCGTGCACCAGGTCCATGGCGCCGCCGACGGCCGGCACACCTTTGCTGCCCACCCGCCAGTTCGCAAGGTCGCCGCTTTGGGCAACCTGATAGGCGCCGAGGATCGCGACGTCGAGATGACCGCCGCGCACCATGGCGAAGCTGTCGGCGTGATGGAAGAAGGCAGCACCCGGCTTCAGCGTCACCGCCTTCTTGCCGGCATTGATCAGATCCCAGTCTTCTTCGCCTGCCGCCGGCGGCTCGCCAAAGTTCAGGATGCCGTTTTCGGTGTGGAAAATCGCCTGACGGCCGGGCGGCTGATAACGGGCGACCATTTCCGGAAAGCCGATGCCGAGGTTCACATAGGCGCCGTCGGCGATGTCCTGCGCGGCGCGCCAGGCGATCTGCGCATTGGAAAGCTTGATGTCTTCGCGGGTGTTGATGCGGCTTATATCGATCGTCATACGTAGGCCACTCCGGCTCGAATGAGCTCTTCTTCCTGCTGGGGATGGGGAACGGCAACGACGCGGTCGACGAAGATGCCTGGTGTCACCACCTGCTCGGGATCGATGCCGCCAGCCGGCACGATGGATGAGACCTGGACGATGGTCTTCGCCGCCGCCATGCACATCAGCGGATTGAAGTTGCGGCCGGCCTTGTTGTAGGTGAGGTTGCCCTGGATGTCGCCGATCGCAGCCTTGACGATTGCGAAGTCGGCCTTCAGCCAGCGCTCCTGCACGTAATGGCGGCCGTCGAATTCGGCGATGACCTTGCCGTTGGCCAGTTCGGTGCCGTAGGCCGTCGGCGTGTAGAAAGCCGGGATGCCGGCCCCGCCGGCGCGGATGCGCTCGGCAAGCGTTCCCTGCGGCACCAGCTCGAGCTCGATTTCGCCGGCCAGATATTTGTCGGTAAAGGCGCGGGGATCCGACGAACGCGGGAAAGAACAGATCATCTTTCTGACCATGCCGGCATCGATCATCGCAGCGATACCGATGCGCCCGTTGCCGGCATTGTTGTTGATCACGGTGAGGCCTTTGGAGCCCTTGTCGATCAACGCATGAATGAGCTCGATCGGCGCGCCCGAGCCACCAAAACCACCGATCATGACGGTCGCGCCATCACCGATCTCAGAGACAGCTTCCGCCGTGCTCCCGACTGTCTTGTCCATGCGGGATCTCTCCTTGGCTGATGCGGTCGGGAACTTTCCATCCCGTCCTCTGGCGTAGACATAAAGCGCGGCAAGCCAGCCGGCAACGTATTTTGTGCGATATTTGACATTTGTTTATATATCGCACAAAGTGAAATGAATCCATTGGAGACTGGACCCATGCGCGAAACGGATTTCGTCAGCGGCTTCGCCCGCGGCCTGAAGGTCATCGAAGCTTTCGGTGAAACGCGGCAGCGGCTTTCCATTGCCGAGGCCGCAAAGCTGACGGAGCTTGACCGCGCCACCGTGCGCCGCTCGCTGCTGACGCTCGCCGAGCTCGGCTATGCCGATTATGACGGCAAGTTCTTCACGTTGACGCCGAAGATCCTGCGCCTTGGCCATGCCTATCTCTCAGCGACGCCGCTGCCGGCGCTGCTGCAGCCGCATCTCGATCATCTCTCGGAAAAGGCCGGCCAGAGCGCTTCCGCTTCGGTGCTCGACGGCACCGACATCGTCTATATCGCCCGCGCCTCGCAGCGCCGCGTCATGTCGATCAACCTGACACCCGGCAGCCGCCTGCCCGCCTACTGCGCCTCGATGGGCCGCGTACTGCTTGCTGCCCTGGCCCAAAGCGAGGCGCGCGCCATCCTCGCCCGCAGCGAGCTGAAGCAAAACACGCCGAATACCAAGACCGATCCGGACGAGCTGATCGCCGAATTCCGGCGGGTCCGCACTGAGGGTTACGCCATCATCGATCAGGAGCTGGAGATCGGCCTCTGCTCCATCGCCGTGCCCATCGACAACGACCGCGGCGAAACGCTCGCGGCGATCAACATCGGCGCGCCAGCCGCCCTCGTCCCGGCGGCGGAAATGAAGGAACGCTATCTGCCGCTGCTGAAAGAAACACAGGCGGCGTTGCGCCCGCTGCTGCATCGCTGACAGCAAAATTGGGGCAGAGCGGCCCCGGTCAGCACCGGGGCCGCTCGTAATCGGTCAATGTGTCAGGTCGAGTGCAGCTGTGAGGTCACCCATCGGCGGCCGGTCGTTATTGCGCAGCGCCTTGTCGCGGGCGAGGATGCCGGGCAAAACCGGCAGATCGTAGCGCGCGGTGATGAAGCGGATGATCGACGTGGTGTCGTACTGGGTATGATCGACCATGCCGCCCTTGGCGAAGGGCGAGATGATGAAGGCGGGAATACGGTTGCCCGGACCCCAGCGGTCGGCCTTCGGCGGTGCGACGTGATCCCAGAAGCCGCCATTCTCGTCATAGGTGACGATAACGAGCATATGGGGCCATTGCGGGCTGTTCTCGAGATGGGAAACGATATCGGCAAGATGCTGGTCACCGCTCGAAACATCGGCGTAACCGCCATGTTCGTTGAGGTTGCCCTGCGGCTTGTAGAAGGAAACCGCCGGCAGCTTGCCGTCGTCGATATCCTTCAAGAAGGCTTCTCCGCCAAGGCCGCCGTCTTTCAGGTGTTCGGCACGCGCCGGCGTACCGGGCGCGAAATTGGCGAAATAGTTGAACGGCTGATGATGGAACTGGAAGTTCGGCACCGGCGTGGCGTTCTTGCCGTCGAGGGCTGCCTGCCAGGCGCCGCTATACCAGCTCCAACTGACACCCTTCAGCGACATGAGATCGCCGATGGTGATTTCATGCTGCGGTGGCAGCGTCGTTGCGGCGGCCGGATCGGCAAAGGCCGGATCGCCGTCTGTGGCCGGCGGATTGGCGCTCGGCTGGTAGGGCGGTTGCATGGTGTTGACGGCGTAGAAGTCAGGCGTCAGCGTGCCGTCGGAGACGAATTTCGGTGCGCCCTCCAGCGCCGACTTCGGGGCATTCTCCGCGACCGTCAGCGATGTCCCATACGCATCCACCTTGGCGATGGTCGGCTTGGCCGGGCTCTTGTCGGCATCCGGATAATAGGGCGCGCAGGCGCAGACCAACGCGAAGTGGTTGAGGAACGAACCGCCGAAGGCGCCCTGGAAGAAATTGTCGGCAATGACGTATTTCTTGGCGACCTGCCACATCGGCAGGATGGAGCCGTCGTAGTGCCCCATGACCAGGCTGCCGGAATCGGCCCAGGCGACGAACTTGTCGTTCTTGCCGCCGTCGATCTGCATCTGCTCCTGATAGAAGCGATGCCAGAGGTCGCGGGTGATGACCGAAGGCGCCTGCGCGAAGCCCTTCGGATCGTCGATCGCGAAGGAGGCGTTGGCAAGATGGGCCGACTGCGCCTCAGTGACAGCAGGCGTCACCCCCTTGGCGGTGAGGCCGCCCCAGGCCGGCGGCAGTTCGGGCAGCGGCTGGCCGTCGCGGTCGAGCTGGCGGGCGCGATCGGCTGTCGCGTTCGAGAGCCCGTCGGCGCCGGGAAAGCTGCCGTAGAGATTATCGAAGCTGCGGTTTTCGGCATAGATGACGACGACATTGTCGATCTTGTCGTAGCCGGCGGGCGCCGCATGGGCTGCCGTCGCCATGGCAAACGGCACCATGGCCGATCCGGCGAGACGGATGGAACGGAGGAGTTTCAGTCTTTTCACGGCAAGTACCTCATGGCTAGGGGGCGTTGGCTAGAGGGAGCGGAGAACGCTCGGGGGCGCGCTGAGGCTATTCCCGCCGTCTATCAACTTTGTGACATCAGGACTTGCCGTGATGCCGCACGAGGATGGCCGTCATCAATTTGTTGCAGCGGGGTTCGATCATAGCGGAAACCGGCCCCAACTTATTGGAATCCTTATGATGACGACGAAGATCATCTGGCTTGTGCGGTCCGGCCTGGCCGTCAGCATGGGTGCCGTGGCGCTTGGTCTTGCCCTTCTTCCCCTGCGGTAAAGCAGCGCGGCAGCTGCCGCCGGCGTGCATCCGGGGCCGATGTCGCGCACGGAAGCCTTCGCCCGGGCCGAAACGCTCACAGCGCTCGGCCGCAAGATATTCTCAGATACCTCGCTGTCGGCCTCGGGGCTTCAAGCCTGCGCGTCCTGCCATGATCCGGCTCACGCCTTCGGCCCGGCATCGGCCATGCCGGTTGAAATGGGCGGCGAGCATCGGGACCAGCCGGGGCTGCGCGCCGTTCCGACCCTGCGCTATCTGCAATCGGTGCCTGCTTTCACCGAGCATTATTACGATTCCGAGGACGAAGGCGACGAGAGCGTCGACAACGGCCCGACGGCGGTTTGACCTGGGACGGCCGGGTCGATCACGGCGCCGATCAGGCAAAGATCCCGCTGCTCTCACCCTTCGAGATGGGCGACAGGGATGTGGCCGAGGTGGTGGCGAAGCTGCAGACGGCGGCCTATGCCGACGACATCAAGGCGGCATTCGGCGAGACCGTGTTCGACAATCCTAAGGACGCCTTCGATGCCGCCGCCGAGGCGCTCGCCACCTTCGAACAGAGCGGTCCAGATTTCTATCCCTATTCCAGCCGCTACGACGCCTTCCTCGCCGGCAGGGCGACGCTGACGGCGCAGGAACTGCATGGGCGCCAACTGTTCGAGGATCCGGCCAAGGGCAACTGTTCAAGCTGTCACTTGAGCGAACCCGCCAATGACGGCGAGCCGCCGCAATTTTCCGATTTCGGCTTCCTCGGGCTTGCCGCGCCGCGCAACATGGCGATCCCCGCCAACAACGATCCCAACTATCATGATCTCGGTCTTTGCGGCCCGCAGCGCACCGACTTTGCCGGACGCAGCGACTATTGCGGCCTGTTCCGCACCCCGACGCTACGCAATGTCGCGTTGAAGCAGAGCTTCTTCCACAACGGCTATTTCCATTCGCTGCGCGACGTCGTCTCCTTCTATGCGACGCGCGACAGCGATCCCGGCCGCTGGTATCCGAAAAATTCCGACGGCACGGTTCGCAGATATGACGACCTGCCGCAGGCCTATTGGGACAATCTCAACCAGGATCCGCCCTTCGGCAGGAAGCCGGGCGACGCGCCCGGGCTTACCGATCCCGAGATCGACGATATCGTCGCCTTCCTGGGAACCCTGACCGATGCCGATCTGCAGCCTGAGGCGACCGGGCACTGACCCGGGCCGGCGGACCACGCTTGTTGTGGACCTGCCAGGCTAAGGACGGAAACGCATCTCGCGACCGTTGCTTGAGAAGATGCGATCAATGATTTATATGCTGTCATTGATGAATGGAGGCAATGATGGCCAGCATGACGATCCGCAATCTCGATGATGGATTGAAGCAGCGGCTGCGCGTTCGCGCCGCCACGCATGGCCGGTCAATGGAAGACGAAGCACGCGATATTCTGCGTACGGCACTTGCGACGACCGAGCCGGTGGCGCGCAATCTCGCCGATACAATTCGCTCCCGCTTACAATCGGTCGGAGGGGTTGAGCTCGAAATTCCCCCCCGCCAGCCGATCCGGGACGCGCCGGACTTTGACGCGTGATCGTCCTCGATACCAACGTCATTTCGGAACTGCTCACGCCGGCGCCGAATGTGGCTGTAATCGAATGGCTCGGGGCACAACATCCACTATCGGTATTCACAACCGCGATTACCGAAGCGGAAATTCTATATGGCTTGCGCCTGCTTCCTCACGGTCGGCGTCGGCGTGATCTCGAGGCAGCAGTCCTGCCGATATTCAATGAGGACATGAGTGGCCGTGTCCTGCCATTCGATCGTGACGCGGCAGACGTCTATGCCATCATTGCCACCAATCGCCGCGAGGCTGGCAGGCCGATCAGCCAGTTCGATGCGCAGATCGCAGCCATCACCGTCTCGCGCGGCGCTTCAGTCGCAACGCGCAATGTGTCCGATTTCGAGGGAATCGGCTTGCAGATCATCAATCCGTGGAAGGATATCTAAGTCCCTCGCATCGCAGAATTCTAAACCATCTAAGTCAGTCACGGTCGATCTAAGCATTCCCACTTGATGTATCACAATTTCCGATATACATCATTTCATCGGAAATAGTGGGGGAATGATGGAACGCTCGTTTTTGACGATTGCCGCCGGCGAGAATAATGATGCGATACGCGCGCTTTCAGCGCCGGCGCGGCTTGAGATGCTCAAGCTGCTCTGCGCCAGGGGGCCGATGAATATCAACGATATCGCGCGTGCTCTTTCTCTTCCACAATCGACTGTCGCCACCGGGATCCAGATTTTGGAAGACGCCCGACTTGTCGATTCCCAATTGACCAAGGCGCGCAAGGGAAACCAGAAGATCTGCTCTGCGATCTACAGCGAAATTCTGATCAGCTTTGAGGAAAGTGCCGCGCAAAGGGCCAACAATATCATCGAAGTCGAGATGCCGGTTGGGCTCTACACCAGCTGTGACGTCCATGCGCCATGCGGTCTTTGCTCCACCGAGAGCGTCATCGGCCCTCTCGATGTTCCCGACTATTTCCTCGATCCGCAGCGCATGCAGGCCGGACTCGTCTGGTTCGGCAGGGGATATGTGGAATATAAATTCCCCAACAACGCCAAGGTGTTGAACAAGGATATCCGCGCCATCGAGTTTTCGTTGGAGCTGTCGTCTGAGGTGCCCGGTACCAATCCGGACTGGCCCTCGGATATAACGCTCTGGGTCAATGGAATGGCGATCGGCACCTGGACGTCGCCCGGCGACTACGGCGACAAGCGGGGCGCCTTCACGCCGGCATGGTGGAAGCTCGAGGGCTCGCAATATGGTATGATGAAGACCTGGCGGATCTCCACGCGCGGAACCTTCATCGACGGTATCGCCGCATCGAATGTCACGCTCAGCGATCTCGCGCTTGCCCAGCACTCTTCCATCCGGCTCCGGGTCGGCATCGCGGAGAATGCCGGCCATACCGGCGGCGTCAACATTTTCGGCCGCGGCTTCGGAAATCACGGACGCGATATCATCATGCGGCTGCATGTCTGAAAAATAAAAATCGGGAATCCTGATTTAAACATCACGCTTTTTTCCAATTCCGATGACCGATAAAATACGACAACATACTGTAATAAAATAATTTTCTCGGAAATCTGCATTAGTATGATTAAAAGCGCAACTCGGTTGACAGAACAACATTCCTGATATCAAGTTAGGGGCAAGAAAACAAAAAATCTGATATATAAACGGGAGGATCCGTTGAAGACGAATGTTATTGTCCACCGCGATTTCCGCATCGCGACCATTGACTCCAGGCTCTACAGCTCATTTCTCGAGCACCTCGGCAGGGCGATCTACGGGGGCATTTATGAGCCCGGACATCCCACGGCCGATGAGGACGGGTTCCGCCGGGATGTCCTCGATCTGGTCCGTGAGCTCGACACGCCATACTGCCGTTATCCCGGCGGCAACTTCGTCTCGGCCTATAATTGGGAAGACGGCGTCGGCCCGCGTTCGGAGCGCCCGGTGCGCCTCGACCTTGCCTGGCGCACCCGTGAAGCCAACCAGATCGGCGTGAATGAATTCGTCGACTGGTGCAAGAAGGCGAATACCAAGCCGATGCTTGCCGTCAATCTCGGATCACGCGGCCTGGATGCCGCCCGCAATTTCCTCGAATATTGCAATCATCCCGGCGGCACCTACTGGTCGGATCTGCGCCGCAAGCACGGCTGGTCCAATCCGCACGATGTGAAACTGTGGTGCCTCGGCAACGAGATGGATGGTCCCTGGCAGGTCGGCCACAAGTCGGCCTATGAATATGGCCGGCTGGCCGACGAGACGGCGAAGGCCATGCGCGGCTTCGACAAGTCGCTCGAACTCGTGGTCTGCGGCTCGTCGAATTCCGACATGAAGACCTATCCCGAGTGGGAAGCCCAGGTTCTCGAGCAGTGCTACGACAGCGCCGATCATATCTCGCTGCATATGTATTTTGCCAACCGCGAGAAAAATACCCTCAACTATCTCGCCCGCGCGACGAAGCTCGACCGCTACATCACCACGATCGGCGGCGTGATCGACTACATCAAGGCAAAAAAACGCTCGAAGAAGACAATCGGCATTTCCTTCGACGAATGGAATGTCTGGTATCATTCCAACCAGCAGGACAAGGAGATCCTGGCGCGCGACGAATGGCCGGATGCGCCGCATCTCTTGGAAGACATCTATAATTTCGAGGACGTGCTGCAGGTCGGCGGCATCTTGAACACCTTCATCCGACGCTCCGACCGGGTGCGCATCGCCTGCATCGCACAGCTCGTCAACGTCATCGCCCCGATCATGACCGAAGACGGCGGTGCGGCCTGGCGCCAGACCATCTATTACCCTTTCTATTACGCCTCCCGGTATGGCCGTGGAACGGCGCTGCAGCTGGTCGTCGATGGCCCGACCTATGACAGCGACGAGGAGAACGACGTCCACTATCTCGACGTATCGGCAGTCCATTCCGAGGACGGCAAGACGCTGACGTTCTTTGCCGTCAATCGCCATCCGAGCTCGGCGCTCGATCTCGATGTGCGGCTGGAAGGCTTCGGAAATGCCCGGGTGGTCGAGCAGGTGGAGATGACCCATGGCGATCTGGAGGCCGTCAATACGGCTGCGCGGCCGAAGACGGTCGCCCCCGTCAATGTCGAGAGTGGAAAGATCGAGGATGGACGGCTGCGCGCGGCGCTGAAACCGTTCTCCTACAACGTCATTCGGCTGTCGGTGTGACAGCTACCGCCGGGTGGCCCATTCAGGCGCCTCCCGGCTAGAACAGGATGATTTCAGGCCGGATCGGCCTAAAATCTGAATCCTGTTCTAAATTAAATAGTTAGAGCATGATGTCGTCCGAAAACCGCTCACACTTTTCGGCATCATGCTCTGGGATATTCGGCTCGCTGCGAGGAGGCAGGGAGCCGGAAGGATGGTTCACCGAGGTCCAGGACCTGACTGTTCAAGTCCTGAGGCTTCTGCGAACCGACAACCGCGACGTGCCCATGCGTGCCTTTACGGCCGCCGTATCGTCGCTTTCTAGGGAGGAGTTCATGCAACAGTGGAAGAGGCTCGCATTTGGCGTCGCGCTGGCCGCACTCGGCCTGACAGCGACGGCCAAGGCCGATGACTACACCTCCTTGCCGCGCAAGGAGACGCTCATCGTCGAAAATCCGGAAGGGACGATCAAAAATCCCGGCTGGTTCAACATCTGGGTCAATGGCGGCGGCGGCGTATCGACCGGCCTGCAGCAGCTGACCATGGATACGCTCTGGTATATCGACCCCGAACAAGGACTTGGCGGCGCGACCTGGGATAATTCGCTGGCTGCCGACAAGCCGCAATACAATGCCGACTTCACCGAGATGACCGTGAAACTGCGCAAGGGGCTCTTCTGGAGCGACGGCGTCGAGTTCACGGCGGACGACGTGGTCTACACGGTCAAGACGCAGATGGATCATCCCGGCATGGTCTGGAGTGCTGCCTTCTCGGTGCAGGTGGCAAGCGTCGAGGCGACCGATCCCTCGACTGTGGTGTTCAAGCTGAAGAAGCCCAATTCGCGCTTCCACGCCATTTTCACCGTTCGCTGGAACGGCGCCTGGATCATGCCCAAGCATGTCTTCGAGAAAGTCGAAGATCCGCTTCGTTATGATTTCGCCAATCCCGTCTCGCTCGGCGCCTATAAGCTCAAGGCATTCGACCCCCAGGGCAAGTGGTATACCTGGGAGAAGCGTGACGACTGGCAGCGGACATCGCTTGCCCGCTTCGGCGAGCCGGCCCCGAAATACGTGACCTATACCGATCCCGGCCCGCCGGATAAGCGGACGATCGCCCAGCTCGAGCACAATCTCGATATCATCCACGACAATACGCCGGAAGGCATGTTCACCCTCAAGGAGAAATCCAAGTCGATCGAAACCTGGTTCCCGGGCTTCCCCTTTGCCCATCCGGATCCGACACTGCCGGCCGTGATCTTCAACACCCAGAATCCGCCCTTCGACAATGCCGATGTACGCTGGGCGCTTGCCCTGCTGATCGACATCAAGGCGGTTGATATGGCGAGCTATCGCGGCGCTGCGACGCTGTCGGCGCTCGGCGTGCCGCCGACGGCGGCCACGATGAAGGACTATCAGGCGCCGATGCAGGATTGGCTGAAGAATTTCGAGGTCGATACCGGCAAGAGCAAGATCAAGCCATATGATCCGACAGTCGGGCAACAGATCGCCGATATCCTGCGCAAGCAGCCGAAGTTCAAAGACCAGATCCCGACCGATCCGGAAGCGATCAGCGGTGCCTTCGGCTACGGCTGGTGGAAACCGAACCCGAAAGCGGCCGGCGAACTTCTGGAAAAGGCAGGCTTCAAGAAATCCGGCGGCAAATGGCTGACCCCTGATGGACAGCCCTTCAAGATCCGGATGACGGTGGAAGGCGACACACGCTCGGTCTTCACCCGCGCCGGGACGCTGATCGCACAGCAATGGGCGGCCTTCGGCATCGACGCCAAAGCCGTGCCGGCCGCTAAACTTTGGCAGACGGCGCTACAGCCCGGCGATTTCCAGGTGGCGATCGCCTGGAGCGTCGAAACCTGGGGCGGCGATCCCGATCTGTCGTTCTTCCTGGATAGCTGGCATTCGCAGTTCGTGGCCAAGAAGGGTGACAATCAGCCGCCGCGCAACTGGCAGCGCTGGAGCAATCCGGAGCTCGACAAGATCATCGAAAGCATCCGCGGCATCAGCGCCGACGATCCCAAGGGCGTCGAGCTCGGCAAGGATTATCTGAAGTTGGTTGCCCGCGAAATGCCGACGATCCCGCTGATGTCGTATAACGTCTTCACCTCGATGGATACGACCTATTGGACCGGTTATCCGACGATATCGGATCCCTATACCGATCCGGTGCCGAATTGGGCCAACTCCAGGCTGATGATGGTCAAGCTGAAGCCGGCACAACCGAAATAATCCTCCCAACGCCGGCGCGAGTGTTGCGCGCCGGCCCCCTAATCGGCGGGCATGTGGCGTGTCCGTCGATCCTTTCCACTCGATGAAGGGAACCAGAGAGGAACCACTGCCCTATGACGTCCTATCTGATCTTTGTGCTGAAGCGGTTCGGTCAGTTTCTGCTTGTCGTATTTCTTGGCGTGACCATCACATTCTTCGTCACGCACCTGACCCCGATCGATCCGGTCGAAGAAAGCATAGGCGCCATCACCCAGATGGGTCAGTCCGATCCCAACGCGATCGAGCTCATGCGCCAGTCGCTTCGCGAGCTTTACGGCATGGAGGGCTCGATCTGGCAGCAATACCTGCATTTCTGGCTTCGGCTTGCGACCGGTGATCTCGGTCCCTCGCTGTCGGCTTTTCCCACACCCGTTTCCACCATCATCCTGCGATCCCTGCCCTGGACCATCGGGCTGATGACGGTGTCGACCCTCATCACCTTCGTGCTCGGCAATGCCATCGGCGCGCTCGCCGGCTATTACCGCAAGGACATGGTGCTGAAGGCCGTCAGCCTCGTCTTCATCGCCCTGCTTCCCATTCCCTATTACATTCTGGCCTTCGTGCTGCTGATTGTCTTCGGCTATCTCTGGCCGGTGCTGCCGATCAACGGTGGCTACGAGATGAACGCCAATCTGGACCTCTCCTTTGCGCTGGTCTTCGATATCCTGAAACACTCGATCCTGCCGGCCTTGTCGCTGATTATGGTCGGCGCCGGCAGTTGGCTGATCGGGATGCGCGCGCTCGTTTCCAACATCATCACTGAGGATTACGTGGTCTTCGCCGAGCTTGGCGGCGTTCCGAAGCGAAAGATCCTGCGCTCCTATATCGCCCGCAATGCTATGGTGCCGCAGTTCACCGGGCTTGCCATGTCGCTCGGCGCAATCTTCAACGGCACGGTGATCACCGAAATCGTCTTCGGCTATCCGGGCATCGGCAACCTGCTGATCGAAGCGGTGCACGCCGGCGATTACAGCCTGGTGCTCGGCCTCAGCGCATTGTCGATCGTCGGCGTCGCCGCCGCCGTCTTCATCATCGACATTCTGAGCCCGCTGATCGACCCGCGCATCAAGGTGGAATAGAGCATGTTTACGATTGTCCGCGACCTCGCGCGCCAGAATATGGAATTCCTCTGCGGCCTGCTGCTCTTTGCCGTTATCGTCGGCTTCGTCATCTTGTCGTATTTCTCGCCCTACGGCGCGACTGACATCTATCTTCTGCCGCCCGATATGCCGCCCGATGGCGAATATTGGCTCGGCACGACATCGCGCGGCCAGGACGTTTTCTGGCAACTGACGACCGCCCTCAGGAACACCTTGTTTTTCGGCATCGGCGTCGCCTTCATTTCACGCATCATCTCATTGGTCGTCGGCCTCGTCGCCGGTTATGCCGGCGGCGCGGTCGACCGGGTGCTGATGGCGATCAACGATAGCGTCATGGTCATCCCGCAATTTCCGCTGCTGATCCTTTTCTATTTCGTGCTGAAGGATAGCATGACGTGGACGGCGCTGATCCTCATCATGGCGTCGCTCGGCTGGTCCTACGATGCACGCCTCATCCGTTCGGTGGCAATCAGCCTGAAGACGAGATCCTTCACCACCCAGAGCGTCTATTCCGGCATGAGCATGCGCAAGATCCTCGTCGAGGAGCACCTGCCCTATGTTCTGCCGATCGTCTTTGCCACCACGATGAACAACATGATCTGGTCGATCGGCATGGAGATCACCCTCTCGGTGCTCGGCTTCACCGATATCGAGACGCCGACCATGGGCATGATGATCTATTGGGCCAATGCGCATTCGGCGCTGATCTCGGGCATATGGTGGTGGGTGGCCGCCCCCGTCGCTGTCATCGTCGTCCTCTTCCTGGCGCTCTTCCTGCTGTCCATGTCGATGAACGAATACAATGATCCGCGCAGCCGGCTGAACCGGATGGGAAATTAGAATGGATCCTTTGGTCGAAATCCAGAACCTGAAAGCCTATTACCGTGCCTTCCTCTTCGGCGTCGATCGCGAGGTGCGCGCCGTCGACGATATCAGCCTGACCATCGCCCGCGGCGAGGTCTATGGCGTTGCCGGCGAATCGAGCAGCGGCAAGACCACCCTGATCAAGACCATCGCCGGCGCCATCCGGCCGCCGCTGCGGGTCGTCTCAGGCAGCGTCAAATTCCATTTCGCCGGCGGCACCCAGGACATCTACGCGATGAGCCCGGAAGAGCGCATGGCGCTGCGCTGGCGGCATCTGTCCTATATCATGCAGGGCTCGATGAATGTGCTCAATCCGGTGCGCCGGATCCGCCATTCCTTCACCGATTTCGCCTTTCGCCACATGAAGGTCAGCAAGGCAATTTTTTTCGAGAAGGTCGCCATCCATCTGCAGCGGCTGAAGCTGGATCCGCAACTGCTCGACGCCTATCCCCACGAACTCTCCGGCGGCATGCGTCAGCGCATGACCATTGCGCTTGCCACCATCCTGACGCCGGAATTCATCATCGCCGACGAACCGACGACCGCGCTTGACGTCATCGTTCAGCGCGACGTGCTGTCGATGATCCGCGAAATCCAGCGCGAGATGGGCTCGTCCTTCCTGTTCGTCACCCATGACATGGGGGTGCATGCGACGGTCTCCGACCGGATCGGCATTGTCTATGCCGGGCGTCTTGTCGAGGAAGCGCCGACCCCCAAGCTCTTCAGCAAACCGCTCCACCCCTATACGCAGCACCTCGTCGGCAGCCTGCCGCGCATCGGCGATGCAACGGCGCGCCCTTCGCTGGAGGGGCGCCCGCCGAACCTCGCCATGCCGCCGGAAGGCTGCCGGTTTCACCCGCGCTGTCCGAAGCGCATGGACATCTGCTCACAGAGGGTTCCGCCGCTCGTCACCGTCGAGCCGGGGCGGCGGGTGGCGTGTTTTGCCGTTACGGGAGATCAGGTTTGAGCGCTCTTCTTCGCCTCTCGCATGTCACCAAAGTCTACCGCCAGGGCGGCATGCTCGGCCGGCGCCTGATCACGGCGGTCAAGGACGTCAGCTTTGAACTCGGAGCGGAGCCGGAGATCCTCTCGATCGTCGGCGAATCCGGCTCGGGAAAATCGACGATCGCGGCGATGATCCTCGGCCAGACCGAACCAACGGAAGGCGAGCTTCAATTCAGCGGCAAGACCGTCGCCATCCATAGCCGATCCGAACGCAAGGCTTTCATGAAAGAGGTGCAGCCGGTTCTCCAGAACCCCTTCGAAGCCTTCAATCCGCTGAAACGTGTCGATCGTTATCTCTTCGAGACCGCCCGCAATTTTTCCTTCTCGGGAATCCGGCCGGACCGCCAGCAGGCGGAGAAGATGGCGGATGCAGCACTCGTCCATGTCGGCCTGACCCTTGAAGAAGTGAAAGGCCGGTTTCCCCACGAATTGTCCGGTGGCCAGCTCCAGCGCGTCGCCATCGCTCGCGCGCTGATCCCGCAACCCCGCCTGCTGGTGGCCGACGAACCGGTCTCCATGGTCGATGCATCGCTGCGCATGGCCATCGTCAATCTCTTCGGCCGCTTGAAAAACGAGCTCGGGCTCTCGATCGTCTACATCACCCACGACCTCGCCACCGCCTATTATATCAGCGACAACATCATCATCATGCGCAAAGGCGAAATCGTCGAGCGAGGACAGGCGCGCAGTGTCTTGGACAACCCGCAGCATCCCTATTCGCGGGCGCTCAAAGACGCGGTGCTGGCGGCGGACTTCAGCCCGGCGACATAAGCGCTGCGGGCGAGGTGCGGGAACGCTAGGTCTGTTACCCCGGCTCCAGGACGAATAGGCAGTTTTCCTTTTATAGGACGCCGGCAGGTTTAGCGTTGCCTTAAAGAAACCGTGCCAGGATGAGGGCTTCTCATCCACGCCGGCAACCTGATGAAACTTCGAAGAAATCTCGCTCGCTCTGTCATAAGCCATACCAGCGCCTTCGCTCCGGCAATATTTGCGGCCATTATTGCGGCAATCGTCGTCTGGATGGCAACGAACTGGCGGCTGGAGCGATCGCTGGCCGATGAACGCTCGATCGTTGCCGGCGAGCTTGCCACCATATCCTCACGGCTTCAGACGAACCTCAACAGCAATGTGAAGCTGTTGCAGGGACTGGCGGCTGGCATCGCCGTCAATCCGGCGATGGACCAAGACGGATTTTCCAAACTTGCCGCTGAGATCCTGAAGCCCGATTCACAATTGCGAAGCTTCGCCGCCGCGCCCGACATGGTGGTCAGGTGGGTTTATCCGGAGAAAGGAAACGAAAAGGCCATCGGGCTCGACTACCGAACCAATGAGAAGCAACGGGCTGCCGCGATGCTGGCGCGCAACACGCACAATATCGTTCTGACGGGCCCGGTGGAGCTTATCCAAGGTGGAACCGGCTTTGTCGTCAGGTACCCGATCTACATCAATGACGGAAAAAGCCAGATTTTTTGGGGCCTGCTTTCCGGCATTGTAGACATACCCAAGCTTTACCAGGAAAGTGGCCTTGCTTCGACCGAGCTCGAGATTGCTATCAGCACCGTACCGGAGCCGAATGCGCCCAAACAGGTTTTCTTCGGCAGCCTGGCAACGTTTTCCAGGAAGCCGGTCCAGGCATCCGTCGATATCACCTATGGCCGATGGACCCTCGCCGCACTGCCAAAGCAGGGATGGGGCCAAAATAACGGGATCGGCATTTTTGAGTTTTACGCGAGCCTGTTGGCATTCTGTGTCGTTGCGCCGATTGTCTGGATCGGCTTTCTGACCAAATCGCGCCAAAGAACGATCGAAAAGCTTCGCCTTCACAAGAAAAAGCTCGTTCGCGCACGACAGCGGCTGGAGTACCTGTCATTGCATGACGCATTGACGGGGCTTCCCAACCGACGATTTGTCGACCAGTTGATCTCGCAACCGCCGAGACCCAGTCCACAAGATTGCCTGATATTCATTCATATCGACCTGGATCGATTTAAAGAGATCAACGACACCAAAGGGCATGCCGGCGGCGACGCGGTCTTGCAGGAAACGGCTTCGCGCCTTGCCGATTTGGCTGGTCCCAACGACGTAGCGGCTCGGATCGGTGGAGATGAATTCATCTTCGCCAGCTGGAGTGTCGATCCGGAGCCGAAGGCAAACGCATTGGCAGGGCAAATTGTCGATGCGCTCGAGCAACCCCTCTTCATTGACGGTGCGGCCTGTGTTGTCGGGGCAAGTGTCGGCGTCGCCTGGGAGAGTGAACATGCTCTCGGGCGCGACCTCGGCCAATTGCTTCTCAATGCCGATTTGGCTCTGTACGAGGCGAAGAAGGCGGGCCGCGGCCGCGCGGCGGTTTTTACGGAAGAGCTTCGCAGCGCCGCGGTTCATGCGAAGGAATTGGCGGACGAATTCAATCAAGCGCTCGATCGCGACGAACTCGTTGCATTCTTCCAACCGCAGTTCGATGCAGACACATTGGATATTGTCGCCGTCGAGACACTTGCCCGTTGGGATCACCCGCAAAAAGGTCTGCTCGCCCCGGACAAATTTCTGGAGGTCGCGGAAAAGCTGGGGCGCACCGGCGACATGGATAGGCTGATCCTGCAAAAGGCCCTGTTCGAGCTGACGAGATGGGACAGCTTGGGAATGCAAATTCCCCGTGTTTCGGTCAACATTTCAGCGCGTCGACTGGCGCAGGCCAATCTGCTTGCCGAACTATCCGAGCTTCCCATAGCGAAGGGTCGCCTGTGTTTCGAGCTGCTCGAAACCATCTCCTTGAATGCTCTTCAACCTGTTCTCAACGAGATCATTCCCGCCGTCAAAAAGCTTGGCATCGAAATCGAGATCGATGACTTCGGCACCGAACATGCCAGTATCGTCAGCCTACTTCGATTTGAGCCGCGACGCCTGAAGATCGACCGCGAAATCATCAAGCCGATTATCGCGTCTCCATCGCAGCGCCGCCTGGTCTCCTCCATTATCGAAATCGGCCGATCGCAGAACATCGACATTGTTGCCGAGGGCGTGGAGACCATGGAGCATGCGAAGATCCTGAAAGATCTCGGTTGCCATATATTGCAAGGTTACGCTTTGGCACGACCAATGACCTCGGAGCAGTTGATTGAATTTTGCCGTGTAAGGGACAACGGAATGACGGAGGCGGGCCGGTAGTCAACCCTGCATTCCGAGTATGACTATTTTCCGTGCGTGTTCCCAATTGATTTGTGGTGGCCTTTTTCGAGGCCGAATTAAGCGTCCCGCACGACTATCTAACCAGATGCTGGCAAAAATTGCATGGCTCGCGTAAAAGTGCGCCATGGACAAAGATGATGTGCCCGCCATTGTGACGCCTATAAACCGGGCTGTACTGGCGACTGCGACCACGAACGAACAAAAAAGACGGCGGGACGATTTCAAGGCAGCCACAAAACGGCTGTTAGCACTGCGCGTAGGTTATCTTTGTTCTAACCCCGATTGCCAAAAACCAACGATCGGGCCAAAGAAAGGAGGGACTGGCTTCGTCAACACCGGTGTCGCAGCTCATATCAAAGCGGCTGCACCTGAAGGTCCGCGCTATGACCAAAATCAGACCGTTGTGGAACGAAGCGCTTTCGACAACGGTGTGTGGCTTTGCGCCGATCACGCACACATCATTGACCACGACGAAAAACATTTCACGACTGAGCTTTTATTGGAGTGGAAGCGTGGGGCCGAGGAGCGAGCTTTCCGCCAGCTTATCAGTGGTCAAGGACACGCGGCAACTCCGAGCACAAGAGACGATTTAGCTGCGGAATTGCATAACCTTCGATTGCAACTAGGGCTGCCAGACGAGCAGGACCTGGAATGGATTAGAGCGCGAGTAACAGCCGGAGCTTTAGCTCAGATTGAGGCCTTTGAGGCAGCGCCGACCTGGCCCCGGCATCCAGTAAATCTAGAGCTCGCGTCCAAAACCGCGGAGCGTCTGGAGGCAATGGATATTTCGCGCTTGCCGAAGGTCGTTCTGGCAGTCCAAAAAGTCGTTCTCATTTCCGGGCCGGGGACAGGCAAGACCACCACGCTCCTGCAGGCCGCCCGCTTCGTGATGATGGAAAACCTTATTCCACTCTTTGTGCCGCTGGGCGAATGGGCCGAGGGCCGCTTCGAACTGCTGGGTTGGTTGATTGGGCGCCACGGTTATGAAGGGCTGAACGTCAATCATCTGAAAATTCTTGCGCACCACGGCGAGTTGGTACTGTTTCTGGATGGCTGGAATGAGGTTCCCGCGAGTTCTCGGCGACGGCTCATCAAGGAGCTGGACGGCTTACAACGGGACTTTCCTTTGCTGAACATGGTGATGAGCAGCAGACGCGAAGCGCTCGAGATGCCCCTAAAAGGACGACGCGTTGACGTATTGTCGCTCTCCCAGACCCAACAGATGGACATTGCTCGAGGCCTGAAGGGCGACGCAGGCATTCGCGTCCTGGATGCCGCCTGGAGAACGGAAGGTCTGCGCGAACTCGTCTCCATCCCACTCTACCTGCGTTCTCTTTTGGCGATCTCCGACGCAGGTAAGCTCCCCGAGACCAAGGAGGAAGTGCTACGTCGAATGGTTGACGCGCATGAAGCTGAGCCCGCGAATGCGGATTTGTTCAACCGAGAACTTCTTGGATTTCAAAGACGCTACCTGTCCGCTCTTGCGACATCCGCACAGAGGGCGGAAAGGGCGACGCTGCCTACGAAAAATGCACGGTCCCTTATCGCGGCGGTCAACAGATCTCTCATCGAGGAGGGAGAGACATCGGCTTCGCCAAGTGCGCAGGATGTCCTAAGCAAACTGGTCGACGCTCATTCCCTTGTTCAGAATGAGGAATTGTTTGGTTTCCAACATCAGCAAATCCTTGAATGGTTTGCCTCGCTTGATCTGGAAATTGTCCTTCGGGCGAGTAAGGATGGCCTAGCACTTGACCACCCCGTTGTCACCGAATGCCTGAACGAGGCCGCGTGGAGCGAGCCAATACTGTTCGCGAGCGAGCGCATGTCGCGCTCAGACGCCGTCGGGATTGGTGCGATTGCAGCCGTAGTTGAAATCCTGCTAAAGATTGATCCTTTGTTTGCTGCGGCGGTGGTAAAGAGGTCAGGTCCAGCCTTATGGGAGATCGTCGGCAAGACGGTCTCGTCGTTCGCACGGGCTTGGCACGCCTCTGGTCGAGTCGATCGCGCCGTAGCGTTTATGATTGAGACGGGTCAGGCCGAGTTTGCTAACATCCTGTGGCCGCTGGTAGCAAGCCAAGACCATCAAGTGCAATCGCATACGATTCAGCTTGTTCTGAGATTCAATCCATCTGTGCTCGGCGATGTCTTGAAACGGGAATATAGCTCGCTTCCGGATCGAACTCGAGATTCGATCGTGGGAGAACTCGCCTATCATGGCGACAGCGCCGGTATGGACGCCGCCCTTGAGTTGGCTCTGTCGGAGCGAAGCGCTGCGATACGCTTCCAAGCTTTCGATGGACTTTCCTTCCGCGGCGCGACCACGAGGATTGAGGAGCTGCTAAGAAAGTCGGGGGATGAACTCGCTGAAATGATCGCGGCACGCGGATATCTAGACGCGGTCCACGACAATTCGCTGCTCGCCGACTTAGAGACACGAAAAGAAAAACTTACCGCCGCCAACAGCCCCGAAGACCGGCTTGCAAAGGCTAGTAGTTCAACTCCGGACGTTGTGCTGCGAGAAACTATTGTTTCCACTCTCAAGAGCCGCGAATTTTCCTTTCGCGATCAAGGCGCTTATGCTTTGGCCGAAGCAGCCAGGAGGTTGCCGGAGACTGTCGCAGCGACACTTCGGTGGCGCTTGGAGAACGGTCTAAATTTGCCATTTCGCCCATTCGGCTATCTTGAAGCAGAAGCGCCGGCCGATACTGGTCCCCTCCCCGGGATGTTGCTTAACGAGGAGGTGGCTCACGACGTAGCTGAACATGCATCCTTCCTAGTCGGCCCTCAAACCGTCAAGCGGCTTCTTGAGAGTCTACTCGCTGCTCGACGTGAGTTTCGTGTTGCCGAGCTGCGCACGCAAGCCGCCTATGCGCCGGTAAGAAAGCTATACGATATACTTGAGAGCACGCGAGCGTCGGTTCTTTTTGAGGCATTACGGTCTTGTTCGACGGGCTGCTCGCCGGTAGAAATTGAAGATCTTTGCGAAGTCATTACCTCTCATGGCCGGCATCATGATCGGGGAGACATTCCCCTAACAATCGAGCAACTAGAGAGCGCCGTCGCACTCCTGAACGGATGGGGACGGCAGTTACTTAGCCAAGGAGCCAATCGCAGAGAGCTGGGAGCACTAGCCCGGGCGATGCGACGGCTGGCCCATCCAAACCAAGTTAGCATTCTTGCGGATATGCTGAATGCCGATCTAGCGGGGTTGAGCACCGCAAAGGCTGCTTTTCAGAAGAACCGCCGAAATGAGGCGGCTCTTGATGAAATTCGGTCCTCGCACTCGCATGGCTACAGACTATCGCTGACGGCCGTCGGCACGCCGGAGGCCGAGGCTGTTCTCGCCGGCCACCTACACGACCCTGAATTCGGCATCGAGGCTGCAGTAGGCCTTCAGGTGATCTGGCTGGAGCGGAACGAACCTCGAATAAAGAAAGCGTTCCAGCCCCGGCCGGACTTCGAGCGGGCGATGATAAATCGATCCCGGGACCGGGGCACGACGACCGAATCGGCCGAAGCTATCCTCCAGGCCGCCGAGTTGGCCAAGACGGACGGCACGCAGGCAGGGCACCGCCGCGCAATGAAATTTGCAGGCTGCGCCGCCCTCCTTCCACATGGACAAAGGGCGGACTTCTACAACGAACTGATTTCCGCTGATGTCGACCCCCGCGCCAAACTCGACCTTGCTACCGGAATGTTGGTCGGGGGATTGAGAGTCCCGACAGCAATCATCAAGGACGCATTGAAACAGACTGTCGATGCGCTCGGTGAACGCAAATGGGTTTCGGATGACCAATTCGAGGACGTCATCGGCTGGATCAAACTCTTACCTTTCTCCGATAGACCGGATGATACGCTGGACGTCCTCGACTCTATAGCCCCCAACATCAAGCTTTCATGGCTACGGATCAGGGATATCCTTTCGATGGTTCGGTACACATCGGAGAGCCAACGGATCGGACTGCTAAGAGGATTCGTTCAACGATTTCCTGAACTCGCTGCACAGTATGAGCTTTACATGGCAATGCAAAATCCGGGGGGACTTACGCTCGATTTTCTTCAAGAGTTAGCATCGGGACGATACGGAGAGGGCGCGATGGATCGCGGTACACCTTATGATTATCCGCAAACCATCTATGCAGCGCTACCGGCCGAGGAGAGGGATGGACTTCTCGATCGATTCACTGGCGCCCGCGATCAATCGGCTAGGGAATTTATCGCGGCTGTCCTAGTGGCCGGGAGTGACCATGAGGCATTTCTGAAGCTAGTTTGTGATGTCGTTGGCCGCCGCGCGATTGCTCGCAATGATTGGAGCACTCGGCAGAACTTACTGTATCATCACCAGCCCATTGGTGGAAATAGCAATCAATTCGAGCTCATCCCTCGGGACTTACGGTTGCTGCGCAAGGGACTGTTCGACCTTATAAAGTCTGATGATGCCGAGACCGGTGTATTCGCGTCTGAGTATTTGAACAGCATTGATGAAGAGCGCGACAAAGAAGGCGGCATCGATGCTGGCCCACGACATCCTAACATCGCGTCTGGGCGGGCATGGCCGGAAATATGAGCATCGGGAGCGCAGGATGAAACACATGATCCTGACGCTCCTCAGAAAGAACGGAAATATTTGCCCGGTCGGAGCCAGCCGGCGCTGGATGCCGGAAGCGTCAACGAGGATGGTTCTGCAAAGTTTCAATTGACCGTTTCCGATGGCGAGGCGACACTCGCAACCTGTAGCGAGGCAGGAGGAAAACGATGGACGACATAGACCGCTGGCGCGACATGGCAAGCGCACCGAGAGACGGTAGCCGGATCCTCGTCACGATTCGCCCGTCCGAACAGGGGCCGGCGGAAGTTGACCTCGCCTATTGGTCGAATGGCGATCAGTTCGGTGCAGAAGGCTGGCGCGCCTCTGATTCCTCGCCCGGGCATATCATCGAATATGCCGAGCCGGAATTGAAGTGTTGGATGCCGATGCCTTCGGCCAATCGTACCTCGATGCCCTCTCCCTGGGAAGGCGACGATGACCAAGAGCTCTACGGGTCGGGGATTTAAGAGATCGCGCGCGATATTGCGATGTTGCGGTACGCTGCGGGTGGAAAATCCAGTTGAAAATGACCCGAGACCGCCGACTCAGCGACGCCTTAAAGGCAGCCGCGCGAACGGCGTGTCGTCGATTCCGGCTTCCGTTCCACTTCAACGCAGGTGCCGTTTTCAATCGTGATTGGACATCGGCTGCGACCTGAGCGACGCTGTTTTCGGGAGGCGGACCATCTATTTTTCCGGAGATAGGAGGCCGAAATGGAACAGTACGCATTAGACCAGTTGAAAAGCATCGCAACTGTCAGCCCGACCTGCAAGCGCCTTGAAATGACTTGGCGCGAACGGCTTGAACGCTGGGCCGAAAGTCTCGAAGGCAGCCCCAGACCGTTTCTCAAGACACTTCACGAAACCGAGTATCAGCCGATGGCCGATCGGCTTGCTCTCAGGGCTGACGGCACCCCGATCTCCGTTGCATTCGCTGATCCCATGCTGCGGGCGGCAGGGATGGAAAATGATAGCTATGGCGAAGCCAAACGATTCTTCGAACTCGGCGACGAGCAATTGCATGATCTTGTGTGCTTCTGCCATTTCGGTGAACGCGTCAGCGCGGCAGTCGTCGCTCGCCGTTTGCGAAAAATGGCAGGTTGCAAACCAAGCGGGTTTTTCGCTCAGCTTCGTGCGTTCTTTGGCTGATTGAAGCGAAAAGCCACCATCTGACATGCTGGCCGGGGATGCATCGATCCCCGTCGCGGATGGCACGCGCGACGCCCAAGCCGGACCGTCGGGTCGCTGCTCCTGCGGCAACGACTATGGCTGACCATTTTGAGGGGCAGATTTCTGGAGCAGTTGGTTCCTGCTGGTCAACTGGCGGGTCCAGGTTTTCTGCGCTGGCCGACCACGCCCCCCAAGGGACTTGGGTCAGGGCGTTCACCAGCAGCACCCACACCTATGTCAGCGTGCTGGGGAAAGATGCCTCGCCGAGCGACTATCCAGTCAGGGAGACGCTTGAACAGGCCGTATCGCTACTTGCCGCCAGCCAACCACGCGCTTGCCATTCTAGGTGATTTAACGGAAAATCCTCGGCGTGGCCCTTGAGGCCCGGGCAGTCTGCCATGATCGGAGAACGCCGTGCCTCTGAAAAACATTTTGGCCGCAGCAGCAATCGTCTTCATGACCCTCTCAGGATGCGCAACTAGCGGATCGGACAACACAACCTATGCACAGCCGCAGGGGATAGGCCCAGTTCGCGGTGAGATAGGCGGTTACTAGCCCATCGAGAGTGTTTCGACCGCTTTGGAAACACGGCCTGGCTGTTTACGACGAACCGACCTCGGCGCTCGATCCGATGTCATGGTCGCTGTCGCGCAGGAAGGCATGACGATGATGATGGTGAACCCACGAATGGGCTTTGCCCGCAAGCTCGCACAACGCGTGGTGTTCATGGATGCCGGCGGCAAGATCCCGCGCCACGAATTCCGCCCGTTACGTGACTCGGTCACGGCTCCGACGAGACCTCACCGCGTTTACCACCCACGGATCACAGGTGCTGCATCGCTTTGGCAGATCGGGAGTTCATGCTGTCGTTGTGACATCGGGTCAGTCCAAAAGCGTCACAGTCTCGATGAGGGATATCTGGAATGTCGATCTTGCTCAGAGGTTTGTCCCTATTGGTCGGACTAACATTGGCGGCGCCCGTTTCTGGCACTTGCTTGAGCGCTAAAGAAACCAAACAGGGCGTGCTGCTTACCAGAGAAGTGCCTTTCTTTTCCGCGTTCTACAAGCCGGACGGTCCGGGTCTCACAGAACAACGGCTGATGGAGCGTAACCGTTCACTGCAGCCGGTGTCGGCTGTATATTTGCACCCCTTGCTCGTCGAAAAGAGAGTTAGTGCCAGCGGGACGCATGAGCTGAAATACGCCAATGCGATTGCGTTAGACGATCTACCGCAGAAGAAGAACTGGCAATCCGAGACTACGCTTTTCATCAATGGCAAAAAATCCGTTTCAGGCGCCACTATGATTAGGTTCGACGGCTGGGGAGAAGAAACGATCGCGTCTTGTTCCTACAAAGTTTGGGCCATCAACAGCCGCCTCCAACTGACGGGATTGCCTCCGATTATTTTTGAACAATACTATTCCCCCGAGCTTCGTCTCGTTCTTCGTTCGGTAAGGCTGGGCCCCTCCAACCAGCCGTTGAGCGAGGTTCGATTTGATCGATTCCAAATTGGCTGGGGCAACTGATTGATCGTGAGGTCAGACTGCCAGTACGAAAGCAACTTCGCGTCAATTTCCTGAACGCTGAGCGACCGCCTCCGAACTAAACTGATCTTCGGGAGACGGCCATTCGAGTAGATCTGATCGACAAAGCCAACCACGTGCGGGACCAACTCCGATCTTGCACTGCCGACCTTCTTAGCACGTCATTGTTAGCTCAATTTGTTCAGCAGCGCGGTTCCTTTAAATCACTCGGCTTCATCGCCTGTCTTTGGAAATAGGTACAGGACATTCGATCCGTTCGATCGCGTGACAGTCCCGGTCGTTCGACGGCCGGAGCTTCGTTCTCCCACACTCTGGATCGCCGATACGAGCCCCTCACGCTGGCGATAGTAGTCCGGCTTGGCAGGCAGCGTCAGACCGAACTCTTCGAGCATGCGCTCAATCAGGTCCATGGCCTCGGCTGCAAGACCCGCATAACCTTCCTGGCGCTTTTCAAAGAAGCCATCGTAGCCGGGCCTAGAGAGATCGAGGCTATCCAACGCATAGTTGAGGTTCTTGACCCGGTTCGACAGCCACAAGATTTCGTCTGACAACTCAGTAGTGAAAAGCTTCCAATCGGCGTCCTTCGGAAGCGAAAGGACGGGATCCGGAACGTGAAACACGAATTCGCCTTCATCCATCGGATTGAATTCTGGGATGTCCCGGACTGCCGCATAGCTCGCTCCGGCGAAGTCGTCGAGCGCCAACACCGTCATCATTGCCAGATTTCTCGCCTCGCTTCTTGGGCGTCGATTGATCTGCTTTCTTGCGAGCTGAATTACTGTGGGGATGCAAGCGCCAGCTGTTATGCCACCGGCAGCAATCAGCGCTCCCATTACCATTATTCCTTGAGTAGTTTCGAAGAATTGCGTCAAAAATCACCTCATTCGATTGGAGATGCGGGTCGCGTCAAAAGCACGCGCAGACGGAATCAGAGCTGGTTTCCCTGGACATCACTAGGCGTCTTTGCTGAGCACCGGCGGCAGCTTCTTTGGCAAGGAGCTGTCAGTTCAAAATTGAAGTCAGCATATCAAGTGAGATCGAAGGGTATCGCTTTCAAGGACCATTTGTTGATTGAGTAGATCGGCCCATCCTCACGCAAAGAGCCCCGCGGTTGTTGCGACCGCGGGGCTCCTTGACGCCTTACCCGGGAGAGGGGTCAGGCGGCCTGTACTTTGCGGGTCCTGCGGGCCCATTCGGGCAGCCAGTCGCCGTGGGTGGCGAGCAGATCGTCGACCAGCGACCAGATCTGGTCGAGGTCGAGTTCGGCTGCCGTATGCGGGTCCATCATCGCAGCGTGGTAGATGTGCTCACGATTTTCCGTCATCAGCGCCTGCACCGTCAGCTCCTGCACGTTGATGTTGGTGCGGATCAGCGCGGTCAGCTGCGGCGGCAGGTCGCCGATGAAGGTTGGCTGGATGCCGGAGGCATCGACGAGGCAGGCCACTTCGGCGGCGCAATTCGTGGGCAGCGAGGTGATGCAGCCATTGTTGCGGACATTGCCGTAGATTACCGAGGGTTCGCCGGTCCATACCGAGTTGATGATCGAGGAGGCATATTCCTTCGACGGCTGAACCTCGATCTTGTCGGCCGAACGATAGGCCTCCGCCTGGCCTTTCCAGCGCTCGATCTGCTCGATGCAACGCTTCGGATATTCATCGAGCGGAATACCGAATTTCTCGATCAGGTCCTCGCGGCCCTCCTTGATGAAATAGGGCGTATATTCGGCGAAATGCTCCGAGCTTTCAGTGACGAAATAGCCGAGCCGTGTCAGCATCTCGTAACGCACCTTGTTCGGGCAGCGCGGGTTCCAGCCGGGTTTCGGCGCCCTGCCCTCGCGATAGGCGCGCAGCAAGTCGGGATAGAGGTTGCGGTAGGAGCCGTCCGGCTGGCGATGCTCGAATTTGAGATAGAACGCCATGTGGTTGATGCCGGCCGCGCGGTAGCGGATTTCTTCGTAGGGAATGTCGAGATCATGGGCCAGTTCCATCGCCGTGCCCTGCACCGAATGGCAGAGGCCGACCTGGCGAATGGTCGGATACTTCTCTGATATCGCCCAGGTGTTGATCGCCATCGGGTTGACATATTGCAGCATGATCGCCTCGGGGCAGACGGCGAGCATGTCCTCGCAGACCTTCCAGAGATGCGGCACGGTGCGCAGCCCTCGCATGATGCCGCCGACGCCAAGCGTATCGGCGATCGTCTGGCGCAGCCCGTATTTCTTCGGCACTTCGAAATCGGTGACCGTGCAGGGCTCATAGCCGCCGATCTGGAAGGCGACGACGACGAAATCGGCGCCCGAAAGCGCCTTGCGCTGGTCGGAATAGGTTTCCGCCTTCGCCTTCACGCCGAGCGTCGAGATCAGCTTGTTGACGACGACGGCGCTTTCTTCCAGCCGCTGCGGGTTGAGATCCATCAAGGCGATCGTCGCGCCCGACAATGCAGGGCGCTGCAGCACGTCGCCGACAATGTTCTTCATGAAGACGGTGGAGCCTGCTCCGATAAAGGTGATTTTGGGATTTCTTGCCATTATAGCCTCCGGCATTCGGTAATCATGCTACCTCGAAAGCGGCCTTGACGAGCCGTTCGGTGTAGGCGGTCTTGGGATGGGATAGAACCTCGTTGACAGGACCCTCTTCGACGATCTTGCCATGCTGCATGACGATGACGCGATGGCAGAGCGCCCTGACGACCTTGAGATCGTGGGAGATGAAGAGGTAGCTCAGGCCACGTTCGTCCTGCAGCTTGCGCAGGAGTTCGATGATCTGCGCCTGGACGGAAAGGTCGAGCGCCGATGTCGGCTCGTCGAGCAGGATGAATTCCGGCTCGAGCGCGATGGCGCGGGCGATTGCGATGCGCTGGCGCTGGCCGCCGGAAAATTCATGCGGGAAACGCGACAGGATATTGCCCGGCATGCCGGCGGCAATCAGCGCCTCGCGCACCCGGTCCTGGCGTTCGCCCTTGGTCGCGCCCAGCCTGTTGACGACGAGCCCCTCCTCGATGATCTGGCCGATCGTCATGCGCGGGTTGAGCGATGAGAACGGATCCTGGAACACCACCTGCATACGGGCGCGCAAGGGCCGCATCTCGGCTCTGGACAGGCCATGGATCGGCTGGTTGTCGAAACGGATCTCGCCGCTGTCGGGTGTGTTCAGCCGCAGGATCGCCTGGCCGAATGTCGTCTTGCCGGAGCCGGATTCGCCGACGAGACCGAGCGTCTCATGGCGGCGCAGCGTCAGGTCGAGGCTGTCGACGGCGACAAGCTCACGCATCGCCGGCTTGAGAAAAGTACCGTGACGCATCATGAAGGAGACCCGCACGCCCTTGGCATCGAGGATCACATCCGACCCTTCCGGCAGCGGATTGGCCTGGCCGCGCGGCTCGGAGGCAAGCAGATGCTTGGTATAGGCGTCCTGCGGATTGGCAAACAGCGCTTCGGTGGTGTTGTGCTCGCGCACTTCGCCGTACTGCATCACATAGACATAATCGGAAAACTGCCGCACCACCGTCAGGTCGTGGGTGATGAGGATGACGGCCATCCCCAGTTCCTTCTGCAGGTTGCGGATGAGATTCAGGATCTGCGCCTGCACGGTGACGTCGAGCGCCGTCGTCGGCTCGTCGGCAATCAGCACGTCGGGATCGTTGGCAAGCGCCATGGCAATCATCACGCGCTGGCGCTGGCCGCCGGAAAGCTGATGCGGATATTGCATCAGCCGCGCGGCAGGATCGGGGATCTGCACATGTTCGAGCAACTCGAGCGCCCGCTTTTGCGCATCCCTCTTGCTGATCCGGCGATGCACGCGGATCGCTTCGACGATCTGGCTGCCGATCGTATAGATCGGGTTCAGCGAGCTCATCGGCTCCTGGAAGATCATCGAGATGCGGTCGCCGCGCAGCTTGCGGCGCGCCCGCTCGGAAAATTTCAAAATGTTGCTGCCGTCATAGGCAACCGTCGATTTCTCGGAGACGACGGCGCGCTTAGACAACAGTCCCATCACCGTTCGCGCCGTCACCGATTTACCCGAACCGGATTCGCCGACGATCGCGATCGTCTCGCCGCGATAGAGCTGAAAGGAGACGTCCTTGACGGCTTCGACCATGCCGTCTTCGACCTTGAAATTCACCGCCACGTTGCGGGCGTCGATAATCGGTGTGTCCGAACGGCCATCATGGTCGTGGCGAACGGGCGGGGCGAAGGAATTGACCAGTGCGAGAGCCATATCAATCACCTCAATAAGGATCGACCGCGTCGCGCAATCCGTCGCCGAGCGCATTGAATGCGAAGACGGTGACGAGCACGAAGCCGACGGGGGAGAGAATCCAAGGATAGGAGCCGATGACAGAATAGGTCGCCGTATCCTGCAGCATCAGCCCCCAGGAGATCAGCGGCGGCTTGACCGCAAAGCCGAGGAAACCGAGGAAGGATTCCAAGAGCACGACGCTCGGTATATGCAGCGTCACCGCAACGATGACGTGGCTCATCACATTCGGGAAGATATGCTGCATGATGATGCGCGTGTCGGTTGCGCCGACGGCCATGGCCGCCCTGACATAATCGATGCGGGCAAGTGCTAAGGTCTTGCCGCGCACCTCGCGCGACATCTGCGCCCAGCCAAGCGCCGACATCACGGCAATGACGAAGGCCAGGAAGACGTTGGTCGGCGCCGTCACCGGGATCAGCGAGGTCAGCGCCAGATAGAGCGGCAGCTGCGGGAAGGCGAGTACCAGTTCGACGAAACGCTGCAACCAGATATCGAAGGTGCCGCCGAAATAGCCCGATACCATGCCGACGGTCGTGCCGATGATGGTGACGATGAACACCACCGTCAGGGCAATGGTCAGCGAAATACGCGAGCCGATGATGGCGCGCGACAGCACGTCGCGGCCGAACTTGTCGGTGCCGAGGAAATGCACCGGCTGCCCGTCGGTCGAGCCGAAGAAGTGCCGGCTGGCGGGGATCAGGCCGAAGAGTTGGTATTCAGCGCCCTTGACGAAGAAGCCGAGCAGCCGCGGGTTATCGTAGTCGATGCCGACGATCGGCTGGAAGGTGACGGGGTCGAGCTCTTCGGAATCGGAGAGCGCATAGACGCGCGGCTGGAAGACGAAATTGCCGTCCTTGTCGTGGAAGCTCATCACCTGCGGCGGCGCGAAGCCGACATCGGTCGCCTTCGGATCCATCGGCGCAAAGAAATCGGCAAAGATCGCCATGACGATCAACAGCACGACGAGCACCAGCCCTGCCATGCCGGTCCAGGAGCGCCTCAGCCGGCGCCAGACAAGGGCGATATAGCTTTCATGCCCACGCGATGGCTTGTTGATGGAAAGTTCTGTCGTCGGCGGAGGTGGCGCGGAGTCGAAAGCCAGCATCTCAGGCTCCTCCATATTGGCGGACACGGGGATCGAGCAGGGCGAGCAGCATGTCGGCAATGATGTTGCCGACGATCAGCGTCGCCGACAGCACCATCATGAAGGTGGCGGTGACATAGACGTCACCGACCGCCATCGAGCCGACGATCGCCGGGCCGACCGTCGGCAAGGCGAAAATGATCGCGGTTTCGATCTCGCCGGTCAGCATGTAGGGCAGCACGACGCCCTGGTACATCACCAGCGGGTGCAGCGCGTTCGGCACCGCATGGCGCATCACCACGGCTGCGCCGGAAAGCCCCTTGGCCTTGGCCGTCTCGACATATTGGGCATTCAGCGTGTCGAGCAGATTGCCGCGCATGACGCGCATATTGTAGGCGAGCCCGCCGAAGGTGGCGATCGCCACGACCGGCCAGACATGGTGAACCAGATCGGCGAACTTCGCCCAGGACCAGGGCGCGCCGCCATATTGCGGCGAGAAGAAGCTGCCGATTTCGGAGACGTTAAGCTGGAAAACCAGGAGATAGACGATGATCAGCGCCATCAGGAAGCGCGGCACCGTCATGCCGAGGAAGGAAATTCCCGAAAGCAGGCTGTCGATCCAGCTATATTGTCGCGTCGCCGCCCAGATGCCGAAGCTGATGCCGAGCACCGAGGCAAGGAGATGGCAGACGAGCGCCAGAAGCAATGTCCGCGGCAGGCGTTCGCCGACGACATCGGCGACCGGCTTGTTGTAAAACATGCTGTAGCCGAAATCACCGCGGGTCACTATCCCGCCGATCCAGTTGACGTATTGGACGACCATCGGCTTGTCGAGGCCGTGTTCGACCCGGTAGAGCTGCGCCTGCGCTTCGGCCTGGGCATAGGACGCGCCGCCCTGGTTGATCAGCTGGGATCTTATATAATCGGCGTAGTCGCCGGGTGGTGCCTGGATGATCGCGAAGGTCACCACGCTCAGGATGAAGAGAATGGGAATCGCAGAGGCTATGCGCACGAGCAGGAATCGTAACATCGAACGGTTCGCTTCTCCTTGCCGCCAGTCGCTCCTTGTCAGCGCGGCCGGCTTGTTGGTCATGTCAGGCCGCGCGCGGCGCGCGCGGCCTGGAGCTCACTTCAGCTGGGAGGGAGCTTAGTTTATCGGGCCCTTTTCGCCGGGCTTGCCGGGCAGTTGTTCGGGGAACAGCTCGTATTTGCCCTGCTTGTCCGCAGCCACCCACAGGCGTTCGCGGATCACCGAATCTTCAGCCCAGTTGAACATCATGATCGGCGTACCCTGGGGCACGTTGGAGAACCGCTTGTTGACGATCAGGGCGCCCGGATATTCCGTCAGGCCGACGGTGTTGACGTGCTCCGTCGAGATCTTCTGATACTGCTTCATCAGATCGACGCGCTCGTCGTTGTTCTGGCTCGTCCTGAACTTGTTGACGACATCGACAAGCTCCTTTTCGAAGGGCATCAGATCGAGCTGGTCGTCCTTGCCGGCGCGATGGTGCCAACTGGTGCGCGGACCGACAGGGGCAAGCTGTTCGGTATTCTGCACCACCGACGACAGTTCCGTCGTGTTGCGCTGGATCAGCCAGTCGAAGCGGCCGGCATAATGGGCGTCGTCACGCTTGGCACCGTCGAGCGCATTGATGACGATCTTCAGCCCGAGCTTCTCCATCTGGCCGACGACACCTTCGGCAAGGCTCTTGTCGGTCGTGTACTGATTGTTGATCAGCATGACGATTTCGACATCCTTGCCGCCCGCCGTGCCGGCCGGGAAGTTCACGATGCCATTGCCATCCGTATCCTTGAGGCCGGCTTTGGCGAGTTCCGCCTTGGCGCCCTTAAGATCAAAGGGATAGTAGACGGTCGAGTTGCGGTCGTAGAAGCTGGTGCCGGAGGAGAGCCCGCCCGGATAGATCGCGGTGAACGGTCCCTTGACCAGCGAGTCGCCGATGGCCTTGCGGTCGAGCGCCATGGTGACCGCCTTGCGGAAGTCTTCGTTGCGGTTCAATTCGCGGATCGCCTCACCGCGCTCGTCCGGGTTGCCCCAGCCGTTGGCGGAGAAATTCATGCGCAAGTTATAGCCGATCAGGCGTGGGCCGAAGGCAAGCCGGGCGGGCGCCGTTTTTTCGGCGGCGCGCTTCAGCGACGCGACGAAGTTTTCCGGCTGCTCGAGGTTGGAGAAATCGGCGGAGCCGGCCACGGCCTGAACGTCACGGTCGGCCCAGGTCGAGAGCTTGTAGTGCAGCTCGTTCAGATAAGGCAGCTGATCGCCCTTCTCGTCGACCTTCCAATAATAGGGGTTGCGGCGCATGACGATGATGTCGTCCGGGCGATATTCCACCGGTACCCAGGCGCCCATGACCGGCATGTTCATGAACTCTGGCGGGAAGGCGTTCTTGAACTGGTCGTAGGTGTTCTTCGAATATTTCGGATGCTGCGCCTTCAGGATATGCGACGGACCCGGGCAGAAATTCGGGTAGGACATGGTGTAGAGATACTGCTTCGGGAAGGCCTCCTTGAAGGTCCATTCGACGGTGTAATCGTCGACCTTCTTCAGCGTCGTTCCGGCGCCGAAGGCTTCCGGCGAGGCGCCGCCGCCGAGCGGCGAGACGTTCGGGTCGATGACTTCATCGTCCCAGTAGAACATGATGTCGTCGGCGTTGAACGGCGCGCCGTCGGACCATTTGGCGCCTTCGATCAGGTGCATGGTCAGCTTGTGGCCGTCTTGCGACCAATCCCAGCTCTTGGCAAGGTTCGGCAGCGGCTCGGTGTCGGAGGCCTGCACCTGGAACAGCGGCGCGGTGCGCGTCAGGCATTCGGAAAGGCCGATATCGATGCCGCCCCAACCCTGCGTCTGGCCGGCGCCGTAGTTCCAGCCTTCCGGCCGGCCGCCGATGACGTGGCGCATGGTATCGCCGTAGACTCCGATGCCATCCGGCATATTGCCGGTCTTGAAGACCAGCGGCTCCTTCGGCAGACGGTCCTTGACCGGCGGCAGCTTGCCGGTGGCGACGAAATTCTTCGTGACCCAGTCGGGCTCGTGATATTCGGGCAGCGCCTTGAACTCCAGGATGGAGTCGCGCGCGACATAATTGATCTTGCCTCCGGCCGGAAAGTCCGCCGGTTTCGGTGGAACGGTTGGCTCGGAGGCATATGCATTCAGCGCCGCGGCTGAGACGCTGAGCGCCAGTCCGGCCAGAATGCCTGCGTTACGAAAATTCATCATCGTTTCTCCCTCTTGTTCCGGAGCGCGATCACGCGGCTCCTTTCTCCTCGAACACATGAAACCGGGCCGGACGCCGCGGATTTCCCTCCCGGAAACCCCCGGCAACCCATGCTTCACGAAAATCAGACGGCCTGTTTCAGCGCCGCCTTTTCCGCGCGCAGCTCCTCGATCGAGCGAACGTTGCGGCGTGCGGCCCCCGCCCAGTCGCGGGTCTGCACCTTCGATTTCGACAGCCGCTCCTTGGCGGCCGGCACGGCATGGGCATATTGCGGCAGCCAGGGGGCCTGGGCAACGACCATCTCGTCGACCATCTGCCAGACCTCTTCAGGCGTCGAGACGGCGCCGACCAGAGGATCGTGCAGCACGGCAAGCTTCAGAAGATCGATATCGCCCGATATGGCGGCATGCACCGACATGCGCTGGACGTTGATCGAGGAAATGCAGGTGGCGGCGCAGGCTTCCGGCAGGGTGACGCCGGAGACCATGTTGATGCCGAAGCGATCGACGAAACCCGGCGATTCGATGATCGCATCGGACGGCAGGTTGGTGATGACGCCATTGTTCTTGACGTTGAAATGGCCGCGATAGACCCGGTTCGTCTCCAGCGCCTCGAGGATATGGCTCGCATGTTCGTTCGAGCGCTTGGCGGGATCGATCGGCTTTGCGGCGGACTCCAGGAATTGCGGATATTCCGTCTCGAACCAGTTGCGCGTTTCCGTGGAATGGCGGAGATAGCCGCCGGTCTCGCCGTGGATCCAGTCGGACATGTCGATCCAGCGGGTGATCTCGTCCGGCCGCTTGCGATACCACGGCAGGTATTCCGAGAGATGGCCGTTGCTTTCTGTGGAATAGACGCCGAAACGCTTCAGCACGTCAATGCGCAGTTTCTCCTGCTGCGAATAGACCGGATGCGCCTCGAAGGCGGCGATCAGCTCGTCCTTGCCGATCTTGCGGCCGGAGAGGCGAAGGTCGATGAACCAGGTCTGGTGGTTGATGCCGGAGCAGATATAGTCGAGCTCGCTCACCGACTTCGCGCCAAGCACCTCGGCGATCTGTTCGGCGCCGTGCTGGACGCCGTGGCAGAGACCGACGGTATCGACCTTGCCGTATTCGATCGCCGCCCAGGTGTTCATCGCCATCGGGTTGGCATAGTTCAGGAATTTCGCGCCGGGCTCCGCCACTTCGCGGATATCCTTGCAGAAGTCGAGGATGACGGGGATGTTGCGCTGGCCATAGAGGATGCCGCCGGCGCAGATCGTATCGCCGACGCACTGGTCGATGCCGTATTTCAGCGGGATTCTGATATCATCCGCATAGGCCTCAAGCCCGCCGACCCGAACGCAGCTGATGATGTAGCGTGCGCCTTCCAACGCCTGGCGCCGGTTGGTCGTCGCCGTCACTTTCGTCGGCAGTCCGTTCGCCTCGACAACGCGATCGAGGATCGCCTTGATCATCTCGAGATTGTGTTCACTCAGATCGGTCAGCGCGAATTCGACGTCGCGAAACTCCGGAACGCACAATATGTCGGTGAACAGCTTCTTGGTGAACCCGACGCTGCCCGCACCGATGATAGCGATTTTGAAACTCATGATCTTCACCTCGACCCAATCGAATGCTAAGGAAAAGAAGGCCATGGAGGATCAGGCCGCATGCTGACGCATGTGGCTGAAAACGCCGCAAAATCTGTCTTTTTCCTCCCGGCCGCTCTGTCGGCCGTGGTCTCTTCCTCTTGTCGAGCGGGATTATGCCCGAAATCGACAGGGCGACCAGAGAAGGATTATGCTTTCGGGGGTAATTTTGTGCTGCAGGATTTGATCGCCAACGGACAGTCGATGAGGACGGTTTCGCTGCCTCGAGGCCGCCAGCGATTGCATGCCATGCCGACCAGCGCCGGTTATGAAGTGCGCGAGAACGAGAGCTATGACTGGGACGGCCGCCGGCGCGGCCAGACCCCCTTCACCGTGCTGCAACACACGATCAGCGGCAGCGGCCAGCTGCGCTACCAGAACCGCAACTATCGCCTTCAGGGCGGCGACACGCTGCTCGTTCTGGTGCCGCACAATCATCGCTACTGGCTGGAGAAGGGCGACCGCTGGGAATATTTCTGGATCTCGATGAACGGCGAGGAAACGCTGCGCATCCACCAGATGGTGCTGTCGACCGCCGGCCCGGTGCTGAAGCTGCAGCCCTCGACCATCGATCATCTTGCCGATTGCAGCCTGCGCCTGGTCAAGGGCGCGACATCGCCGGGTGCCGCCTCGGCGATCGCCTATGAAGCGGCGATGGCGCTCTACGACGACGTCTTCGGCTCGCCGGCCTTTGCCGCCGAGCTCAGCCTCATGCAGCCGGTGATCGACCATATCAACGCCAATCTCGAAAAGCCGCTGCCGGTCAGCGAGCTTGCCGGCATCGTCGGCCTCAGCCGCGCGCATTTCTCGCGCAGCTTTGCCGAGAGCGAGGGCATGCCGCCAGCCGAATTCGTGCTGCAGCAGCGCCTGCAGCGTGCCGTCAAGCTTTTAACCAAGGCAGACTTCCTGCCGGTCAAGGAAGTCGCCATCATGTGCGGCTTCGAAGACCCCAACTATTTCTCCAAGGTCTTCCGCCGCGTCTACGGCACCAACCCCACCGAATTCCGCACGACCGGCATGTATGCCAGCATCGGAAAACTGAGATAGCCGGCCACCTGCTAAACCAGTTGCGTCAGGCCCGCACCTCGAACACCATGTTGAACGGCGTTTCCGTTGCGCGACGGAAATGGGTGAACCCGGCGTCGAGCGCGACCTTTCGGAGTTTCATTTCTCCCGCCTGCGCGCCAAGCCCAAGCCCCACCTCCTGGGAGAGTGACGCCGGCGTGCAGATCATCGTTGATGCCCCGTAATAGACGCGTCCCACAGGATTGAGATTGTCCTTGAGATGGTCATGGGCAAAGGGCTCGACGATCAGCCATGTCCCGTTCGGCCCAAGCGTTTCCTTGACATGCCGGCCGGCGCCGACCGGATCGCCCATGTCGTGAAGGCAGTCGAACATGGCGACCATGTCATAGCCGCGCCCCGGAAATTCCGCCGCCGAGCCCTTCTCGAAGGTCACACGGTCAGAAACACCCGCATCTTCGGCGGCCGCCTTTGCTCTTTCGATCGACGGGCCGTGATAGTCGAAGCCGGTAAAGCGGGAAGCAGGATAGGCCTGCGCCATCAGGATGGTCGAAGCACCATGACCGCAGCCGACGTCGGCGACACTGGCGCCGGCCTTGAGCTTTTCTTCGACCCCGGCAAGAGCCGGTATCCATTCGTTGACGAGATGGCTGTTGTAGCCAGGGCGAAAGAACCGCTCGGTACCCCGGAAAAGGCAGGTGCTGTGCTCATGCCAGCCGAGACCCTTGCCGGTGCGGAAGGCATCGGCGACCTTCGGCTCGTCCATCCACATGGATTGGACGACCTCGAAGGCGCCGACGAAAAAGGCGGGGCTGTTTTCCTCGGCAAATACCATCGCCTGTTCCGGCGTCAGGCTGAAACGATCCGTCTTTTCATCGTAAGCGACATAGTCCGCGGCCGCCTGGGCGCTCAGCCACTCCCTGAGATAACGCTCCCTTATCCCTGTCTTCTTGGCAAGATCCTGGACGCTCATCGGCGTTCCGTCGGCCATCGCCTTGAAGATTCCGACCTTATCGCCAAGCACGACCAATACACCGGAAACGGCGGCGCCGACGTCGCCAACAAGACGACCGACAAGTGCATCGAGTTTTTGCATATCTGGCTCACGCATTATAACCTCCCGAGTGCGTGATAAAGACAATCTAAATTAGACTTTAATAATATTCAGTCAATCAATCTTCCCGTTCGCCAGATGTGCGTGGAGTGTTAAAGGTCGAAAGGATGGAATGGGCAGGTCCATTCAAAGGCTCACAACGTCCTATGCTGTCATGCACCTGCTCTCGTCATCGCTTGTATCGAGATTGCATTTTTAATATAATCTGCCCGAGGCAGAATCACACTTTTGATGCAAGGTTATTGGTTTGTATCTATCCTCCGCTCAATGCCGCGCGGCTCGGGCCCTTTTGGCATGGTCTCAGGACGA
Organism: Rhizobium sp. WSM4643; assembly: GCF_025152745.1. NCBI lineage: Bacteria > Pseudomonadati > Pseudomonadota > Alphaproteobacteria > Hyphomicrobiales > Rhizobiaceae > Rhizobium > Rhizobium sp. WSM4643. The sequence goes on along the minus strand of NZ_CP104043.1, from coordinate 137,637 downwards.
TCTCTCATCGGCCTCGAAAGTCGCCAAAGCGACGATTGCTAATTTCGAGGCCGGCAAGCGCTCTCCCTATGATCGGACCCTTCAGGATGTGAAGCACGCGCTGGAAGTCGCAGGCGTTGTTTTCATCCCTGAAAATGGTGGGGGTGCGGGCGTTCGCCTTGCGAAGCGCGCGGATGCCTCGATCGACACGAATGAGACCGAGACGGTTCAATATGAAGAATATCTCAAAAACGACGCACCGCCCGGTGCAGGTGGCTGAATGATGGCGAAAAAAGAAAAGCTCGAACACTCCGAACTGGCGGGAGAATTCACCGATGACGGGATCACCGTGCTCGTCGATATCTTCCGCACATCGGGCAGCAATGAAGACTGGACGATGGAAGTGGTCACGCAAGCGGAAGACCTGATCCGCTGGGACGAGCCATTTGCGACTGACCGGGATGCATTCGACGAATTCCTGGCCGTCATCGCGCGGGACGGCATTCGATCGTTTCTCGAAGACGAAGAGCCATCCGTGCATTGAGGGGTATCCCGTGAAAAGCATCAATGATCTGGTCGCATCAGCGAAAACCGTCTGCGATCGATACCGGGCCGGGCGGATGGAGCGCGAGACCGTGCGGGAATGGGTCCTCGGACTCGGCGCCTATCCATCGCCCCATGGGGACCGTGTACGCGAAGCGGCGGAATGGTTCCGCTTGCACAATCGCGAGCCTGTTTCCGAAGACATCGTGTTGGTGGACATCGACCGGCTTGCGGCGATTTCAGCGCCGTGATCCCGGGGCGCGCGGGCGGAAAGGCCGGTTGCAAGGCTCGCCCATATCCGATCTTAGTCAGTCATTGCCAGACCGTTCGATGCGGAATGGATCGCAGCAGTGCCGGCGCTGTTTGGCGGTTGCCTCGCCGCCCCGATACGGGCTGGCGCAATTACGCCGGTACTAGGCGGCGTAGGACCAATGACGATCATGAGCCTTATGCATAATACCCTCATCGCAGCTGCCATACGAGCGGTCTGGGGGTTCCGCAGCTTCGGCAAATGTGACACTCCTTACGAGGCTGGCATGGCTGCTGCATCTCGCGCGAAGCGTACGTCAAGCGCGGCTAGGGTATTTTAATTCGTGCGATAAATAGAAGGAACAGCACGTGGCAGCATTTCCGGAAAAGGCGAAGGTCGTCATCATCGGGCTCGGCGGTATCGTCGGCGCCTCCATCGCGCATCATCTCGTCGAGCGGGGATGGGACGATATCGTCGGCATCGATAAGTCGGGCATACCGACAGATATCGGCTCGACAGCCCATGCCTCGGACTTCTGTTACACCACCAGCCACGACTATCTGTCGGTCTGGACTACGCAATATTCGATCGATTTCTACGAGAAGATGGGCCATTACGCCCGCATCGGCGGCCTCGAAGTGGCGCGCACCGGCGACGATGCCTGGATGGAGGAAATCAAGCGCAAGCTATCCTCGGCACGCGCTTTCGGCACACGCGCTCATTATGTCAGCCCTTCCGAGATCAAGGAGAAGTTCCCGCTGATCGAGGAAGATCAGGTGATGGGCGGCCTTTTCGATCCGGATGCCGGCCTCGTCATTCCGCGCTCGCAGACCGTTGCCGGCAAGCTGGTCGATGCTGCCGAAAAGGCCGGCAAGCTCAAGGTATTCGGCAACACGCCGGCGAAGTCGCTGATCGTCGAAGGCGGCCGCATCAAGGGCGTCGTCACCCATCGCGGCACCATCATGGCCGACCACGTCATCGTCTGTGCCGGCCTCTGGGGCCGCCTGATCGCGGAGATGGTCGGCGAAGACCTGCCGGTCATGCCGGTCGACCACCCGCTCACCTTCTTCGGTCCGTATAACGAATTTGAAGGCACCGGCAAGGAAATCGGCTTCCCGCTGCTGCGCGACCAGGGCAACTCCGCCTATATGCGCGATACCGGCGACCCGGCGACGACGGAGGGCGGTCAGATCGAGTGGGGCTACTACGAAGCCACCAATCCGCGCATGTGCCATCCGCGCGATCTTCTCGAAAAACACGAAGCGCGCCTTTCGCCCTCGCAGCGTGATCTCGAAATGGAACAGATCATCGAGCCGCTCGAACGCGCCATGGAACTGACGCCGATCCTCGGCGAACTCGGCTATAACGAAGGTCACTCCTTCAACGGCCTGCTGCAAGTTTCCGCCGGCGGCGGCGCCTCCTGCGGCGAGAGCCAAAAGGTGCGCGGCCTCTGGTATTGCGTTGCCATCTGGGTCAAGGACGGCCCGGGCTACGGCAAGCTGATCGCCGACTGGATGACCGATGGCCGTACTGAAATCGATCACAACAGCATCGACTACGCCCGATTCTATCCGCATCAGTTGACGGAAGAGTTCATCGAAGGCCGCTGCTTCGAAGCCGCCCAGAAGATCTATTTCCCGGCTGTTCACACCCGCGAACCCTATGCATCCGGCCGCAACGCCAAACGCTCGCCCTTCTACGAGCGCGAAAAGGAGCTTGGCGGCTACTTCATGGAACTTGGCGGCTGGGAGCGTGCGCATGGCTACGCCGCCAACGAGCACCTTCTGGAGAAATACGCCGACCGCGTCCCGGTTCGCGAGAATGAATGGGACAGCCGCCATTTCTGGCGCGTATCGAATGCCGAGCATCTGGCGATGAGCGAGGACTGCGGCATCGTCAACCTCAGCCACTTCCACATGGTCGATATCGAGGGACCTGACCATGTCGAACTGATGGAATGGCTGTGCGCCGCCAAGATCGGCGGCGACGCAAACATCGGCAAGGGCGTTTACACCCACTTCCTCGACGACGAAGGCATGGTGCGCGCTGACTTCACTGTCTTCCGCATGGCCGACCGCTGCCGTCTCGTCAACGGTGCCGATGCCGGCCCGCGCGACTTGCACTACATGAAGCGCGTCGCCGAAGACCGCGGCCTTGACGTAATCATCACCGACGTCTCGGAAAAATTCGTGACGATCGGCATCTGGGGTCCGAACGCGCGCGACACGCTGAAGAAGGCTGTGGCCGATCCGGCCGGGCTCGATCAGGAAAACTTCGCCTTTGCGGCGATCAAACCGATCGAAATCGCAGGTAGACCCGTCACCGCCTTCCGCATCTCTTATGTCGGCGAGCAGGGTTGGGAACTGCACATGAAGTACGAAGACGGCCTCGCCGTCTGGGATGCGCTGCGCGCGACCGGCGTGATGGCTTTCGGCGTCGAGACCTATGCGAACTCGCGCCGCATGGAAAAGAGCCTGCGCCTGCAGAACGCCGATCTCCTGACCCAGTACAACCTGATCGAAGCCGATCTCGCCCGTCCGAAAGTCAAGGAAGCCGATTTCCGCGGCAAGGCAAAACATCTGGAATACAAGGCGCGTGAGCACCAGCCGGCCATGCTCTGCACGCTTGTGATGACCGAGAATACCGACAAGTCGGGCGTGAAGCGTTATCCCGTCGGAAACCTGCCGGTTGTCGATCCCGCCACGGGAGAGGTTCTGGTCGACGAGCTCGGCCGCCGGTCCTACACGACCTCGATCGCCTATGGCCCGACGGTCGGCAAGAACATTGCCTTGGCCTATCTGCCCTGGTCGCATTGCCAGGTCGGACGCAAGTTGAATGTCGAGTATTTTGCCGAGAGCTATCCGGTGGAGGTCGTCGGCGTCGGCTACAAGCCGATCTATGACCCAGAAAATCTGAAGCCGCGCAGCTAACGCGTCGGCGCGAAGATCGGACTCGATTTTCGGGAAAGCCGATGCGAGGATTGAAAGTGTTACAGCGCCGCCCGTCTGAAGAGACGCGCGGCGCTGTAAGCGCTCAAGTGGGTAGACGATGCTCGATAATCTCACATGGTCCGGAGTGCTTGCCGATCCTGTCGTCCAGGCCGGGACGCTGGCCGTGGTCGGCGCGGTGATCACCCGAATAGCCCTTCGGCCCTTCCCAAGCTGGAAGCTCGCCGGCCAGGTGTTCTTCTTCGCGGCGCTGACCGTCCTGCTGCTCTATCACGACATCGTACCCTACGAAGTCGGGCCGGCGCCGGCTTCGACCTTCGAACGCGTCTTCATCGCCCTTGCCAAGGTGGTCTGGTGGATCAATGCCGCCTGGGCGTTGATCGCCTTCGTCCGCGTCTTCCTGATATTCGAGCGTCAACCACGCGAAGGACGCCTCGTTCAGGATCTGGTCATCGGCCTGATCTACCTCGGCGCGATCCTCTCGGTGGTCGCCTATGTCTTCAGCTTTCCCGTCGGCACGCTGATCGCCACATCAGGCGTCCTTGCCGTCATCCTCGGCCTGGCGATGCAAAGCACCCTGAGCGACGTCTTTTCCGGCATCGCGCTCAATCTCGGCCGGCCCTATACGATCGGCGACTGGATCGTCCTGAATGACGGCATTGAAGGCCGTGTCGTCGAAACCAACTGGCGCTCCACCCATCTGCTGAACGGCTCCAACGACCTCGTCATCTTGCCCAACAGTTTTCTGGCCAAGGTCGGGCTGACCAATCTCAGCAGTCCCGACCGAAGTCACGGCGCGACGCTGACGGTCCGCGTCGTGCCGACGATCAGGCCGTCGGCGATCATTGACGTCATGCGCGCCGTGCTATTGAGCAGCGACTCGATCCTGACTGAGCCGAAACCCGGCGTTCAGATCAAATCGCTGACATCGGATGCAGTGGAGCTGGAGCTCTCCTTCCGCGTCAGGGATATCGGCCAGACGGGATCGGCGAAGAACGAGATATTCGATCTCATTTACCGCCATATCAAGGCCGCGGGCCTCATCTTGGCACGACCGCTCGACGCCGCAGGCCCTCCGCCCGACCAGTTGCAGTCGGAAGAGGTGATGAGGCCGCACCGGCCGACGCCGCTCAAGCTTCTCGACGCCATCCCGTTGTTTTCCTCACTGACCGAGGACGAGAAGGAAACGCTCGCGGCCTCGATGACGCGGCGGACCTTCAAGAAGGATGCCATCCTCATCGAACAGGGCGATACGGTTGCATCGCTGATGATCGTGCGCAGCGGTGCGCTCATCGCGACACGGCAGGAAGGCCACAAGGAAATCGAACTCGGCCGGCTGGCGCCGGGCGATTATTTCGGCGAAAGCGGACTGCTTATCGGCGTCGGCGAGGCCGCCAGCCTGCGGGCGCTGACCTTCGTCGTTGTCTACGAGATTGCCCAGGCAAGCCTGACGCCGCTGCTGCACGACCGACCCGCCATCGCGGAAGAGCTTGCCGCCACCCTCGCACACCGGATCGAGACCGGTCAGCATTCCTTCGCGGCCGAGGGCGCGACGTTGCATGGCCGCTCGGTGAGTTCGCTGGTGACGCGTATCCGCCACCTGTTCAAAGTGCCGCAATAGCTGTCCCAGACGCACGGCGCTGTAGACTATTTCCGCTGAAACTTCTTCCGTGCCGCGCGCGCCAGGCTCTCGGCAAGGATCAGCAGGCAGGCGAGCAGAAAAAGAACGGCAACAAGCAGCGCATCGACGTGGACGAATTTCACCAGAACGGCGACGGCGGCGATTAACAGCAGCGCCAACAGCGCCAGGGCGCCGTCGTCGATGAACATGCCGAAGAGTTCCTTGAGCGCGATGGTAAGAATATTCATCACGCGGTGACCTCGGCGCGGGTATTGAAATACTGGCGCAGCATCCGGACTGCAGCGAAGGAAAAGACGGCGAGGACGGCAAGAATCGCCAGGAGCGAAAGGTCGGCGCCCGGCCAGTCGGCGCCCAACCCCTCGCCAACCCAGAATATGCCGAAGGCGCTGAGCAGCAGGCCGACGACGAATTTCAGGCTGTTTTCCGGAACCGCAGAGAGCGGTTTGTGCACGAAGATGCCGATGACGAGTACCAGCAGGCAGGCTGCGGCCGCACCGAGGCTGGCATAGCCGATCATGCCGTGCCCGGCGCCGGTGGCGATGACGATGAACACCACTTCGATCCCCTCCAGCAGCACGGCCTTGAAAGCCGCGGTCCCCGCCAGGAAATTGGCACGGCGCTCGGCGGATTGGCGCCGCAGGCTATCGGTCTCGGCCGCGAAGGCCTTCTCCTCGTCGTGCAGCGCGATGAAGCCTGAAGCCCGCAGGATCGCCTTGCGCAACCAGCGCAGGCCGAAAAGAACGAGCAGCGTCCCGATCACGAACTGCATCAGTTCGATCGGAATAAGGCCGAGCAGCGGACCGAGCGCCAGCACGAGAAGGGCGAGAAGGGCAAGCGCAAGACCGGTGCCGATGAAGGCCGGACGCCAGCTCTGCGTGACGCCGACGGCGAGGATGATGGTGAAGGCTTCAACGACCTCGACGAAGGAGCCGAGAAACGCGGCCGTGACCGTCGAGGTGATCGTTGTCAAAGTCGTCATGGTGCTTGTCCGCTCTGCCGGGGAATCACGTATCGGCCTTACTTTTCTTACTGTTTTCCCGCTTCCGCAACATCATCTGGCACGCGGCTCGGAACGAACCGCTTCGAAATCAGCCAGCAGCCGAGCGCCCAGAGCGCGCCGGCGCACCATCCTGCCAAGACGTCAGTGGGGTAATGGACACCGAGATAGATCCGACTCAAACCGATGATGACGGCGAGAAAGACGCCGGTGCCCATAACAAAAATTCGTGTCGACTGGTAACGCTGCGTTCGCGCCAGCAGCGCGCCCAGCGTCAGATAGGTCACTGCCGAGACCATCGCATGTCCGGAGGGAAAACTGAGATCGCTCACCTCGACCAGGTGCGGCACGATATCGGGGCGCGGCCGAGCGACGAGGATCTTCAGGAGCGTGCTCGCGAGCCAGCCGGTCAGCACCGAGGAAAAGACAAAGATCGCGATCGGCCAGCGCCGGTCGAGCAGAAGATAGACGGTAACGAGAACGGTCATTAGCGAGAGAACGGTGATGCCGCCGAGGCTGGTGATATCGTCGACGGCATGCGTCAGCCAGCCAGGACCAATCGGCACGGCAAGTTCGCCCGGCCGTCGCAAAGCCAACAGGATCGCCTCGTCGAAGCGGAATGTCTCGCCCTCCAGGACTTCGCTCGTCAGCCGCTGGAGCACGAACAGTCCACCGGCGATCGATGCCACCATGATCAGTGTCAGCGGCTCATATGCATTGAGCCTCGCCAAGAATCCCCGTCGTTGAACCTCACTCATGCCTGCCGTAGAACCTCCCTTATATAATGTCGGTCCTCGCCAGATTGGCAATGCAGAACGAGGATTCAAGGCCTTACTGCCATCAAGGCGCTCCCGAGAGGAGTTTTTCGGTTGGCGAGGCCAGCGATTATGCTTCATCAACGCCATTGGCGAGATGGTGATCGCCCTGAATCGGTCTCGGTCCGGCAAAGGACTGCTGCCGATGCAACGTCGACCGTCGTTCTTCGAGCGCGCATGGTCTTCGGCCCTATCAGGTCACAATCCCAACGCCTTGTTGATGGCCGCAATCAGCGCGGCTCCGGAAAACTGCTTCTGCAGATAAGCAACGCATCCCACCTTTTCCGCCTCTGCCTTCACGGAGGCGGTTTCCAGTGCCGTAATGAAAATCACCGGAAGGGTTGTCCCCTCGGCCTTCAGCCTGCGTTGCAGATCGATGCCGGACATGCCACCGAGGTCGATATCAAGGACAAGGCAGTCTATCGCGGTTTTGGGATCGCGAGCGAGAAAGGCCTCGGCGGAGGCAAACTCCATGGCCAGAAAACCGTAGGCGTTGAGCAGCCGCCCCAGGCTGCGCCGCAGGCTTGCGTCATCGTCGACGACAGCGACCGTGCGGCGAAGGTTCTCCACCTCATGCCCCCTCTTTCGAAGATATGAGAGACTAACAGTTGCCGGTCAAATTAGGCCGCTTGGAAGTCGATAGATATTGTCCTAAGGGGAAGGTGCCCGATCACCCCACCGGCGATGCCGTATCCTGGTCGATGAGACCGATATTTGCGGCGATCGATACCGCCTCGGCCAGCGAGCGTACGGCAAGCTTTTCCATGACCTGATGGCGATGCACCTTCACCGTCCGCTCCGAGATGCCGAGCGCATAAGCGATCTGTTTGTTGAGACGGCCGCGAATGAGGAGCCGGAACACTTCGGCCTCACGCGGACTGAGGCCCGCCACCAAGGCGCGCTGGGCTTGAAGACGGTCGTGTCCGGCCCGCTGTCTTTCGTATTGGATGAGCGCCCGATCGATCGCCTCCATCAATGTCGCCGCGGTCGATCCCTTCTCCAGAAAATCCTTGGCACCCGTCTTCATCGCCTCGACGCTTGCCTTTATGTCTCCTTCCCCTGTGAGGAACACGACCGGCAATTGCGGTGCCAGCTTGCATAGGCGGCGTTGTATCTGCAGGCCGGACTGGCCGGGCATTTGCAGGTCGAGGAGAACGCAACCCGGCTCGCAAGCGGAAAGCCGGGCGAGAAACTCGTCTCCGGATTCATAGACTTCGACCCTCAGACCATGTGCGGAAAGCAGCCTTGCGGTCGCCGTCCGATAGGATTTGTCGTCATCGACCATGTGGATAACCGGTTTCATCTCGATCGCTCCTGTCGGCGGGCAAGAGGCAGGGCCACACGAAAGACCGCGCCGCCTTCCGGGCGGTTGTCGGCACGGATGGTGCCGCCATAGGTCTCGACAATGGCGCGGGCTATGGAGAGCCCGAGGCCCGTGCCTGCTTTCTTGGTGGTGTAGAATGGCTCGAAGATGTTATTCAGTCTCTCTCTGGGAATACCGTCGCCGGTATCGGAGACCCGCAGTTCCGCCTTCTCGTTCGCCAGTTCCGTTGCAAAGGTGAGCGTTCTCCCGGCCGGGACGGCGTCCAGCATGGAATCCATCGCGTTGATCGCCAGGTTGAGGATGACCTGCTGCACATGAACTTTGTCGGCACGCACCGGCAGCCCGCCGGGCAGCTGGTTCGATGTCAGCTTGATTCCGCGTCGTTCCGCCTCGCCATGAATGATGTGGATCGCGCTCGACGTGACATCGTTCAGGTCGAACTCCTGCCAATCGATCTCGTCTCTCTTCTTGAGCAATCCTCTCATCCGGCTGATAATATCGCCTGCGCGCTGATCGTCCTCCTGGATGTCGAGAAGAATCTGCTGGATCAGTTCGTGATCCGGGTTCTCGCTTCGAAGCAGCACCGACGCTGCCTCGGCATTGTTGCGAATGGCCGAGAGGGGCTGGTTCAGTTCGTGAGCGATCGACGAGGACAATGCGCCGGCTGTCGCGGACTGGTTGAGATGAACGGCTTCGAGTAAATGCAGACGCGAGCTGCGCTCGGCGTCGCGGCGGCGCCTCCGCTCGAGCAGAAGCACCGAGATGATGCTGGCCTGCGCCAGCACGAGGCCACCCCCCGCTACCAACACGACCCAATGTTCCGCCCAGAGGCTCCTCTCCTTGTGCCTCTGGATCGTGCCCGGTGGCAGATCCTTTTCGGCAAGCCCCCAGCGCTGGAGTTGCCGGGCATCGGCAATGTAGGTCTGCGGCGCTTCGAGATCCGACACCGGCTTGCCGGCAATCGCATCGATGACGAGGTCGCCGACGGTCCGGCCCAGCGCTTCGAATGTGACGGTGTTGCCCCCGACGACGCCATGATCGATGTAAGTCTCGTAGGGGCCGTAGACAGGCGCGCTGGCCGTCGCAGCGATCTGACCGATCGCGTCGCGCGGAACGAAATTGCGCCCTGCCCGATCCTTAAACACCGTCAATGCCAGGATGATGCTGTCGGGCGGCACTCGGGATGCCCGCTCGGCGAATTCGTCGATCGTCAAATCTTCCAGATAGGTCGTCTCGTAGGATTTCGAGAACTGCTCGAGAGCCGCGCGGGCCGTCGTCAGCCAGCCGCGGTCGAAGTCGGACGAACCGCCGACAATGTAGAGGTGGCGCGCATTGGGCTGCAGGCTGCGGGCCATCTCGGCGGTCTTCAGAATGTCGAATGTCGTGAAGGCTCCGATCACGTCGTCCGGCAAGCTGATCTTCTCGGCGGTGGCTGTGCCGAAACCGGCAGCGACGATCTTTGCGCCAGGCGCTATCGTGCCGCGGTTCGCGGTTACGAAGCTCGCCGATTCCTTGCCGAGGGCCACAACCACGTCCGGACGGCGCGACGCGTATTTTTCGCCAAGATACCGTGCCATGCGGGCGACATGGTCGCCTTCCGGAAACCGCGAAAGATCCAGGAACTCTGAAAACAGGTCGATCTTGCCGTTTGTCGCCTCCAGCAAACGGCTCCGCAGCGCCTCTCCGGCAGCGGTCGTCGCCGCGATCCTCTCATCATAGGGATAGAGGACGAGCACGCGGGGAACCCGGTCGACGATGGCAATCGAGGTGTCGGAGGCTGCGACATGGCGACTGGGCACACTCAGGGCGACCACCGCCAACAAAAAGGCAGTGCAGCACAATCGACCTGACCATTCGCCCAAGCCCATCCGCTTTCCCCCCAAAGCCGTGCGACAATAACAGCTTCTCGCTGCGCCGTCATCTGCGCATCACTACTTTCGATTGCTTACTGTGAGAAGGATTCCCCAAAGTACAATATCGGGCGAAGACCGTATTGGCTAAGGTCCAGCACGCCAGGGCAGAGATGCCGTCGGCTTCGCAAACCCCACCGGAGGCAGCTCCGGCAGGATCGTCATTTTCAAAGCAGCCCGTTTGAGCTGACGCAGGCGATCGCAGGCCTTTGCCGCGAGCGACACCGTCATCAACCGGACTCCAATGGAGGGATTTGACATGAACGGCAGAATCCTTGTCCGCTGCATCGGAGCCTTGGCTTCATCCACCATTCTCTGGTGTGCGGCCTCGCCCCTGCAAGCGCAGGACTCCCAACGAAAGCCCAACATCCTTTTCATCGTGTCGGACGATACCGGCTACGGCGATCTCGGCCCCTATGGCGGCGGTGAAGGTCGCGGGATGCCGACCCCAAACATCGACAAGCTCGCCGACGAAGGCATGACCTTCTTTTCCTTTTACGCGCAGCCAAGCTGCACACCTGGGCGTGCGGCCATGCAGACCGGGCGCATTCCGAACCGCAGCGGCATGACCACGGTGGCGTTTCAGGGTCAGGGCGGCGGCCTTCCGGCGGCCGAATGGACATTGGGATCAGTGCTGAAGCGCGGCGGATATCACACCTACTTCACGGGCAAGTGGCATCTTGGCGAGGCGGACTACGCGCTGCCGACCGCACAGGGCTACGACGAGATGAAATATGCCGGTCTCTACCATCTCAACGCCTACACCTACGCTGATCCGACTTGGTTTCCGGATATGGATCCGAAGCTGCGGGAGATGTTCCAAAGGGTGACGAAGGGCGCGCTTTCCGGCAAGGCCGGGGGACCTGTCACTGAAGATTTCAAGGTCAACGGTCAATATGTCGACACCCCGATTATCGACGGCAAGGAAGGCGTCGTCGGCATCCCCTACTTCGACAGCTATGTCGAAAAGGCAGCCGTCGAATTTCTCGACGAAGCCGCAAAGAAGCCGGATGAGCCCTTCTATATCAACGTGAACTTCATGAAGGTGCACCAGCCAAATATGCCGGCGCCGGAATTCGAGCACAAGTCACTGTCGAAGAGCAAGTATGCCGACTCGATCGTGGAACTGGACACCCGTATCGGGCGGATCATGGACAAATTGCGGGAAACCGGAATGGACCGGAACACACTGGTCTTCTACACCACGGACAATGGCGCCTGGCAGGACGTCTATCCGGACGCTGGGTACACGCCGTTTCGTGGCACGAAGGGTACGTTGCGCGAGGGCGGTAATCGCGTCCCTGCGATCGCCGTCTGGCCGGGTAAGATCAAACCCCGCACCAAGAACCACGACATTGTCGGCGGTCTCGATCTGATGGCAACATTCGCTGCCGTCGGCGCGGTCCCCCTTCCGACCGAGGACCGCGAAAACAAGCCGATCATTTTCGACAGTTACGACATGTCGCCGATCCTCCTCGGCACGGGGAAATCGGAACGGAAATCCTGGTTCTATTTCACCGAAAATGAGCTGTCGCCAGGTGCCATCAGGGTCAATAACTACAAGTTTGCGTTCAATCTTCGCGGCGACGACGGAGCGCAGACCGGCGGACTGGCAGTCGATTCCAACCTCGGCTGGAAAGGCCCGGACAAATACGTGGCAACGGTTCCCCAGGTGTTCGACCTCTGGCAGGATCCGCAGGAACGCTACGATATTTTCATGAACAACTTCACCGAACGTACATGGATGGGCGTTGTCATGGGCGAAGAACTCCAGAAAATCATGGCGACCTACGTCAAGTATCCTCCGAGAAAGATGCAAAGCGTCGGCTACACGGGTCCGATCACGCTCTCGAACTACGAGCGCTTTCAGTGGGTGCGTGATCAGCTCGCCAAGGAAGGTGTGACGCTCACCCTCCCGACCGGGAACTGATCGAAGAGCCGCGGCTCTGCGAGGGGCCGCCGCCCGTTTTCTGTTTCTCCCTGTTGCCAACCCCGGAGGATGACCGATGTCTTTTGTCCGCTCGGCGCCGCGATTGATCTGCCTGATGATCATTGCGCTCGGTGTCGCACTGGTTCATGCCACTTCTGCATTCTCTCAAAGCGATCCTTTGCCCTCCTGGAACGATACAGCTTCGAAGGTTGCCATCGTCTCTTTCGTCGAAAAGGTCACTGGCCAGGGATCGCCCGACTTCGTCCCGGAAACCGAACGGATTGCCGTATTCGACAATGACGGTACCCTGTGGGTGGAGCATCCCATGTACGTTCAATTGGCCTTCGCTTTGGACCGCGTGAAGACGCTTGCTCCGCAGCATCCGGAATGGAAGGAGACGCAGCCATTCAAGGCTGTGCTTGACGGCGACATGAAGACGCTTGCGGCGTCGGGCGAAAAGGGCCTCGTCGAGCTCATCATGACCACGCATGCCGGAATGACCAGCAGCGATTTCCAGAAGATCGTCACCGATTGGCTGGCGTCGGCCCGTGACCCAAAATTCAAGCGGCCCTACACAGAACTCGTCTATCAGCCGATGGTCGAGCTTCTCGCCTATCTCCGCGCCAACGGTTTCAAGACCTTCATCGTTTCAGGCGGAGGCATAGAGTTCATGCGGCCATGGGCGGAAAAAGTCTACGGCGTCCCGCCCGAGCAGGTAATCGGCTCGTCGATCAAGACCGAGTTCAGGATGCAGGATGACACGCCAACCCTCTACCGCCTGCCCGAAGTCAACTTCATCGACGACAAGGCCGGCAAACCCGTCGGGATCAACCAGCAGATCGGCCGGCGGCCGATTGCCGCCTTCGGCAATTCCGACGGAGATCTCCAAATGCTGCAATGGACGACCATGGCAGGCGCACCGGCCAGACTCGGCGTGCTGATCCATCACACCGATGCGGAGCGTGAATATGCCTACGACCGCGATACCGAATTCGGCCGCCTCGACAAGGCGCTCGATGCGGCCGCAATCACCGGCTGGACCGTCGTCGATATGAAGGCTGACTGGAAACAAGTTTTCAAGGATTAGGAATGCGCCTCACGCCAGAAGTTTGAACAATGGCGACCCCGACCTTCTAAAACGTCAACAGGGAGCGATTGAGTGGCAGCATCTGTTCGGTCAGCAGCAGTGGGACGAATAGCTGTCCTGCTTTTCCTGTTGCTCGCGCCTGCCGGGCGCAGCCTTGCGACTGACGACATCTCGACATCCAGGGCCGACCCGCAGATATCGATCCATGAGGGCTTCGTGGATGAAAGGACGTGCACATCCTGCCACGCCGATCGGGCCGCGGCCTTTTCGAAGTCCCACCATGCAAAGGCCATGGCATTGGCCGACGACGAAACGGTGCGCGGCAAATTCGACAATACCACGTTCGATCATGACGGCGTCGTCACGACCTTCACCCGCCGCGATGGCCACTTCTTCGTCAACACCGAAGGAGCGGACGGCGGCCAGGCCGAGTTCGAAGTCAAATATACCTTTGCCTACGAGCCCCTGCAGCAATACCTCGTCGACATCGGAGGCGGACGGCTGCAGGCGCTCGATATTGCCTGGGATACGGCCAAAGGGCAGTGGTTCTGGCTCGGCGACGGCACCCCGACCAAGCCCGGATCGACCTATCATTGGACAGGTCCTTTCTATCGCTGGAACCGCACCTGCATCGATTGTCATTCGACCGATCCCCAGGCGAAGTTTCAACCGCAGACGAACGAATACAAGTCGAGCTACGTCGCCACCAGCATCGGCTGTCAGTCCTGTCACGGCCCCGGAGCCAAGCACGTCGCTTCGGCGCAATCGGGCAATCTCTCATCTATCGGTCTGCCGAAAGTCGATGCGGGCATCTGCTTTGCCTGCCATGCCAGGCGCACCAAGCTGCTGAACGGCTACCAGCCGGGAAAGCCCTTTCTCGACTATTTCTCCCCTGCCCTGCTCCGGCAGGATCTCTATTTCCCCGACGGGCAGATCCTTGACGAGGTCTTCGAGTATGGCTCGTTTCAGCAAAGCAAGATGGCAAGGGCGGGCGTGACCTGTCTCGACTGTCATCGGCCGCACGAGGCCGGGCTTAAGGCCGAGGGCAATGCGCTGTGCACGCAATGCCACACCGAAACGAAGCCGGAGCGCTTCGTCCGGCAGGATCCAAGTGGGCTGTTCGACACTCCCGCCCATACCCGCCATCAGGCCGGTTCGACCGGAGCGCAATGCGCCAACTGCCATATGCCGGAACGCACCTACATGAAGGTCGACCCGCGCCGCGACCACTCCTTCGTCATCCCCCGGCCGGACCTGTCGACAACCCTCGGAACGCCGAATGCGTGCACGACCTGCCATGTCGGCAGAACGAATGATTGGGCAGCCGAGACAATGGACAAATGGTACGGGACGCAGTGGCGCAAACGCCCGTCGATCGCCCATGCCTTCGCCGGAGCTGCCAACGGCGATGAGGCCGCGATAGAGGCTTTGCGCACGCTTGTCAGCGATCAGGACCAGGCGGGAATTGTCAGGGGCAGCGCCATCGCCGCAATGAGTGGCATCGACGGCATGGATGTCACCACCGACATCCGCACGGCCGCAGTCGATGCAGATCCGCTCGTCAGGCTCGGCGCTGCGGAAGCGGCAGGCAACATACCGCCTGAACGCAGGCTGGAGGCGGTCGGCAATCTGCTCGGCGATCAAACGCGTGCGGTCCGCGTTGCTGCCGCCAACGCACTCGCCGGCACTCCTCCCCACCTCTTCGGCGATCAGCAAGGCGATTTCGAAGCCGCTGTCGTGGACCTGCGCGCCTACGTCGAGGCGAACGCCGACGTCGCGGAAACACAAAGCAATTACGGCTTCTTCCTGTTCGCCCGGCAGCGTACGGCCGAGGCCGAAGCCGCGTTCCGGCGGGCGATTTCGCTCGACCCGACACTGGAGGGAATGCGCGTCAATCTCGCCGAGTTCTACCGCGCTTCCGGCCAGAAGGATAGGTCGGAGCAGACCTATGCCGAAGCGATCGCCATGGCGCCCGAACGCGCGGAGCTGCGCTACGGCCATGCGTTGTCGCTGGTGCGGAAACAGGCATTGACCGATGCTATTACGGAACTCGAAGAGGCCGTGCGGCTCGATCCGCAGAACTCCCAGTACAAAACGACCTTTGCCGTCGCTCTCGATTCGGCTGGCCGGACGGGGGAGGCATTGGACAGGCTCGATGGATGGGCAGCAGGTGAAGACGCCGACATCATAGGCCTGGCATTGCAATACAGTCTCAAGCTTCGACGCTTGCCCGAGGCGCTGAAACACGCGGAGGTCCTAGCGCGACTGAGACCTGAGGACCAGCAGATTTCAGGCCTCATCGGGCAGTTGACGCAGGCGATCAACGAAAAATAGGTATTTTAGCTTGTCGAAATCTACTTCTCGCTGCACAGTGCCGACTCGGGACAGCAGTGCCGAGGCGAAACGAGATCGGGGGGATTCTCATGAAAGCCATATACTTGCGTGCCATTCTATTGGTGACGGGCATTTGCGCGGCGTCGGCCGGCAACGCCGCCGATATTACGCCGCTCACGCCGGAAGCAAAAACAGTCGAGAGCCAGAGCGGCTGGGAATTCACCTTCGCGCCTTATTTCTGGGCTGCCGGCATATCCGGCGATATTGGGCAATTTGGGCTGCCGGAAGTTCATGTCGACGCGGATTTCGGCGATATCCTCAATAACCTCGACTTCGCTTTCATGGCCGCAGGTGAAGCAAGATACGACCGTTTCAGCATCGTTGGTGACGTGATCTACACCAAGCTCGGTGCCGACGCCGACACACCTGCCGGCATCCTTGCCGATAGCGTCGATGTGACATCGAAGACCTTCGCGGGATTACTTGGCGTCGGTTACGCCGTGCTCGAAGATCAAAATGGCCACCTCGACGTGGTCGGTGGCATGAGGGTCTGGTCGGCCAAGACCGAGATCTCCTTCAATGGCGGCATTCTGGACGGAGTGGATGTCGAAGACAGCGCCACGTGGGTCGATGCCGTCGCTGGCGTCCGAGGAAACTACTTCTTCACGCCGGAAATCTATGTCACCGGGTGGGGCCTGCTGGGCGCCGGCGGCGCCGATATCGACTGGGATGTGGCGTTGGGCCTCGGCTACAAGTTCAACGACACCATCTCAGCGGTCGCCGGATATCGTGCACTCGGCGTCAATTACGATAATGACGGGTTCGTCTTCGACGTCGTCCAGCAGGGGCCGATTATCGGAGTCGCCATCCGGTTCTAACGGGCGGACTGGCGAACTTCGTACTGTTGGCGATTATCCTTCCAGTATGCTCGCCTTTTGAAGACCTGGTGTCCTCGAGGAGCCGGAAAACGACCTCCCCAGGAAGCAAAGAGCCGCCGTGACAGCGGCTCACAGTTCGGTATCCAACAGGATCGACCGGGGGATATCGTTTCGTTTCGGAGGAAGCCTGCCTTGCGGGCTGGATTCAATCGGATCATGGAGGCATTGGTGAAGAAAGTCGCTTCTTGGGTGGTACTGGTTGTCGCGCCGCTCGGTGTCTGGACAGGGACGGCAGCCGCCCAGTCGAGTGAAGACCTGGCGAAGAAGCTGTCGAACCCGATCGCCTCGCTGATCAGCGTGCCGTTCCAGTTCAACTACGATCACGGCTATGGTCCAGACGACGGCGACAAGGCGACGCTGAACATTCAGCCGGTCATTCCCTTCAAGATAAACGAGGACTGGAACGTCATCTCGCGCACCATCCTGCCAGTCACATGGCAGAACGACATTGCCGGACCGTCGGGAACGCAGTTCGGTCTGGGCGACACCACGCAAAGCTTCTTCTTCTCGCCGTCCAAGCCGACCGAGAGCGGTATCGTCTGGGGCGTCGGCCCGGTGTTCCTGCTGCCAACGGCGACGGACGAGCTCCTCGGAAGCGGCAAGTGGGGCGCGGGTCCGACAGCGGTCGTCCTCAAGCAACAAGGCCCGTGGACTTACGGCTTTCTCGGCAACCACATCTGGTCCTTCGCTGGTCAAAGCGACCGGGAGGATGTGAGTTCGACGTTCCTCCAGCCGTTCCTCTCCTACACGACCAAGGACGCCTGGACGTTCTCGCTGAATACGGAATCCACCTATAACTGGGAAACGAACGACTGGTCGGTGCCGATCAACTTCGCCGTCGCCAAGCTGATCACCATCGACAAGCAGCCAATCAGCCTGACGGCGGGCATACGATATTGGGCGGCGGCTCCAGACAATGGGCCGGAAGGACTGGGCTTTCGCGTCGCGGTCACGTTCCTCTTCCCGAAGTGAATCCGCAGTCGACGACGCGCGCGGCGGCTGTAGTAGCAAAAGCTCAACCTTCTTTTGCTATCGCTAGAGCCGATTGCGTTGGAGATGATGTTGGCGATGAAAATTCTCGCGGCTATGGTTTTGATGGCGGCCGTCGTGCAGCCGGTCTGCGCCTTCGGCGAGACCGAATGGATGGGCGGGGCGAGACAATGGTCGGTCGGCTTTGCGAATGAGGGCCCACATCCCTATTGCCGTCTGCTGTGGGACAGCGAGATTGGCAAGACCATGGAATTCCGCCAGAACGCGACCGAGACGTTCTGGCTGGTTTCAAAGAACACGTGGGACATTCCGGCCAATACCAAGACCGAGGTGACGCTGACCAACCGGACAGTGACGAAAGTGGTCGCCGCCGAATACTTCGACAAGTACACGCTTCGCCTCTGGGGTCCGGCCAGCAAGGGGAGCGGCGGACTGAAGAAGATCATCAAGAATTCCTTTGCCGGAACACCTGACGTGCAGCTTACCTTTGCCGGCGACGAAGGCGACTGGACGCTTCCGCTCTCGCGGGTCGATCAACTCTACCCGACTTATCTCCAGTGCCTCAAACGTCTCGAGGCCGGCGAAAGGCCCAAGCGGAATTCCGAAACCAGCAAGCCGTTCTGACAGCGGTCTTCGGTTCAACCAATCGGCGGCGGCGCGGTATCACGGATCAGGCTGCGCACGGCTTCGATGTCGCCGTTGAGCGGACGCTCGTCGCCATAGTGGGAAACCTGTTCCCGCACTGCCTTATAGACCAGGTCCGTGCCTACCGCCCGCGGCGCCGTCGCTGCCAGGAAATCATGCGCCTGGGCAGCAGCCATCAACTCGATCGCCAATATATATTCGGCGTTGTCGATGACCGCGAGCAGCTTGCCGGCGGCAGCCGTCGGATGCGCGAGGAAATCCTCCTGCAGACCGGAGGTCAGCCCGCCGTCCATGGCCGCGGGTGAAGCAAGGCGGCGGTTCTCGTTGCTCAGTGCGGCTGCGGTATATTGAGCAATCATGAAGCCGGAATGGCTGCCGGCATCGCTCGCCAAAAATGGCGGCAGGCCGCTCACCAGCGGATTGACGAGCCGGTCCATGCGCCGCTCGCTGATCGCGCCGATCTGTGCCAGCGCAATCGCCAGGCTATCGGCCGCCTGCCCGAGTGCCGGGGCAACGGCATGGGCCTCGGAGGAGACGATCGGATGTTCCGGCGTGCCTGAGACCGCCGGATTGTCCGTCACCGAAGCAAGTTCCTGATTGACGACGCGGGCGGAATTGTCGAAGACGTCGCGGGCGGCCCCATGCGCATGCGGCACCGCACGAAGGCTGAGCGCATCCTGCGTGCGCCGGCCGAAGGCGGCGGCGACAAGACCGCTGCCTTGAAGCCGCGCGCGCAGGCTCGCTCCGACTTTCTCTATTCCCGCCGATGGGCGCAGCGCCAGCACCGCCGCGTCGAAGGCGGCAATCTGGCAGCCTGCCGCTTCCAGCGTCAGTGCTGCGATCGCATCGGCCCAGTCGAGCAGCCGCTCGGCGCGGGAAAGCGCCACAGCGGTCAGACCAGTGGCGCAGGCCGTGCCGTTGACAAGGCTCAAGCCTTCCTTGGCGCCAAGCACCAGTGGTTCGAGGCCGATCGCGGCAAGCGCCTCGCGACCGCTCATACGCCGGCCGTCCAGGTGAGCGCTGCCTTCGCCGACCAAAACAAGCGCGATATGGGCGTTGTGGACGAGGTAACCGGCAGAGCCCTTGGAGGGCACGTCGGGAATGCAATCATGTTCCAGTATGGCCGCAAGATGCTGGACGATCTCGCCCCGCACGCCGGAATGACCATGGGCGAAATTGGCAATCTGTGCGGCGATGATGGCGCGCACCTCGCGGGCGGCCAGCGATGGCCCGACGCCGCAGGCATGGCTGAGCACGATGCTGCGCGACAACAGGCTCTGCGAGGCACGATCGACCACCGTATCCGCCAGTGCCCCCACGCCGGTATTGACGCCGTAGGCGCGCACGCCTGTCTCGACGATGCGCGCAACGATGCGGCTTGCCTGCTCGACGCGGGCCGAGGTGGCCGGCGACAGCGCCAGCGCTTCCCCTGCCCCGACGCGGGCGACATCGCGCCAGGTCAACACGGACTCGATGGTGATCGTCATTGACCGCTTCCGAAATGGCCGATGAACTGGCGAAAGGCGGGTGTGGCGCCGCCGGTGAACATTTCGTCGGGCTTGCCGCTGCTTTCGATCAGCCCTTCGCGCATGAAGACGACGCGGTTCGAGACGTTGCGGGCAAAGCTCATCTCATGGGTGACGACGAGCATGGTCATCCCCTCCTCGGCCAGCGCACGCATGACGCGCAGCACTTCGCCGACAAGCTCCGGATCGAGCGCCGAGGTCGGTTCGTCGAAGAGCATCACCTTCGGCTTCATCGCCAGCGCACGGGCGATTGCGGCACGCTGCTGCTGGCCGCCGGAGAGATGGGCCGGATAGGCATGGCGCTTATCTGATATGCCGACCTTTTCGAGCAGGGCTTCGGCCTCGGCGATGCAGTCGGCGCGCGGGCGCTTCAGCACATGGATCGGCCCTTCGATGACGTTCTGCAGGATCGTCATGTGGGACCAGAGATTGAAGGACTGGAACACCATGCCGAGTTCGGAGCGGATATGGTCCACCTGCTTCTGGCTGGCCGGCTTGCTTCGCCCGCCCTTGTGCACCATGCGGACCTCCTCGCCGTCGACCCAGATCTCGCCGTCGCTGGCGGTTTCGAGCATGTTGATACAGCGCAGAAACGTCGACTTGCCGGAGCCGGAGGCCCCCAGCAGCGAGATCACATCGCCGTCTTCCGCATCGAGGGAAATGCCGCGCAAGACCTCGTGCGTACCGAAGCTCTTGCGGATATTGCGGACCGATAGTCGGGTTACGCCTGGCATGGGTGCTCCAATCGGGTCAAAAGCTACTACGCTTTCAGCGGCTGCGGGGCCGCGCGGCGATGTCGGGACAGCGAATATTCGAGCAGAGCCATGCCCTGCAGGATGATGAAGTTGAGGACGAGATAGATGATCGCCGCACAGAGAAAGACTTCCATTGTGCGGTAGGTCTGCGAGATCAGCCGCTGGGCCACGCCGGTGACCTCCCAGACGGTGACGAGGCTTGCGAGCGCCGTCGACTTCATCATCAGCACGATCTCGGTGGAATAGGCCGGCAGCGCGTGGCGGAAGGCGATCGGCGCCAGGATACGGCGCACCAGCAGGAAGCCGGACATGCCGATCGAGCGCGCCGCCTCGATCTCCTTCGGCGAGACGGCACGAATGCCGCCACGGAAGATCTCCGCCGTGTAGCCGGCCGTGCAGAGCGCCAGCGACAGCACGGCGCAGACCATCGGCTCACGCAGGAACGGCCAGAGGAAGGAATAGCGGATGAAGCCGAACTGGCTGAGGCCGTAGAATACCAGGAACATCTGGATCAAAAGCGGCGAGCCGCGGAAGACGAAGATATAGCCTTTGGCGAAGCCCGAAAGCACTCTATTGCCGCTGGTCCGCATCCAGACGATGACAAGCGCCAGCAGGCCGCCGGAGACGATCGACAGGGAAAACAGGATGAGCGTCGTCGGCACGGCCTTGAGCAGGGTGACCATGGTCGAGGCGATGAAGGTGAAATCCATTGTCGCCTCCTTACGCCTGGCCCATGGCGGATGCCGGCATGCTGCGATTGGCGCGGCGCTCCGCCCCGTTGAAGATGCGGTCCGAAAGGCTGGTCAGGATGAGATAGAGGCAGCCGCCGGCGATGAAGAACAGGAAATATTGCCGGGTCGAGCCCGCCGCCACCTGGCTGGTGCGCATCAGTTCGGCAAGACCGGTGACGGAGATCAGCGCCGAATCCTTGAGACTGAGCTGCCAGACGTTACCGAGGCCGGGAATGGCGAGGCGAAACACCTGCGGCATGATGATGCGGCGAAGGCGCATGCCGCGATGCATGCCGATCGCCGAGGCGGCCTCAAGCTCGCCCTTGGAGATGGCAAGAAAAGAGCCGCGAAACACCTCCGCCTGGTAGGCGCCGGAGATGATGCCGACGGCTAGCGCGCCGGCGACAAAGGAAGGCAAACCGAGGAATCCTTCGTAACCCAACGACTGGCCGATCGAGGTGACGGCCGACGAACCGCCGAAATAGATGAGATAGATGATCAGCAGTTCCGGCACGCCGCGAAACACGGTCGTGTAGACATTGCCGAGCGTGACAAGGACAAGATTGCCGGAGAGTTTCGCGGCCGCGACGATCGCGCCCAGCACCGCGCCGATCGCCAGTGCCGTCGCCGTGACAGCCAGCGTCATCAAGGCGGCGGCAACGAGCAGCGCGCCCCATCCGGTCGAGCCGAAGCCGAGAAGTTCCAAGCTTGCCATATCGTCCGTTCCCCGTCCGTGGCAGTGTTTTGCGGATTGACACCAGAGCATGATGCCGAAAAGTACCAGCGGTTTTCGGACGACATCATGCTCTAACTCTTTTATTTAGAACAGGATTCAGTTTTAGGCCGACCGGGCCAAAAATCATCCTGTTCGAGCATGCGGTCTCCGGCGATAAAGCCGGAGACCGGCGTTTGCGGCCGAAAGGCCGAAATGCTTATTGCGGGCTGACGTCGACCTTGAACCACTTCATCGAGAGGTTCTTGACGGTGCCGTCGGCAAGTGCGGACTTGATTGCTTCGCTGAACTTGTCGCGCAGGTCCGTATCCGCCTTGCGGACACCCAGGCCTTCGCCCTCGCCCCAGATCGAACCGGCGATCTCGGGGCCGGTGAAGTCGAGTGCGCCGTTGGCGGACGCAAAGGCATTGGCGAAATAGACGGCGTCATCGAAGCCGAGGTCGATGCGGCCGTTCTGCAGGTCGAGGTCGCGGTCGGCACCGGTCTTGTATTCGCGGATCTCGGCAATATCGCCGAAATTGTCATAGACGAACTTGGCGTAAACGGTCGCCGCCTGAATGCCGATCGTCTTTCCCTTGAAGGCCGCCTTCAGCGCGTCGATCTCCTTCACGCCGGTCTGGCCGGGCGTCATCTTGATCGTGGTGCCGGTGCCGGCGGCCTTTGCCAGCGGGCTGTCCTTGGCGGTGGCAAAGGCGGCAGGCGTGGCGGCATAGGGAATGGTGAAGTCGATGACCTGCTTGCGCTCCTCGGTGATCGACAGCGCATCCATGATGACGTCAAACTTGCCGGCGTTGAGCGCCGGGATCATGCCGTCCCAATCGGAGGCGACCAGCGTGCATTCGATCTTGGCGCGTTCGCACAGCACCTTGGCGAGTTCCGGTTCGAAGCCGCCGAGCGTGCCGTCGGCATTGGTGAGGTTCCAGGGCGCATAGGCGCCTTCGAGTGTGATGGTCGCCTTCGTCCAGTCTTTGGAAAAGGCAGGCGCGGCGAAGGCGGAAAAAGCCGCCACGCCACAAAGCAGGATTGCGCTGAATTTCATTTGTGAATTCTCCTCTGGAGTTGAAACAGACCTTGCGGCACCACGGCCGATCTTCGCCGGCTTGCCCTTTCCTGTCCTATTTCTGTTTCAAGGACCGATTGGGAGGTTGTATATGGTACCATATGAGAAATTTTGTGATATGCAAGGGGAAAGTCGAATTATGTGGCGAATTCCATTTGTGCAAAAGGAATAGGCAATGAAGCGTCCCGGCGAGATGAAGCGCGAACTGGCGCAGAATGATAGCACCCCGCTCTATGCCGGCGTCAAGCAGGTGATCCTCGACCGCATCCACAGCGGCGAGTGGCCGCCGAAATATCGCGTGCCCTCGGAAAACGAACTGGTCGTCGAGCTCGGCGTCAGCAAGATGACTGCCAACCGGGCGCTGCGCGAACTTGCCAACGAGGGCGAACTCATCCGCATCCAGGGCGTCGGCTCCTTCGTTGCCGAGCGCAAGGGCTATTCGGCGCTGTTCGAGGTCCGCAACATCGCCGAGGAAATTGCCGAACGCGGTCATACCCACGAGGCCTCCGTCGTTGTTCTCGCCCAGGAAACAGCCTCTCCCGAGGTTGCCGACGCGCTCGAACTGCCGATCGGTGCTGCGGTTTTCCACTCGCTGATCGTCCACAGCGAAAACGGTGTTCCAGTGCAGATCGAGGACCGTTTCGTCCATCCGGAGGCCGCCCCTGAATATCTCGACCAGGATTTTTCGACGCTGACGCCGAACGCTTATCTGACGGCCGCAGCCCCGCTCAGCGGCTCCGAGCACGTTGTCGAAGCGGCGATGCCACAGGCCTGGGAATGCAAGCTGCTGACCATCATGAAGACCGAACCGTGCCTGACGATCCGCCGGCGTACCTGGTCGGCAAAACAGGTGGTCTCGACCGCTCGCCTCGTCTACCCTGGCCACCGCTACCGGCTGGAAGCGCGCAGCGGCAAGTTGTTCGAGGAATGAAAACACTGCTCATGTTGTATATGGAAGATAGCGGCTTATTGTGATGCCGGCGTGAAACGCGCCACCAATGCATGACGATCGCCCGGATAGGTGAAACGCACATGCGTCACCGGGCCGGCGCCGCTCCAGGTGCGGCGTTCGACCACGAGGCAGGCGGTATTGCGCGCTATGTCGAGGACGGCGGCCACCTCGGCACTGGCCGAGACGGCGTGGATCCGGTGTTCGGCCGTGCTCCACGGCACTTGGTTGAGCAGCCATGGCCCCGGGGCCATCGTAAGAAAATCGGCATTGGCGGCCTCCGGCACCGTCGCAAGGCTGATCAGCCGCTCCTCTAGGCAAAAGGGCCGCATGCCGGCATTGTGGATGCAGACGATCTCGACGACCGACGACGCCACCGGCAGTTCCAGCCTTCGGCTGTCTTCTGCCTTGGCCTTACGGCTCGTCTTCTTCGATACCGCATAGGAATAGGGCAGGTTCAGCGACTGCACCTCGGCCTTGATGTCGTGGATTTCGAGAACAGCCGATTGCGCCTGCGGCTGGGTGACGAAGCTGCCGGACTTCTTGCGGCGCTCGATCAGGCCGGCCTTGGCGAGCTGGGTCAGCACCTTGTTCACCGTCATGCGCGAGCAGTCATACTGCGTGGCGAGATCGACCTCGAAGGGAATGCGGTGCCCCGGCGGCCAATCGCCCGAGACGATACGGCCCTCGATGTCGCTGAGGATGCGCTGATGCAAGGTGGGATCCCTGCCTTGGTTCATCGTCACGTTCCGATTGGTCTCCCGCTATCTCTTTGTTTTTACGCAATTCCGGACGCTAGATCTAATTCGAATGTCCGGACAGCAAAAGCTCTTTTTCAGGCGGCCAGCAATTCGCCCATGACCGCCAGGAAACGCCGGTCGATGGCGTCGCGCCTGAGATGGCGGCCGCCCTCCACTTGCTTGCGGCCATGCGCCCAGACGCAATCGACGGCGACGCCGCCGGCAAACACCCAATGGTCGAGGATCTGGTCGCCTGCGAGATAAGGAACGGCCGTCGTATCGAGCGAAACGATATCGGCGGAATGGCCCACGGCGAGTCCGGCCGGCGCCTTCAGCGAGGCGCCACCACCGGCCAGTGCATGTGTGAACAGCGAAAGCGCCGTCGAACCACCGGGTGCAGCCACGACGTTGCGAGCGCGAAGCGCCAGGCGCTGCGAATATTCGAGCTGGCGCAGTTCCTCCGGCACGGAGATCAGCACGTTGGAATCCGAGCCGATGCCGTAACGCCCGCCGTCTTCGAGGAAAAGCGGCGCGGCAAAGGCACCGTCGCCGAGATTGGCTTCGGTGATCGGGCAGAGGCCAGCGATCGCACCGCTTTTCGCCATCCGCCGCGTTTCGTCCTCGGTCATGTGCGTTGCATGGATCAGGCACCAGCGCTCATCCACAGGCGCATGATCGAGCAGCCATTCCACAGGCCGCGCGCCGGACCAGGCGACGCAGTCCTCGACCTCCTTCACCTGCTCGGCGACATGGATATGGATGGGACCGTCGCCCGCCATCGGCACGAGCTTTATAAGCTCGTCCGGTGTCGCCGCGCGCAGGCTGTGCGGCGCCAGCCCGAGCTCGGCGCCGTCGAGCCGGCCGGTGACTGCCCGGCATCCCTCCATCAGCCTTTCGAAGCTTTCGAGCGAATTGATGAAACGCCGCTGACCTTCGATGGGGGCAGCTCCGCCGAAGCCGGAATGAGCATAGAAGACCGGCAGCAACGTCAGGCCGATACCGGTCTCTTCGCTTGCCGCGCCGATGCGTTCGGCAAGCTCGGCGATATTGGCGTAAGTGCTGCCGTCCCTGTCGTGGTGAAGATAGTGGAACTCGCCGACGCGGGAAAACCCGGCCTCCAGCATTTCCGCATAAAGCTTGGCCGCGACCGCTTCGACATGCTCCGGCGTCATCGCCAGGGCAAACTTGTACATGACCGTGCGCCAGTTCCAGAAGCTGTCATTGGCCGGGCCGCGCACTTCGGCAAGGCCGGCCATCGCCCGTTGGAAGGCATGGCTGTGCAGGTTCGCCATGGCGGGAACGAGGAGAGCGTGGCGTTCATCGCCCGGCCCGGGAGAAGTCCCGATTTCGACCCGCGCGATGCGCCCGGCTTCAAGCGTCAGCCGCACATCTTTCTGCCAGCCTTGCGGCGTCAGCGCCGTGCCTGCGTGAAGTGTGGTCATGGCCTTCCCTCTCCTTTTGCCGCGTCGCCGATCTTTCTTTTCCAGAAAAGCGCGCAAAATTTCTCTTGTCACCCGTCGATTATGTATATACATGTTATTGACATAAGGAAAGGCGCAAAGCTGATGACCGGGAACAATTTTTCAGAGGAAACCTCGTCCGCAGAAGGTCGCCCAGTTCTTTGGCGCAATGCGCGGTTGGCCACGCTGGCGCCTGGCAAACAAGGACTCGGCATCGTCGAAAAGGGCGCCGTGCTGATCGAAAACGGCCGCATCGCCTTTGCCGGCGCCGAAAGCGACCTGCCGGCATCGGCCATCGAACACTCCGAAATCGTCGATCTCGAAGGCCGCTGGGTAACGCCCGGCCTCGTCGACTGCCACACCCATATCGTCCACGGCGGCAACCGCGCCCGCGAGTTCGAAATGCGGCTTGCAGGCGCCACCTATGAGGAGGTCGCCCGTGCCGGCGGCGGCATCGTCTCCTCGGTGAAGGCGACCAATGCGCTGTCCGTCGAAGAGCTCGTCGCCGAGGCGCTGCCGCGGCTCGACACGCTGCTTGCCGAAGGTGTGACGACGATCGAGGTCAAGTCCGGTTACGGGCTGAACCGAACCGGCGAAGTGAAGATGCTGCAGAGTGCCCGCCTGCTCGGCCATATCAGACCGGTCCGCGTCGCCACCAGCTATCTCGGCGCCCATGCGACGCCCGTGGAATATAAGGGTCGCAACGGCGATTATCTCGATGATGTCGTCCTGCCCGGTCTCGACGACATGCACAATCTCGGTCTTGCCGATGCGGTCGACGGCTTCTGCGAGGGCATCGCCTTTTCCACAACTGAGATCGCCCGCGTCTTCGACAAGGCGAAGGCGCTCGGCCTACCGGTCAAGCTGCATGCCGAGCAGCTCTCCAATCTTGGCGGCGCCAAGCTCGCCGCGTCATACGGCGCGCTATCGGCCGATCATCTCGAATATCTCGACGAAGATGGCGTTGCGGCGATGGCTGCAGCCGGCACCGTTGCCGTGCTGCTGCCCGGCGCCTTCTACGCTATCCATGAGAAGCAGAAGCCGCCGGTAGAGGCGTTGCGGCGGGCAGGTGTGCCGATTGCGATCGCCACCGATTGCAATCCCGGCACCTCGCCGCTCACCTCGATGCTGCTCACCATGAACATGTCGGCCACGCTTTTCGGCCTCACCGTCGAGGAATGCATCGCCGGCGCCACCCGCGAAGGCGCCCGCGCCCTCGGCCTGCTC
This sequence comes from Rhizobium sp. WSM4643, assembly GCF_025152745.1. NCBI lineage: Bacteria > Pseudomonadati > Pseudomonadota > Alphaproteobacteria > Hyphomicrobiales > Rhizobiaceae > Rhizobium > Rhizobium sp. WSM4643. The sequence goes on along the minus strand of NZ_CP104043.1, from coordinate 110,124 downwards.
GACAAGACGGGAACGCTCGAACCCGGCAAATTCGCCGATCTCGCCATATGGAATATCGAAAGCCTCGCCGAGCTCGTCTACCGCATCGGCTTCAATCCGCTTCACACACGCGTCTTCAAGGGCGAAAGGAACGGTCGATGACCATCACGCTCCACCCGGGCTCCGTCTCGCTCAAAGATTTGGAAACCATCTACTGGACGGGCGCACCGGCAAGGCTCGATCCCGCCTTCGATGCCGGGATCACCAAGGCCGCTGCCCGTATCGCCGAGATCGCCGCCGGCAATGCGCCGGTCTACGGTATCAATACCGGCTTCGGCAAACTCGCCTCGATCAAGATCGACAGCGCCGATGTAACCACCTTGCAGCGCAATCTCATCCTGTCGCATTGCTGCGGCGTCGGCGCGCCACTGCCTGAGAATATCGTGCGGCTGATCATGGCGCTGAAACTGGTCTCGCTCGGGCGCGGCGCCTCCGGCGTGCGGCTGGAGCTGGTGCGGCTGATCGAAGGCATGCTGGATAAGGGCATCATCCCGCTGATCCCGGAAAAGGGCTCAGTCGGCGCCTCCGGCGATCTTGCGCCCCTTGCCCATATGGCGGCGGTGATGATGGGCGAGGCCGAAGCCTTCTTCGCCGGCGAACGCCTCTCAGGCGCCGAAGCCCTCGAAAGGGCCGGCCTCAGACCGGTCGTGCTCGCCGCCAAGGAGGGCCTGGCGCTGATCAACGGCACCCAGACCTCGACGGCACTGGCGCTTGCCGGCCTCTTCCGCGCCCATCGCGCCGCGCAGGCAGCGCTGATCACCGGCGCCATGTCCACCGATGCAGCCATGGGCTCTTCAGCGCCCTTTCATCCGGATATTCACACATTGCGTGGCCACAAGGGTCAGATCGACACGGCTGCCGCGCTTCGCGCGCTCCTCGAAAACTCCATCATTCGCCAAAGCCACATCGAGGGCGACGAGCGTGTGCAGGATCCCTATTGCATTCGCTGCCAGCCGCAGGTCGACGGCGCCTGCCTCGATCTGCTGCGCTCGGTTGCCCGCACGCTTGAAATCGAGGCTAATGCGGTCACCGACAATCCGCTGGTGCTGTCGGACAATTCCGTCGTCTCCGGCGGCAATTTCCACGCCGAACCCGTGGCCTTCGCCGCCGATCAGATCGCACTTGCCGTCTGCGAGATCGGCGCGATTTCGCAGCGCCGCATCGCGCTGCTGGTCGATCCGACCCTTTCCTACGGCCTGCCGGCCTTTCTCGCCAAGAAGCCGGGCTTGAATTCCGGCCTGATGATCGCCGAGGTGACGTCTGCGGCGCTGATGTCCGAAAACAAGCAGATGTCGCACCCGGCCTCGGTCGATTCGACCCCGACATCGGCCAACCAGGAAGACCATGTCTCCATGGCCTGCCATGGTGCCCGCCGCCTGCTCGGCATGACCGAGAACCTATTCGGCATCATCGGCATCGAGGCGCTGACCGCCGCCCAAGGCGTCGAACTGCGCGCGCCGCTGTCGACGAGCCCGGAGCTTGGCAAGGCGATCGCCGCAATCCGCAGCAAGGTGCCGAGCCTCGACAGCGACCGCTATATGGCCAATGACCTCGCCGCGGCGGCCGAACTGGTGGCGACGGGCGCGCTGAACGCCGCCGTTTCGGATGGCATTCTGCCGGTTTTGGAAGGTTGAGATGATGATGGAAAAAGTCCCCTCCCCAACCCCTCCCCACAAGGGGGAGGGGCTTAACCTGCGGCCCCGGCTGCATTCAATCTTGAACGCAGAGCGTGCGGCTGGCTCTAGCCCCTCCCCCTTGTGGGGAGGGGTTGGGGAGGGGTTTTTGCCATGACCGCACCATACGAAATCCATCGGGGCACCTCCCCCGTCATCCTCGGTTTCCCCCATACCGGCACCAACGTGCCGGCTGAGATTGCCGACCGCCTCAACGACAACGGCAGGATGCTGGCCGACACCGACTGGCACATCCATCGGCTCTATGACGGGCTGCTCGACAATGTCACCACCGTGCGCGCCACCTTCCACCGCTATGTGATCGACGCAAATCGCGATCCGGCCGGCGTCAGCCTCTATCCCGGCCAAAACACCACCGGCCTTATTCCCCAGACGGATTTCGACGGCAAGGCGATCTGGAGGGATAGGCAGGCGCCTGACGAAGCCGACGTCGCGGCGCGGCTGCGGGACTTTCATGCCCCCTATCATGCGGCACTTGCCGCCGAGATCGAGCGCGTGAGAGCAATCCATGGCGTCGCAATTCTCTACGACTGCCACTCGATCCGCTCCCACATCCCCTTCCTCTTCGAAGGCAAGTTGCCGGATTTCAATATCGGCACCTACATGGGCAAGACGTGCGACAGCGCCATCGAGCAGGCGACGCTCACCGTCGTCGAAGCCGCCGAAGGTTACGACAGTGTGCTCAACGGTCGTTTCAAGGGCGGCTGGACGACACGCCACTATGGTCAGCCCGATACCGGTGTGCACGCGATCCAGATGGAGCTTGCGCAATCGACGCATCTCCAGACCGAGGCGGCGCCCTTCGCCTACGATGCCGCCAAGGCAGACAGACTCCGCGTCCATCTCAAAAACATTCTGGTGCGCATCGAACAGATCGCGCCCGACCTGAAACGCTGACGCCCGAAACCTGAGAACAGGGGAACCGCCATGAACAATCCACGCCACAATATCCGCGAAATCCGCGCGCCCCGCGGCAACGATCTCAATGCCAAGAGCTGGATGACCGAAGCGCCGCTGCGCATGCTGATGAACAATCTCGACCCTGACGTTGCCGAAAATCCGAACGAACTCGTCGTTTATGGCGGCATCGGCCGCGCCGCCCGCACCTGGGAGGATTTCGACCGCATTGTCGCGACGCTGAAGACGCTGACGGAAGAAGAAACCTTGATCGTCCAATCCGGCAAGCCGGTGGCCGTCTTCCGCACCCACAAGGATGCGCCGCGCGTGCTGATCGCCAACTCCAACCTCGTGCCGCACTGGGCGACCTGGGATCATTTCAACGAACTGGATAAGAAGGGCCTTGCCATGTACGGCCAGATGACGGCCGGCTCGTGGATCTATATCGGCACGCAGGGCATCGTGCAGGGCACCTACGAGACCTTCGTCGAGGCCGGCCGCCAGCATTACGGCGGCAATCTCAAGGGCAAATGGATCCTGACCGGCGGGCTCGGCGGCATGGGCGGCGCCCAGCCGCTCGCCGCCGTCATGGCCGGCGCCTGCTGCCTCGCCGTCGAATGCAATCCCGATTCGATCGATTTCCGCCTGCGCACCCGCTATGTCGACGCCAAGGCGGAGACGCTCGATGAAGCGCTTGAGATGATCGATCGCTGGACCAAGGCCGGCGAGGCAAAGTCCGTCGGCCTGCTCGGCAATGCCGCCGAAATCCTGCCGGAGATGGTCCGCCGCGGCATCCGCCCCGATATCGTCACCGACCAGACCTCGGCGCACGACCCGATCAACGGCTATCTGCCGAAGGGCTGGACGATGGGTGAGTGGAAAGCAAAGCGCGAAAGCGATCCGAAGGCTGTGGAAAAAGCGGCGCGCGCCTCGATGCGCGAGCATGTCGAAGCGATGATCGCCTTCTGGAATGCCGGCGTGCCGACCCTCGATTACGGCAACAACATCCGCCAGGTCGCCAAGGACGAAGGCCTCGAAAACGCCTTCGCCTTCCCGGGCTTCGTGCCGGCCTATATTCGCCCGCTGTTTTGCCGCGGCGTCGGCCCCTTCCGCTGGGCGGCCCTTTCCGGCGATCCGGAGGATATCTACAAGACCGATGCCAAGGTGAAGGAGCTGCTGCCTGACAACAAGCACCTGCACAACTGGCTCGATATGGCCAGGGAGCGCATTGCCTTCCAGGGCCTGCCGGCGCGCATCTGCTGGGTGGGCTTGGGCGACCGCCACAAGCTCGGCCTCGCCTTCAACGAGATGGTGAGAACTGGCGAACTCTCCGCCCCGATCGTCATCGGTCGCGATCATCTGGACTCCGGCTCCGTCGCCTCGCCGAACCGCGAGACCGAAGCGATGAAGGACGGTTCAGACGCCGTCTCCGACTGGCCGCTGCTCAATGCCCTGCTTAACACGGCATCGGGTGCCACCTGGGTGTCGCTGCATCACGGCGGCGGCGTCGGCATGGGCTTCTCGCAGCACTCCGGCATGGTCATCTGCGCCGATGGCACGGATGATGCCGCAAGACGCCTCGAGCGCGTACTCTGGAACGATCCGGCGACCGGCGTCATGCGCCACGCCGATGCCGGTTACGAGATCGCCATCGACTGCGCCAAGGAAAAGGGCTTGCGCTTGCCCGGCATTCTCGGGAACTGAGCCCCGTGAGGATCCTGCGCGCCGGCGATCACAAACGCATGCCCTGGAAAAACGGCAAGGGAGAGACGGTGGAGATCGCCGTCTTTCCACCCGGCGCTTCGATCAACGACTTCGACTGGCGCATCAGCATGGCGACGGTCGCAGAGGATGGCCCGTTTTCGATCTTTCCCGGCATCGACCGCACGCTGGCGATCCTTAATGGCAAGGGCATGGTGCTCGGTATCGCAGGCAGCACGCCCGTGCTTCTGACAATGGCAAGCGATCCCCTGGCCTTCCCGGCGGATATCCCCGTCGCAGCCAGGCTCCAGGACGGAGCGATCACCGATCTCAACGTGATGACGCGCCGTTACGGGCTTAGCCATACGCTGATCCGTATCGACGTCGATGGCAGCAAGACCGTGCCGCTGCCGCCCTCGACATGCCTGTTGCTTTGCCATCGCGGCGCATTGTCATTCCGGCGCGACGGCGAGACTGGCGCGCTTGCGGCCGGCGATGCGCTGCTGATCGAGGACGCGGCCGCAACCGTGCTGAAAGTCGATGGCGAAGCCAGATGTTATCTCGCTTCGATCACCACAGGCTGAGCTTAGAACAACAGATTGAAAACATTAAATAATCGAGGATTTGGCGACGCATGTGCATAAACCATCGCCATCTCGGGCCATGGACGTCATTCCTCGTTTCGGTCTAAACTTCGCCCTTCTGATGCAGAAGAAGACCTAGACTGCCCGCAACGTGTCGGGGAGCAAGGGAGCAGGCGTGACGGATCCATACGATATTCTCGGCGTTGAACGCGATGCGGACGAGGCGCAGCTGAAGGCCGCCTATCGGCGCCTGGCGAAGGTTGCCCACCCCGATTCGGGTGGTGATTCGGAAGCCTTTGCCCATCTGCAGAAAGCCTATGGGCTGCTTCTCGATCCGGTCCGGCGCAAGGTCTACGACGATACCGGCTACGACGTCGAATTCGCCGATGCGGCCGAATTGCAGGCGCTGGTGATGATCGAGAAGCTCGTCACCGATGCGGTGCTCGACGAGCGCGCACCCGGAAGTTTCGATCCCGTGGCCGTCATGCAGGACAGTCTTTCCGAAGAACTGCGAAAGGCGCGTTTCAGCAAGAGCGAGCTGGAGCGCCACGCCTCGCGCATCGGATTGCATCTGGAACGGCTGGAAAAGCAGTCCGGCCGCGATGTGCTCGCCCACATGTTCCGCGCCCGCATCGAAGCAATCTCCAAGGCGGTCGCGGAAACCGAGGCGAAGATCAAGGCGGCGGAACGCGCCGCCGACATGCTCTCCGGCTATGTCTACGACATCGATCCGCCGCCGCTGCCGGATGATGCGGTTACCAGCATCGAATGGGTCGAAGCCTCAAGAAACCGCTCCACCGGCTGACGGCGTAGACGCGGCTGATCTTAATAAGCCAGCTTCGGATACCAGTCCGGTGCCCGACCTTCGGGCGTCGCATCGAGCACGGTCCAGAGCGGCATCAGGTCGGGCGCGCCGCGCGGATCCTCACCGGGATCGGCCGTCACACCGCCCATCTCCTGGCTCCAGAAATGGCGGATGGTGCCGTCGCGCCGCGTGAATACGTTGAAGGCGGCGTCATCGCTGCCATCCCTGCCGATTGCGTGATAGTCGCGGCTGTAGTCGTCCGTCATGTCGGAATAAAGCGGCAGATGATGCCAGCCGCGCTCCTTCTTGAAGGCCAGCAGCCTTTCGATCGGCGAGCGGGCGACGACCGCAAGGGCGGCGCGCTGCTGGATGTCAGGCACTTCGCCGTCCCAGGCCGACAGCAGCGAGGTGCACATCGGGCACGGGCGCTCGCGTTGCGGGCCGAACATGTAGCTGTAGACGATCAGCGTATCCTTGTCGGCGAAGAGCTCGGCAAAGGAGATCGGCCCGTCGCTGCCTTGGAAGCGGTAGTCTTTCGTCACCTCGCCGCCCGGCGGCAGCGCCCGGCGCTGTCTTGCCACGCGCTCGATGTGCCGGCGCAAATCGATCTCTTCGGCCAGCAGCGCGTCGCGGGCGCTGCGATACGCCTCGCTCTCATTGGGAAACCGGACGCCGTTCTTGGCCGCAAGCACGGCGGCGGGCACCAGATGTTGATTATCCATGATGATATCCTCCTTCTATTGCCGCGCGTCTCAGACGCGCCAAGGACGTGCTGAAGCCACGACCGCGGTGCCAGCACATCATTACAAGGACGATCGGCTGATGCGAAAATCGACAGAGCCGACGGAAAATATTTGCCCCGCGCTTTGGCCGGCTCAGCGCCCGGATCGCCAAAGTCCAGCCGATCAAGATCTCGCGTTCCGAAATGCGGACCATCGAACCAGCTCATGATCAGCATTGCGCCCTTCCGAGAGGACGCCGCCCCGTGAACTCATTTCACCGTCGGCTGCGAAACTCAGTGAACGGTGATCACCGGAATGCCAGCTTCGTCGGCGGCACGGATAAGCGCTGCTCGCGCGTCCTGAGCCGGAATTTCCCCATGAATTGCATTTCGGCACGCTCTAATCGCTATAAGATATTCTTCTCCGTCGTCGATCGGCCAGCCAACGGTCAGCATCTCGGCAGCCTGGAAAAGGGTTGCGACAAGCTTGTATTTTTCCGACCCACTCACAACGAGCATCAGAGGGGCAAACTCTTCGGATGTGCGCCACTTCATGACATTAGGTCTCCCCACAGTAAACATATTAGTAACCGTGCAAGAACCGTTCCACGATCTTCGCTGGCATGCCGAAGCTCGTTTCTGAGGCCGCATAATGGAAAGGAGAACGTTTCTTAATGGCCGCTCTAGCCGCCCCAGCATCGCCAGCGTTAGCATGGGCACCTGTTTGCAGGGAAACGGTTGCGCAAGATGACCTTGACACGCCGCCATAAGCAATATATCTCTTCGGTTATATAGCTACATGGTGATATATGGATAGCAGCCTCGATTCGATTTTCTCCGCACTCTCAGACCCAACAAGGAGAGCAATCCTTGAGCGGCTTGCTAACGGCAAGGCGACCGTGGCCGAACTCGCAGATCCCTTCGAGTTGTCTCAGCCTGCCATCTCAAAGCATCTCAAGGTCCTGGAACAGGCCGGATTGATCCGCTCCGGCCGTGAAGCGACTTCGCGTCCCCGCGAACTTCAGCCGGACGCGTTGAAGAAAATTTCTGATTGGATTGGCGATTACAGACGCTTCTGGGATCAGAGCTTCGATCGTCTCGATGGCTATTTGTCCAAGGTACAAGGATACGAAGATGACAAATCCGAAGACTGATACCGACAATGCTCGCGATCTGGTTTTTGTACGAAGGTTCAATGCCCCATGCGATCTCGTTTTCAGGGCATGGACCGACCCGAAAGCGCTAGCGCAATGGAGCGGTCCTCTCGGTTTCAAGGCGGTGGGCGACCAGCTTGAAGTTTGGCCCGGTGGTAGACACCGCGCCTGTCTGATAGCGCCAGATGGAGAGGAGCACTGGGTTAGCGGAAAATACCTTGAGGTCGAGCCTCCGCACAGGCTTGTCTTCACACATGCCTGGGAAATCGGAACCGGCGAAACGAGCCCGGAAACGGTGGTCACGATTGCGCTAAAGGAAAGCGACGGAGGCACGGAAATGACGTTTCGGCAAAGTGGATTTGAAAGCGCATCGTCACTTGAGGGTCATCAAGGTGGTTGGTCGCAAAGCTTCGAGCGACTTGGCGTTTTTCTGGGGGCTGAATCCGAAAGGCCGGACCATGAATAAGGCGGCGATGAAGCTTTACTATTGCGAGACGCTCAATCCTCGGAAGGCCTGCGCCGCTGCCCGTTTTCTTAAAGCCGACGTGGAGTTCATAAGGATTGACCTGGCAAGCGGAGAACAGCGCACCACTGAATTCCTGGCTCTTAACCCGAACGGGAAAGTCCCTGTGCTGCAGGATGATGGCGGAACCTTGTGGGAAGCGAATGCCATCATGTGCCGGTTGTCTGACAGAGTTGCCTCGGATTTCTGGCCGCATGACCACCGGCAGATCGACGTCCTCCGGTGGCTGAGCTGGGACGCCAGTCATTTCACCCGGCACGGGGCAACACTGTGGTTTGAAACCTTGATCAAGCCGTTGTTCGGCGGAGAGCCTGACGTCGCCGTGATCGAAGATGCGAAGACGAGCTTCCGACTCCATGCTCGCGTGCTCGACGACCATTTGGCCGAGAACAGCGTCGCGGTCGGAAAGACACTGACTGTCGCAGATTTCGCGTTGGCCGCTGCACTTCCTTATGCGACTTCTGCTGAGATTCCACTTTCCGAGTTCAGGCATATACAGGCGTGGTACGAACGGCTTGAACAACTAGATGCGTGGCAAAACCCTTTCCCGGCGTAAAAAGTGCGGCCGTCTCCGCTTGGCTGGCGCGGCTGCTTTGCCGGTATTTTCTAACTAATCCGCTTCACGGGGCCTCGCTTCTCCGCCGCTGGAATCCCTTCGCCCGTCAAACGACAAGACGAAAGCGGCGGTATGCGCAAGGGCTGCAAAGCAAAAAGGGCGCTCGACCCTTGCGGGGAGCGCCCTTATCCTGTCGGACAACGAACAATTCGACGACGTCGATACCGCGCGCGTCCATTTTTCAGGCAGGACGGGTATATGGACCCTTCCCGCCGGGGTTTCAAGAGGCTGTTCAGCGGTTCTACACGATAATCGACCGTAGTCGATCAGGAGGCGACCCCGGTGATCGGATTGACCACAGGTCGTTCGCTTTTGTCCCTGACCCCAGCCGGCTGCACCGCCGGCGGCGCCATCGATTCTGCGTCGGCGGGCTCCGGCTTTTCAGGAACGACGCCGACATCCTTGGGTCGCCGCTGCTCGGGCTTTACGTTTTGATCATTCGTCGACATTGTCAGTCTCCTTTTCAGGAAGAAGTCATGGCCGTCGACATGGTTCCGGCGATGGGATGGAGGATTTACCGATGCTTGACAGGTTTCTGCTGCAGGGCCCTCAGGATGCGCACTTCACCATCCTTCTTGCGCATGGCGCCGGCGCGCCGATGGATTCGGCATCGATGACAGCAGCCGCAAATGCGCTCGCCGGCGTCGGCTTCCGTGTGGCCCGTTTCGAATTCGCCTATATGGCTGCCCGCCGCACCTCGGAAGGCCGCAAGCCGCCGCCACGGGCCGAAACGCTCAATCCCGAATACGAGGCGGCCATTGCCGAGCTCGGCGCCAGCGGTCCTCTAATCATCGGCGGCAAGTCGATGGGCGGCCGGGTCGCCAGCATGATCGCCGACGGTCTTCATCGTCGGGGTAAGATCGCCGGCCTGCTCTGCCTCGGCTATCCCTTCCATCCGCCCGGCCAGCCGGAGAAGCTGCGCACCGGCCATCTCACAGGGCTGGCGACGCCCGCCCTGATCTGCCAGGGAACGCGGGACGAATTCGGCACGCGGGACGAGGTGCCAGGCTACGATCTGTCCGACAGGATCGAGATCCTCTGGCTCGAGGATGGCGACCACGACCTCAAGCCGCGCAAGACGATCTCCGGTTTCTCCAGTGCCGATCACCTCGCTACGATGGCGACGGCGGTGAAGACATGGGCCGAACGACTGCCGGTTTGAGCATCACCCTTTTCCCGGTGCCGGCCCGCGGCTGCCGCCATCAGGCTGCAAGCTTCCTGACATCGATGCGTCGGTCGGTGGCCGAAACGGTGATTTCGAAGTGGTCGGCCTGCACCACGCCCTGAATATTGCGCGGCCGGTGGGCGACGATGGCCACTCCGCCTTTAAGCCGGACACTGTCATAGAGGATACCGGCGCCGCCGCTCGAGCGGACCTCTTCCCCCAGCACCTGCGACGCCGCATAGCTGGTGGCGTCATAAACATCGGGCCGCAGACTCTCTTCACCGCGAATGTCGAGGTAATCACCAATCAGATTGGCCGCATAGCTTCGATAGGTGCGCGCCATCGTCGCCACGCTGCGCGCGTAAGCTTCGCGCCTGAGATGATGGCCAACCTCCGCGGCGGCGGTTCTGAGATCGTCGGCGGCATACCAGGCGCCGAGATCCGGGCCGTTGAAGCGCATTCCTCCCGGCGCGACATGCAGGAATGCCGCCATCACAATACTGGCATTGGCAATGCCATAAACCCATTGGTCCTCGGGAAGCCGTTGGATGCGGTCGGCGACCAGACGGTCGTTGGTCCAGCCGACGAGCTCCATCACGGCTTCGAGATCGGCCGCCCGCGTCACCGTCTCAAAAAGCCCGATGGGCGGAAACTGCGAAGGGATCAAGCGGTACGATGGACGTGGCGCCTGGGCAAACCGATCCCTCACCGGAAGACGATGTCCGCGTCTTCGTAGGGCGTGAACGCTTCGTCGAGCGCATTCGGCTGCATATAGAGACCGCCTCGCGCGCCATCGAGAAAGCGGCGGACAGTCATCAACCCGTCCTGGGTTCCGTTCGTCGCGACATCAAGCGGCGGACGCCCGCTGAAAACGAGCGCCTGATGCGGTGTGCGCAGCCAGGCGACGCCAGCGCGTTCATCGGAAAACAGCACGCCGAGCGCCTGATGGATGCCGAGCACGGCCGAGATGCGGGTTAGCGTATCGACATCGAGCGTGAAGGCACCGTGCTCGCGCGCCTGTTTGGCCCAATTGTGGTAGGTCGACCTAGAGGGATAACCGAGCACAAGCAGACGCTGCTCTTCCGTCAGTCCCCAGAGATCGGCGATCGCCAGGAAGGTTCGGAGTGCCGGGGCGCTGAGCCTCCTGCGGTTTGCCGGAGCAAATCGCTCTACTTCCAGCCGCTGTGGCCCTTGGCCTTCTCGGCGCTCCCGTCGTGCATGCTGCATAGAGATCTCCTGTCTTGAACTAGACATAGTCCAAATATGGACATTTATCAATCAAATTTGAAGAGGTGGGTCCAGCGGACTGCCGGCTTTGGCGTCACCATAGTCCAGGCAGCAGCCGGTAGCGGACCTTGCGGCGGTATTCGGCGTAACCCGGCAGGTCTCTTGTCAGATGTTTCTCCTCATCCAGCAGCCGCGCAGCAAGTCCGCCAAAGGCAGGAGGGATGGCAAGCAGGCCCCAATAGGAGCCCAGCGATACAGGCATGCCTGAGAAGAGCACCAGCGCCGCCGCATACATCGGATGGCGCACGATGCTGTAGAGCCCGCTGGAAATGACCCGTTGGTCCCTCTGGATCTCGACTGTCGCCGAGGCGAAGCTGTTCTGACGCAGGACGAGGAAGCAGCCGTAAAAACCGGCCGCGACCAGGAGATTACCGAATATCACCATCGGCACCGGAACGGCCGACCAGCCGAACCGATGATCGAGGGCCGAGCCGATGAAGAGCGCAATCAGCGCGACACTGTTGAAAAGCTGAATACGCTTTTGCGCCGGTAGCCGCTCCGCGCCCGGCCCGACATGCAGCCGCTGTTCCAGCAAAGCGCGGTCATACTTCAGGAAATAGGCCGTCGTCGCGATGATCCAGCCGCAAAAATTGAGAAGGAACAGCCAGCCCTGCCAATAAGTCAGCGAGCCCGCCGCAACGAAGATCATCACCGCCAGAACCACGACGAATTTCACCGACGCTTCCGTCGCCCGCCTGCCCAGATCCTTGTTCTGACTCTCCATCGGTCCGACCTCCGTTACCTCAGGAAACCTCGCCTGCCGCCTCGCGGATCGTCTGCATCAGGATCGATTGCGGCAGAGACTGAACAGCATCGGCGCGCATCGTCAACCCGACCGGCCCCCTAGTCTCGCCGGTATCGACCGGCAGAAGCGCCAGCCGCCCGTCGGCGACATCGGCGGCCACCACGCCGTTGGAAATGATCCAGATCGCATCGCTCGCCCGCAGGAAAGCGCGGCCGAAGGAATCCGACACCGTCTCGATCTGGTTCGGCAGGCTGGAGACGCCGTTGGCGATGAGGAAATTTTCAACTACGGGCCGGATGATCGAACCCCGCGTCGGCATCAGCACCGTATAGTTGCCGAAGCCGGCAAAGAGCGATTGCCTGCCGTCGAGCAGCGGATGGCCGGCGCGCACGGCAAACACCACCTGTTCGGAATAAAGATGCTCAAAGGAAAAACCCGCCATCTTCTCGGCGCCTGCTAAGCGCCCGACGACGATATCGAGATCGCCGACGCGAAGCTGCTCCAGGAGCACTGCGTTCTCGCCGGTAACGATCTTCACCCGGCTCCAGGTCTTCTCCTTGAGGAAGAGTTCCATCGCCCGCGGCATGATGCGCGATGAAACCGTCGGCAGCGCACCGATCCGGATCGGCGGCGCATCGGAAAACTGCTCCTGCGAGACGGAATCGAGACCCTGTCGCAGCGCCGTCAGCGCAGCGCCAGCGTGCCGCAGGAAGACCTCGCCGTAGCGGGTGATCTTGATGCCGCGGCCGTCGCGCTCGAAAACATCGACGCCCAGCGCCTGTTCCAGTTCGCGGATCGTCTTGGTGACCGCCGGCTGGCTGACATGGAGCAATTCGGCGGCCTTCATGACGCTCTTCTGCCGCGCCACCTCGACAAAGGTTTGCAGATGGCGGAACTTGACCCGGCTGTCGATCATTGCTCGCATAACTCCAGGGTTATCTAAACTCCAATAAATATCATTTTACTTAACCGGATCAACCAGTCAATTTCCCGCCGGAACGCCACCTGTCCCGTTGGATGGGTGGCGAGAACTCTAAATTTTTAAGCGCGCATCATTCTTTGTGAAATCCTCTATGATCCAGGGAGGCTTAGTGAAGCACCGGATGCGGTGTGCCTCGATAGGCCGGGGCAAGTTTGGCAAGAGGGCTAACCCCACTCTCCGTCATCCTCGGGCTTGACCCGAGGATCCATGCCCGCTGCTGCTGGTGGATGCGTTGTGGATGCTCGGGTCAAGCCCGAGTATGACGGAGGGTGAGGCGGGCGGGAGGAGCCGTTCATGGCGCAGACGCCTGAGTCAGGAATGCCTTCCGTCAGTTAAACCAAATGCCGGTCCTCCGGCTCAACCGATTTGATGAGGGAGGAGAGTGACGTGCAGTTCGCCCGCATAAACGACGTGACGATCCATTATCAGGTCATTGGCGCCCCTGCCGACAGGCCGGTGATCGTCTTTACCAATTCGCTGGGAACGGATTTCCGCATCTGGCGCGACGTCGTGGTACGGCTTGCCGGCGAATTCGCCATCGTGCTTTACGACAAGCGCGGCCACGGCCTTTCCGATGTCGGCCAACTTCCCTCATCGATCGAGGACCATGCGACGGATCTCGCCGGCCTTCTCGATCTACTGTCGGTCAAGGATGCCGTCATCTGCGGTCTCTCGGTCGGCGGCCTCATCGCCCAATCGCTCTATCACCGCCGGCCGGACCTGATCCGCGCGCTGATCCTCTGCGACACCGCCCACAAGATCGGCACGGCGGAGAGCTGGAACGCCCGCATCGCCGCCGTCGAAAAAAACGGCATCGGCAGCATTGTCGACGCGATCATGGAACGCTGGTTCACACCCGCCTTCCGGCGGCCCGAAAACAATGCCTATGCCGGCTATTGCAACATGCTGACGCGCCAGCCCGTCGAGGGCTATCTCGCCGCCTGCGCCGCGATCCGCGATGCCGATTTCACCGAAATCGCAAAGACGATCACTGTCCCAACGATCTGCATCGTCGGCGACCAGGACGGCTCGACGCCGCCCGATCTCGTGCTTTCGACCGCGAAGCTGATATCAGGCGCCCGTTACGAGGTCATCCCTGATTGCGCGCACATTCCCTGCGTCGAGCAGCCGGAGGCGCTGACGGCGATCATCCGCGCCTTCCTCACATCCATTCCGTCCGGAGAAGTCAGCCCATGAATGAGACCGCGTCCTCCTCCGAGCGCTATCGCCAGGGCATGGCGACCCGCCGCGCCGTGCTCGGCGACGCCCATGTCGACCGCGCCGCCACCGCGTCGACGGAGTTCGACCGCCCTTTCCAGGAGTTGATCACCGAAGCCGCCTGGGGCCATGTCTGGTCGCGCCCGGCGCTGACGAAGCGCGAGCGCTCCATCGTCACGATCGCTCTGCTTGCCGCCCTCGGCCAGGACGACGAGGTCGCCATGCATGTGCGCGCCACCGCCAATACGGGCGCAACCCGCGAGGATATTTGCGAGGCGCTGCTGCATGTGGCGATCTATGCCGGCGTTCCCGCCGCCAATCACGCGATCAAGATCGCAAAGCAGGCTTTTGAACAGATGGACGCCGAAAAGGCGGCCTGAGGGAGGAACATGTCCGAACGACAGAACCGCAAGCCCGAGACCGGCGCCTTTTTCGCCCGCGACCGCGCCTGGCATGCCCCGGCGCTGACCCCCGGCTACAAGACTTCCGTGCTGCGCGCGCCGCAGCGGGCGCTGCTTTCGCTCGACGGCACGATTTCCGAGATCACCGGTCCGGTCTTTGGCCATTCGATGATCGGAGACCTCGATAACGACCTGATCCTGAACTACGCGCAGCCCGGCGAAAGCGCCATCGGCGAACGCATCATCGTCCATGGCCGCGTGCTCGACGAGCGCGCCAGGCCGGTTGCAGGCGCCTTGGTGGAGTTCTGGCAGGCCAATGCCGGCGGCCGCTATCGCCACAAGAAGGAAACCTATCTGGCGGCGATCGACCCGAATTTCGGCGGCTGCGGCCGCGCCATCACCGACGAGGACGGCCGTTATCACTTCCGCACCGTCCGCCCCGGCGCCTATCCCTGGCCGAACGGCATCAACGATTGGCGCCCCGCCCATATCCATTTCTCGATCTTCGGCCATGGCTTTGCCCAGCGCCTGATCACCCAGATGTATTTCGAAGGCGACCCGATGATCTGGAAATGTCCGATCGTCGGCACGATCCCCGATAAGGCGGCGATCGAGCAGCTGATCGCGCCGCTCGACTGGGGCAACACCATTCCGATGGATTCACGCGCCTACAAATTCGATATCGTGCTGCGCGGCCGCCGCTCGACGATGTTCGAAAACAAATTGGAGGGCAACTGACCATGCAGCAGCTCGGCTATCTCAAGGAAACTCCGTCGCAGACGGCAGGCCCCTATGTGCATATCGGCCTGACGCCGAATTTCTGCGACATCTCGGGCGTCTACGACACCGATCTCGGCATCGGGATGGTCAACGACAAGACGCTCGGCGAGCGTATCACCGTCACGGGCCGGATCTTCGACGGCGCCGGCGCATTGGTGCGCGATGCGGTCGTCGAGATCTGGCAGGCCGACAGCGCCGGCCTCTACAACAGCCCGTCTGAAATGCGCGGCGCCGCCGATCCCAATTTCACCGGCTGGGGCCGCTGCCCGACCCGTGCTGAAGACGGCGTCTATAGCTTCGAGACGGTCAAGCCCGGCCGCGTTCCCTTCAGGGACGGCCGCAGACAAGCCCCGCACATCACCTTCTGGATCGTCGCCCGCGGCATCAATATCGGCCTACACACGCGCATGTATTTTCCGGAGGAGACGGAGGCCAATGCCGCCGACCCACTGCTTTCCCGCATCGAACATCGCGAGCGCGTCGCAACGATGATCGCCACCCGCGACGGCGCGACCTGTCATTTCGACATCTACCTGCAGGGCCCGAAGGAAACGGTGTTTCTCGATATCTGAGGGCATGGTGGCGGCTTGTTTGCCGGCCACTGTGCAAGTAGCCTCCATAAATCGCGGACGCCGCCTCGAGTCCCTTCTCCCCAGTGGGGAGAAGGTGGCGGCAGCCGGATGAGGGGGCCGCCACCACAAACCGAGACGATCATGACCGCATCGCCCTTCGACCACCCCTTCCTTTCCAGCCTGCTCGGCGACGATGAAATCGCGCCCTATGTCTCCGCCGAGGCGGATATACGGGCCATGCTCTCCTTCGAGGCCGCGCTCGCCAAGGCTGAAGCCGCTCACGGCCTCATTCCTGCCGAAGCCGCAAGGCGCATCGCTGACACCTGCGCCGCCTTCTCGCCGGATATGTCCAGTCTTCGATCGGCAACGGCAAGGGACGGTGTCGTTGTTCCCGATCTCGTGAAGCAGTTGCGCGCCGATGTCGGCGAGGAAGCGGCAAAAAGCCTGCATCTCGGCGCCACCAGCCAGGATGTCATCGATACCAGCCTGATGATCCGCCTGAAGACCGTCGTCTTCCTGTTTGCCGGTCGGCTTTCCACCATTGCCGCACGGCTCGATGCGCTGGACCGCCAGTTCGGCCGGAACCGGCTGATGGGTCACACACGTATGCAGGCGGCGATCCCGATTACCGTTGCTGATCGCCTCAACGCGTGGCGCGCACCGTTGACGACCTATCGCGATCGCCTGACCGAGCAGAGTTTTCCCGTCCAGTTCGGTGGTGCGGCCGGCACCCTGGACAAGATCGGATCGCAGGCCGCCGCCATCCGCGCTTCGCTCGCCCAGGAACTCGGCCTCACCGATGCACCGCAATGGCAGAGCGGGCGTCTGCCGATCGCCGATATTGCCGGCCTGTTCGCGTCGATATCGGGCAGTCTCGGCAAGATGGGGCAGGATATCGCGCTGCTTGCCCAGGCCGGCGATGAGATCGAAATTTCAGGCGGCGGCACCTCGTCGGCCATGGCACACAAGCAGAACCCCGTCTCCGCCGAAGTCCTCGTCTCGCTCGCCCGCTTCAACGCCACTGTTCTATCGGGCATCCACCAGTCGCTTATCCACGAACAGGAACGCTCGGGCGCCGCCTGGACGCTCGAATGGCTGCTGCTGCCGCAAATGACGATGGCAACTGCCGCCAGCCTGGGACTGGCGAAGGAGCTGACGGGGAATATCAAGAGGCTTGGAGTGACCTGATTCAGCGCCTTTGCATGTAATGCCGGAAACCGGCTATGCAGAGCGCAATGAAATCAGGAGCAGCCTCGTGACCTTTCCCCTCTTCGACCTCTCCGGCCGTCGTGCCCTCGTCACCGGCTCCAGTCAGGGCATCGGCCGCGCATTGGCGGTCGGGCTTGCCGAGCATGGCGCTTCGATCATCATCAACGGCCGCAACGCGCAGAAGGCGGAGGCCGCCGCCGAGGATATCCGTCGCAGCCATCGCCATGCCGTCAGCGCCGCCTTCGACGTCACCGATGCGGAGGCCAGCCGCACCGCCATCGCCTATATCGAGGCGGAGATCGGCCCGATCGACATCCTCGTCAACAATGCCGGCATGCAGTTTCGCACACCGTTGGAGAACTTCCCGGTCGACAAGTGGGACGAGATCTTCAAGACCAATGTCTCCAGCCTGTTCTATGTCAGCCAGCCGGTCGCCCAGGCGATGATATCGCGCGGCTGCGGCAAGATCATCAACATCGCCTCCGTCCAGGCCGAACTCGCCCGTCCCGGTATCGCGCCCTATACCGCGACCAAAGGCGCGGTGAAGAACCTCACGCGCGGCATGGCCACCGACTGGGCGAAATACGGCCTGCAGGTCAATGCGATCGCGCCCGGCTATTTCCGCACGCCGCTCAACCAGGCGCTTGTCGACGATCCGAAGTTTTCTGGCTGGCTGGAAACCCGCACGCCGGCGGGCCGCTGGGGCGAGGTCAAGGAGCTCGTCGGCGCCGCCGTCTTCCTCGCCTCGGATGCCTCTTCCTTCGTCAACGGCCACATGCTGACGGTCGATGGCGGCATCACCGCCTCGCTCTAGAACAGGATGTCGTCCGAAAAACCGCTCACACTTTTCGGCATCATGCTCTGAATTCGCATCATCCGAGTTTGGCGATGGCACGGAGATTGTCGGCCGTCGTCGTCGGGAATTCGAAGAATTCGAGATAGGCGGGGATCTGTTCGAACAACATGTCCGTCCCCACCTGAAATGCGCAGCCGCGCGCCCGCACGGCCTCAAGAAAAGGGGTTATCTCCTTCGTCAACACGACTTCGCCGACGAAGGTCGATGGCGAGATGCGGTCGATATCGATCGGCAGCGGGTCACCTCGCCGCATGCCGAGAGGCGTCGCATTGACGACAATGTCGAAACCTTCAGGATCGGCGGAGCCGACCGTCACTTCAAGATGCGGATAATATTTCTTCAGCCTGTCCAGCAGCGCGGTCGCGGTCGTCTGGTTGGCATCGAAGATGGCGAGGTGGTCCACACCCGCCTGTGCCAATGACGCGGCGATCGCCGAGCCGACGCCGCCGGCGCCCGCAATGAGCGCATGGGCTCCTTCAACCTTTTTACCCTTGCGCAACACGCCGCGAACGAAGCCCTCGCCATCGAACATGTCACCGATCAGCCTGCCGTCCGAACCGAGACGCACTGCATTGCACGAGCCGGCGACTTTTGCGTTGGTCGATGTTTCGTCGAGCAGTGCCATTGTCGAAACCTTGTGCGGCATCGTGATCAGAGCACCGTGGATGTTGGACAACCGGAACAGAAGCTTCAGAAATGCCGGATAATCCTCCGGTCTGCAGCCCATCGGCACGACGACGGCATCAATTCCGTTCTTCTGAAAGTAAGGATTGTAGATCAGCGGGGCCTTGAAGGACTCCGTGGGATAGCCGAGGTGAGCGATGAGTTTGGTCGTCCCGGTGATCATGTGGTCAGACTTTCTGGGGATCGGAAGAGGCGCTGGCGTTAGAGAGGTGGATCATCTGCCCTAAGCGTGCCGATCTCTTGATCGCTTCGACGACCCTGAGCGTAGCAAGGCCCTCCCGGCCACTCACCAGAGGCGTGGCACCGCCACGAATGACGTCGCAAAAGTGTCTGAGCTGAACGCAAAGGGGATCGGCGGCTTGGTAAGGCACGCGCTCCTGGGCAAGCGGCTCCAGCCAATCGGGCTTCGAAGGGCTCGTCCAAAGCGTCAGATCGGGAATTCCGAGCGAACCCTTGGTGCCGCCGATCTGGTAGCAGAATTGATCGTAACGGGGAAAAGCGGGGTTTTCGCCGGTGGTCGTCTCCCAGCTCCAGGGCGCGGCCACGGCATCGCTGCCGTTGAGGGTTGCAAGCACCCCGCTTGCGAAACGCAGCGTGACGACAGCCGTATCCTCGACGGCATGGTTCCGCACGGCGTGGGATTCCATCGCATGGACGGCTTCGACCTCGCCGAAGAAATATCGGAAGAGATCGACATCGTGGATCAGGTTGACGAAGACCGGGCCGGCGCCCGCCTCGCGCCGCCAGGGGATGTCGAAATAGTCGTCGGGCTTGGCGACCCAGAACGTGCCGTGCACCGTGAGGATCCGGCCAAGCCTTCCGCCGTCGACGATCTGTTTGACCGCCTGGATCATCGGATTGTGGCGTCTGTGATGGCCAACCAGCAGCGGTATGCCTGCCTTCTCGCCGGCGGCAACCAGTGCTGCGGCAGCATCGACATCATCGGCGATCGGTTTCTCGATCAGAACAGGGATGCCGGCAGCGACGATCTCCATTCCGTTCTCAACGTGGAGCTGGTTCGGCGTTGCCACGATGACGCCGTCAGGCCTATCCTCGACGCGGATGCCTGAGAAGCTCCGGTACCATCGGGCGCCGACAGTCTCGGCAAAGTCGCGACCGGCGGCAGAAGGATCGATCACCGCCGAGAGAACGGTTCCGGGCTCGGACATGACACGCTCGACGTGGCGCCTGCCGATGAGGCCAGCTCCCATGACTGCAATCTCCAGCGGCTTCATTGCCTGCTCCCATAATTTGCCAGAGGCATCGACCTTGAAACGCATTACTTCCGCAGGATCTCTCCGAGGAATTTCGTGGTTCGCTCATGCTGTGGGTTTGTGAAGAACTTGGCCGGCGGGGCCTCCTCGACGATCGCGCCGCTGGCCATGAAAATCACGCGATCTGCGACCTGGCGGGCAAAGCCCATTTCGTGGGTGACGCAGATCATCGTCATGCCCTCGTCGGCGAGCGCAATCATCGTATCCAGCACCTCCTTGACCATCTCCGGATCAAGCGCCGACGTCGGCTCGTCGAACAGCATCACCTTCGGCCGCATGCAAAGCGCGCGGGCAATGGCCACGCGCTGCTGCTGGCCACCCGAAAGCTGCACCGGATATTTGTCGGCCTGCTCCAGGATCTTGACCCGCTCGAGCAGCCCGCGTGCCCGTTCCTCGGCCTCCGCCTTGCCGACGCCGGCAGCCTTCATCGGCGCCAGCATGCAGTTCTGCAGCACCGTCAGATGCGGAAACAGATTGAACTGCTGGAAGACCATGCCGACCTCACGACGGATCGCATCGATGGTCTTGGCCTGATTGCCTAGAAGAATTCCGCCGACGCGGATTTCACCTTTCTCGTAGGTCTCGAGATGGTTGATGCAGCGGATGAGCGTCGACTTCCCACTGCCGGAAGGCCCGCACAAGACGATCCTCTCGCCGCTGCGAACCGATATGTTGATGTCGTGCAGGGCTTGAAAAGCGCCATACCACTTCTCCACCCGCTCCATGGTGATCATGGTCTCTGCGCCTTGAGCAGGACTGGGACTGGTCATCAGTAGAACTCCACGTTGGCGGGCTGGACCGCGTCGAAGACGAGGGCATGCGGATCAGCGCGCAGAGGCGGCAAACTTTCGTTCGAGGCGCGCGCCAAGGATCGTCAGTGGGCAGCACATCAGGAAGTAGAGAGCGCCGACGATGCCGAAGACCGTCAGCGGTTGGAAGATCTGGTTGGAGATGATGTTGCCGGCCCGCGTCAGCTCGGTGAAGCCGACGATCGATGCAAGCGAGGTGCCTTTGATCAGTTGCACGAGGAAACCGACCGTGGCTGGCAGCGAGATGCGCAGCGCCTGCGGCAGGATGACATCCCTCATACGCGAGACGTATCTGAGGCTGAGAGCCTTTGCCGCTTCCGTCTGGCCGCGCGGCACCGCTTCGATCGATCCGCGCCAGATCTCGCCCAGATAGGCGCTCGCATGCAGGGTCAGGCCGATGGCAACGGCCACCCAGGCGTCGAGCATCAGCCCGACCAAAGCGAGGCCGTAATAGACGACGAAAAGCTGCATGAGCAGCGGGGTTCCCTGGAAGACGGCGATGTAGCCGGCCGTGACGCGTTCCAGCAGCGGTATGCCCGAGGCACGGGCAAGGGCGACACCGAGCCCTGCAATGCCGCCGCAGACGAAGCCGACGGCAGACAGGACCACGGTCCATTTCAAGCCGATGAGGAGGAAGACGAATTCGTCGTGACCCATGGAATTCCTCCTACTTGACCGGATATTTGAAGTAGCGCGCCGAAAACAGCGCGAAGATTCGCATCATCAGCCAGGAGATCACGAAATAGAAAACCGTGACCGTGAAGTAGACCTCGAAGCTGCGGAAGCTCTCCGACTCGATGCGCTGCGATACGGAGGTCAACTCGTAGGCCGAAATCGCCGATGCAATGCTGGTGGTGAGCGTCAGGAGGACGAACTGGCTGGTCAGGGACGGATAGATCGCCCGCAATGCCGGCTTGAGAATGATCAGCCGGAAGACCTGAGCCTTGTGCAGACCAAGGGCCAGCCCCGCTTCCATCTGTCCCCTGGGGATCGACTGAACGCCGCCGCGAATGATCTCGATGGCGTAGGCACCACCGTTGATGCCGAGCGCGATAATCGCCGTCGGCGTCGGATCCAGCCTGATGCCCGTGAGCGGAAGCGCAAAATAGATGAAGAAGATCTGGACCAGGAACGGCGTGTTACGGATCAATTCGACGAAGGCGATGACCAGCCATCGCGCCGGCTTGAGCGCAGAGTCGCGCAGCGCAACGCCGCCAATTCCGATGATGATCGCCAGCAACATCCCACAAATGGCAAGTAAGAATGTCCCGAGACAGCCAAGCAGAAGGCTCGGCAGGCCATCTATGACCGGGGTGAAATCCAACTTATAATTCATGGCGACCCTTCCGGTCCGTCTTCCTGAAAGTTCAGTCCCGCTTGACCATTCCAGCCATCGCCTGGATAGCCAGTTCGTAGCCGTCGGCTCCAAAGCCGATCATGATGGCGGTGGCAACGCGCGAGATCAGCGAATTGTGGTAGATGCTCTCGCGCGCATGAACATTCGAAATGTGCAGCTCGATCTTCGGCGGGTCGAACATTTTCAACGCATCCAGAAGAGCGATCGATGTGAAGGTATAACCGGCAGGATTGATGATGATGCCACAGGCGTCTGTCCTGGCCTGATGCACGCTCTCCACCAGTTCGCCCTCGAAATTGGTCTGCCGGAAGTCGATGGCAAAGCCGAGACTGTCAGCCTTTGCGAGGCACTTGTCCTTGATATTGGCCAGCGTCACCGAGCCGTAGATGGCGGGCTCGCGCTCACCGAGCAGATTCAGGTTCGGTCCGTTGAGCACAAAAATGGTTCTGGTCATGTCGCGCACCTCAGGGCCGTGGGTATGGCGGTTGCGTTGACGGGCATGGCTGCCCGCCTTCATTGGTAAGGGCTTCGTCTGGACCTCAATATTCCCGCGCCAGGAGATGGCCGCCTGCCCCTCATCCGGCTGCCGCCACCTTCTCCCCGTAAACGGGGCGAAGGGATCAAGCCGTGACCTCTCCGTCCCTCGCCAGCGTCCCGTGGAGCACGTCCCCTCTCCCCGTCCTTACGGGGAGAGGGTTAGGGTGAGGGGCAATCGGGCGGCCACCGACGCGAAAGCCAGCCATCCTTTGCCGTTCGCTCAGTTCGCCGCGAATGGAATGCCTTCCAGCTTTTCCGGGAATTCCGGTACCGGAACCTTCATCCACTTGTCGTAGACTGCCTTGAGGTCGCCGTTGGCCTTGATCTTGTCGATGAAGGTGTTGAGCGCCGCATTGATTTCCTTTTCGCCGAGACGCGTGCAAGCACCATTGTAGAGCTTCTGGAATTCAAGCTTGTTTTCGAATTCGCCCGGACGGGCCTTCTCCACCCGGTCCATGTAGAAGATATTGCCACCGAGTGTCTCGACCTGGCCGGACACCAGGGCTTGGACACTCGCGGCGTCTCCGTCATAGCGGCGGATAGTCGTGCTCGGCGGTGCGTTCTTGGTGACCTGGGTGTCCTGAGCCGCACCCTTGGCGACGCCGACCGTGAACTTGGCCATGTCGGCATTCGTCTTGATCTCAGCCGATTTCGGACCAATCAGAACGATCGCGTTGGCAACATAGGGCTTGCTGAACTGCACGGCCTTTGCGCGATCCGGCAGCATCGCCATTGTTGCGAAGAGAACGTCGACACGGCCGGCCGTCAGTGCGGGAATGCGATTGTTGACTTCAAGCGGCACGAACTCGACGGATACACCCAGTTCCTTGGCAAACAGCGTTGCGATGTCGGCGTCGAGGCCGTCCTGTTTGCCGCCGCTGGTCACAAAGCCCCAGGGCGGGTTGTCACCCTGAATTCCGACGATGATCTTGCCGCGAGCCTTGATTTCATCAGGCGTGATGGCGGCGGCCGGTTGCGCCAGGATGACGGCAGCCACCAGGGCCGCGGCTCCGAGCATCGCGTTTCGGCGCGTTAGCAAAGACTTGAACATGTAACTCCTCCTCCTTTGGCGGTCATTCGACCGGACAGCCACCTCACCTTTTGACTGTGTGAGGAATGATTGCCAGAGACGAGCACTGAAATCAACAGAGTTTTTTAAAATCATATGAGAGTTTATAATAAGACACGCTATTTGAATTCCTCACGACATTTGCCATAATAGTAACGAGCGGTTTTCTGGAATGCATCTTTGTGTTCGGCGCTCGTTCAATCCCGCACGGATATCGGAAGGGCTTTGACATGAGGACCTCGATTGCGACTGTAACGATCAGCGGCGAACTGCCGGAGAAGCTCGAGGCGATCGCCCGAGCGGGCTTCGACGGCGTCGAGATCTTTGAGAATGACTTCCTCGCCTTCGACGGCAGCCCGGCCGATGTCGGAAAACTCGTCCGCGACCACGGCCTGGAGATTACCCTGTTTCAGCCATTTCGTGATTTCGAGGGCATGCCGGAGCCGCTGCGGAGCCGCACGTTTGACCGCGCGGAACGGAAGTTCGACGTCATGCAGCAGCTGGGAACGGACCTGGTGCTCGTTTGTTCAAACGTCTCGCCGGCCGCCATCGGCGGCATCGACCGGGCGGCAGAGGACTTTCATGAACTCGGCGAGCGTGCCGCCAGGCGAGGACTGAGGGTGGGCTACGAGGCGCTTGCCTGGGGTCGCCATATCAGCGACCACCGCGACGCCTGGGAGATCGTCCGTCGCGCCGATCATCCGAATGTCGGTCTTATCCTCGACAGCTTCCACACTTTGTCGCGCAAGATCGACGTCAATTCCATCCGCTCGATTCCTAAGGAGAAGATCTTCATCGTCCAGCTTGCCGATGCGCCGCTGATTGACATGGACCTGCTCTATTGGAGCCGCCACTTCCGAAACATGCCGGGGGAAGGCGACCTTCCCGTCACGGCGTTCACCGAAGCCGTCGCGGCAACAGGTTATGACGGGTATTTCTCCCTGGAGATCTTCAACGACCAGTTTCGAGGCGGTTTATCGCGGGCGATTGCCGCCGATGGCCACCGCTCGCTAATCTATCTTGGCGATCAGGTCCGACGCCATCTCGGCATCGGCAGCATGACCGGGGCGGCGATGCCGGAAAGGCCTTCCGTCAAGGGCGTCGGCTTCGTCGAGTTTGCCACGGACGAGGAAGACGAAGTCGAACTGGTTGCATTGCTGCGCACCCTCGGGTTCAAAAAGACGGCGGTCCACCGCACGAAAAAGGTCTCCCTCTTCGAGCAGGGCGAGATCCGGATCCTCGTCAATGTCGATCAGGCAGGATTTGCGAATGCGGCCTACGCCGTTCACGGTACTTTTGCCTATGCCATGGCCCTGATCGTGGACGATGCGACAAAGGCCTATGAGCGGGCGCTCGCCTTGGATGCAGAGCCGTTCACCCAGCCTGTCGCAGACGGTGAGCTCGAGCTGCCTGCCATTCGGGGCGTGGGAGGCGGGATCATCTATCTCATCGACGACAAGAGCGCATTGGGTCGCTTCTCCGAAATCGACTTTCAGCCGGTCACGGACGACAGCGACGCGCCGTCTGCTGGTCTTTTGCGCATTGACCACGTCGCCCAGACGGTCGGCTACGATGAAATGCTCACCTGGCTTTTGTTCTACACCTCCATTTTCGAGACGCGGAAGACCCCGATGGTCGATATCATCGATCCGGCCGGGGTGGTCCGCAGTCAAGTCGTCGAGAACGACACCGGGGCGCTGCGCATCACCATGAACGGCGCCGAGAACCGCCGCACCTTGGCGGGACATTTCATGGCCGAGAAATTCGGGGCCGGCATCCAGCACCTGGCGTTCCTGACCGACGACATCTTTGCAACCGCCGAAAACCTTCGTGCCTGTGGTTTCAGATCGCTGCACATTTCGCCGAACTACTACGATGACGTCGAAGCACGCTTCGGCCTCGATCCTGCCCTGACCGAGCGGCTGAAGGCGGAGAACATCCTCTATGATCGGGACGAGCATGGCGAATATTTCCAGCTCTATAGCGGAACCTATGGAGAGGGTTTCTTTTTCGAGATCGTCGAGCGCCGCGGATATCGCGGCTACGGCGCGCCGAACGCAATTTTCCGGATCGCCGCCCTGAAGAAACAGATGCGTCCGGAAGGAATTCCGAAAGACGCCTCTTGAGGCCCTGGTTTAGAGCGGTTCAGTTTTTCATCGAGAGCAGAGCCACTCTAAGCTTTTGTTTTGAAAAACTGCTTCGCACTTTTCCCGGAATTGCTCTAGCGAATCCGGCCGCTCTTCAGCACATGCTCCACGCCGCTTTGAACGTGCCTTCTGACGACGTCGGTCGCGCCAGCGACGTCGCGCTGAATGGAAAGTTCAAACAAAAGCCTGTGGTCATCGACGACTGGCTTTCCGCGAAAACTCTCAGCCAGCATATGGTAACGAAGAAAGCGGTCGAAGACAGACGACAATGTCGCCATCAGCGTCGCTGAATTGCAGGCCGAGACGATCGCCTGATGGAACTCCCAGTCGTATCGAACCCAGTCGACGGTCCGCGAGACGTCACCCGCAAGGAGCTTGCGTTCGGCGGCAGCCAGCCTGTGATGGGCAGCGACGATGCGCCCCTCCCATTCAAGATTTCCCGCAGCGAATGCAAGGCCGATCGCATGCGTTTCAAGAACAATCCGGAGGTCGGCGAGTTCCAGAAGTTCGCGGCGCGAAGCAGGGCTGACTTCAAAGCCGCGCTGCCCCTCGGCGACAACGAGGTTTTCCGTCGTCAGGCGGCTTAGAATTTCACGCAGCGATGAAATGCCGATGGAGTAGCGCTCCTTTGCCTGCTCCAGCTTGATCTTGGCCCCCGGCGGCAATGTCCCGGATATGATATCCTGGCGGATCTGCCGGAAGACGACGTCGCTTACTGTTTCAGCCGGGTCATGGACTTGCTTGAGCATGGCTTTTCCTGGTTTTGCCGCAATGTCACCTGTGTTGGTGGACCTAAAGCTCGAAGAGCAACGTCCGGATCATTTCTATTTCAGTGTCCCTCTTGCCAGCGCATGTTCGACCCCGCCTTGGATATGCAGCACAAGCACGCGCTTGGCCGTCTCCGCATCACGTCGCAGCGCCGCATCCAAAAGCTGCTGATGTTCATTGGCGGCGACATCGCCTCGATAGGACAAGGCGACCATCTGATATCTGAGATATCTGTCGAAGATCACCGAGTGCGTCTCCATCAGGAGCTTCGATCCGCAGGCGGATATCAAGGCCTGATGGAACTCCCAGTCGTAGCGCTTCCAGTCCTCGGCTCTGCTGGTGTCGCCGGATGCCATCACCCGTTCCATCCGCGCCAATTTGTAATGCGCCGATACGAGGGGAGCCTCCCACTCTACGTCGCCATGCACGAACGACTGTTCCAGCGCATGTGTTTCCAGCAGAAGCCTCAGCGCCGCTGTCTCCTTGAGGTCCGAAACGGATACCGGAGACACTTCGAAACCTTTTTGTCCCTCGGCAACGACAAGCCCCTCGGAGGACAGCCGGTTCAGCACCTCCCGAAGTGTACTGATGCTGGTCTCGTAGGACTCCTTCAGGCTTTCCAGCTTCAATTTTTGTCCTGGAGCCAGCCGGCCAAAAATGATGTCGGCCCGAATGCGCCTGTAGCTGCTCTCGGCAATGGTCTCGTTGATAACCGGCTGCAACATGGCGAGTCTCTTATATTTTCTGTATCGTCGGATATATCTCTTTCTGGCATTCTCAATCAAGAAGACATTCGCAGAACAGGAATTAGAATTTTCTCATATGATGCTGCCGGAGAACGTGGAAGCGGCCGGCAGGGCCTGACCATAACACCGTGCCCCATGCGTGTTGGGCGAAGCCCCCTTCAAGAGGCCTTTCGTGCTGCTCTTAAAACTGGATTTTTCGGCTCAATAGGGCGGCAATTGCTTTTTCAATCGCGCGCAACCATCTAATAGGCATGACGTACGGGAAAATGTCCCGCCCTCAGCAGCCCGTTTACCGAAAACCAACCATACTGGGTTGCTTTCCGAAGCGAAAGCCGATTGCTTAGGAAAATCTACTTCTTCTTCCGCTAGCGGTTAGGAGAATGAAAGGGGCCGCAGGCAAACCCGTGGAATTCTACTGCTTCGCATCGGGATGAACAATGACTACGATGGCGATGCGGGAAGGCCGGTTTGAAGAACGATGACGACAGATTTATTTCAGGTTAAATTTTGGGGCGTCCGCGGCAGTATTCCCGTGTCGGGCCCCGAGTTCGATCGCTACGGCGGTAACACTTCCTGCATCGAAATTCGCTGCGGAGAACATCGGATGATCTTCGACGCGGGCTCCGGCCTGCGCGAGGCTGGGCTCTCGCTGCTCGCCGACAGCGTCAGCGACGTCGATCTGTTCTTCAGCCACTGCCACTACGACCACATCATCGGCCTGCCCTTCTTCAAGGCGATCTATTATCCCTCGATCAACGTCAACATCTGGTCCGGCCATCTCCATGGCAAGATGAGCACGCGGGAAATGGTCGAGCAGTTCATCAGCCCGCCCTGGTTTCCGGTTAAGACCGACATCTGCCAGGCGACGATGAACTTCCGCGATTTCCATGCCGGTCAGGTGCTGACGCCCCATGCGGGCATCGAGATCAAGACCTTCATGCTGAACCATCCGGGCGGCGCCATCGGCTACCGCATCGAATGGCAGGGCCGTTCGGTCGCTCTCGTCTATGACATCGAGCATATTCCAGGCAGCTACGATCCGGTTTCGCTGGAGATGATGCAGGGCGCCGATCTCGTCGTCTACGACTGCACTTACAATGAAGACGAGATGCAGCGTTTCAAGGGCTTCGGCCATTCGACCTGGCAGCACGGCACCGAGCTTGCGAAAATGGCGGGCGCTAAACGCTTCGCTCTGTTCCACCACGCCCCCTCCCGCACGGACGAACAGCTGGCGCAGATGGAAGCGCAGGCGCAGGACGCTTTCCCCGGCGCCTTCGCCGCCCGCGACAACCAGACTATGGTGGTCTAGAACCGACAAGTCTCCTGCACCCGCCGCGCAAGTAGGCGCGCCCGGCAGCTTGCGCCTTGCTGACGGAACAGATGTCGGATCCGACTGTTTTCCCGGCAGCGCAAGATCGATGAAACGGGGTATCAGCCATGACCGTGCTTTCCGGACAATGCCTTTGCGGGCAGGTGCAGCTTTCTGTGCGGGGCGAACCGCTGCGCGTCGGCATCTGTCATTGTACCGACTGCAGAAAAGAAAGCGGTTCGGCCTTCACCTTCTACGGGGTCTGGCCCGCCGGCCAGTTTGAACATTCCGGCGAAACCGGCGAATTCCACGGCCGACGCTTCTGCACCGGCTGCGGCGCGCGGCTGTTTTCCGCCGATGACCAGGAGGCGGAAATCAAGCTCGGCATCCTCTCGCAGGCGCCGACGCCACTGGTGCCACGCTACGAACTCTGGATCAAGCGCCGCGAAGCGTGGTTGCGACCGGTGGAGGGCGCCGAGCAGTATGAGGAGGACCGAACGTGAATGTGGCCACGCTCGTCCGACATCACTTCGTTACGGTTGCAGGCGTCGAGACTTTTTACCGCGAGGCCGGCCGAGAAGATGCTCCGGTCTTGTTGCTGCCGCACGGATATCCCTGCTCATCCTATGAATTTCGCAATCTCATGCCACGCCTTGCCGACCATTGGCGCCTGATTGCGCCGGATTTCCCGGGTGCGGGCTACAGCGGCACGCCTGATGATTTCGACTACAGCTTCGACGGATACGCTGCCTGGCTGGAGGCCTTCGTCAGCGCGATGAATGTCGACCGGTTTGTCCTCTACCTCCACGACTTCGGGTCGCCTATCGGTGCGAGGTTGGCGATCAAGGACCCCCAGCGCATCTTGGCGCTGATCATCCAGAACGGCGACATCCCCTATGATGATGCCCTCGGGCCGAAGTATGCGGAGATCGAGGCGACATGGACGCTTCCGAGATCCGAGATGAAGAAGGTGCTGGCGGAGGCAGTCAGCGAGGAGACCTTCAAGGAGGAATTCCTCAACGATCTGCCGCCGCTTCTGGCCGACACGGTCCCGCCGGATCTCTGGAAGCTGCACTGGTCGCTGATCACGCCGCGGCGCAAGGAAATCGCTACCGACCTGATCGCCGGACTGAAGGAGAACCGGGCGTGGTTCCCGGGACACCGCAAATATCTGCGCGAATATCGGCCTCCGACCTTGATCGTCTGGGGGCCGAACGACCACTACATGCCGGAAAAATCGGCGCGAGCCTACCTGCGCGATCTGCCGGATGCCGAACTGCATCTGCTCGGCGGCGGCCACTGGCTGCTCGAGACGCATCTCGATGACGTCGTAGCACTCATGCGAGAGTTTCTCGGGCGAGTTTCACGCCGCCTGATCGGCAATGTCTAAGGCTCCAGCAATTCCGACGCCGATGACCAGCGGACGGCGGGATGCCGGCCCGTCGCTGCAAACAAGGCGGACAGAAAATCCCAGGCGGCCGCATCATGAACCAGATGGTGAGTGAGCACGCCGATCGGCTCGTCGCTGCCGGCAAGCCGGTCGCGGAGTTCGGCGACCAGTTCGGCCACCAGCTCCCCCTCGCTGCGGCCGCCGCGCGTGCCGTGCCAGTCAATAATGTCGACGTGGGTGTTGAGCAGCGGGATTGGTCCGCCCTTTCTTGCCCGCCCGTAAGTCGAAAGCGCGGCAAAGCCGAGTTCGGGCAATGCAGGAATCAGGGCGGCATCGATCCGGTTCCACGGCGGCACCAGCACTGGCAGGAAGCGAGCCGGATGGAGCCGCTTCAGGCGCTGTAATCCCTCGCGCAACTCGCCGAGCACCACCTCGGACGCCCGTTCGCCGCCGAGTTCCTGCTTCTTGCGCTCAGGTCCGGCGTGATTGGTGTGGGACCAGCCGTGCACGACGACAGCGACGCCTGCTCCCCCCGCCAGCCGCGCGGCCAATGCCTCACCCGTCAGGGCGGGAATGACGGCAAGCGTCAGCGGAATTCCGTTGTCGCCGGTCAGCGACAGCAGCTTTTCCAGATCAGGCCTCGGTTCGACGGCGTCGTCGTCCCTGAGCCAGAACCGCACCACGCGGCCGGCGGCACGCCAGCGTTCAAGCTCGCGGCCCAACGGTTCCCAGTTCATCACCTCACTCCTGTTCCTGCGCTTCTGCGCAAAATCCCGTCCAAGACACGGGCAGCCCTCGCAAGCGAACGCTCCTCGAGCACGAAGCATCGTGCCGCCTGCCCCATCGCGTCACGCTTTTGACCGTCGCCGAGCAGGGTTGCGATCGCCCTTGCATAGGCAGCGACATCACCCTCCGGCGTCAGCAGGCCGGTCACGCCAGCCTCGACCACCGCTGGCACGCCTGCCGTTGCCTGCGCCACGACAGGAAGACCGGCTGCCTGGGCCTCGAGATAGGCAAGACCGTAGGCTTCGCCGCAGCCGGGCCAGACATAGATGCCGCCATGTCCGAGCAATTCGGCGATCTCGACGGCATTCCGCTCGCCCAGCCATTCGACGCGGCCGGCAAAGCCGGCAAAGAGCGCCTCCACCTCCTGGCGCATCGGCCCGTCGCCGATGACCGAAAGCGTCCACGGCCGGTCTTCGATCAGCCGCAATGCTTTTGCGAGCATCGCGTAACTGTCCATCTTGTCGCCGGCACGCATCATCGCGACCGTCATCAGCCGGCACGGATCGGGCGCCGGCGACACTTTTTCGAAGAGCGCCGTGTCGATGAAGGGTTTCAGCCTGGCAAGCCGCGCCTGCGGAAAGGCGGCTGCAAGCCCGGCCTGATCGCGCTCGGTGAAGCTGATATTGACCGCCGCCTGCGTGATCGCCTCGCCCACGCGCTTCTGGGCAGCGGCCCAGCCGGTCCGGTCGCGTTTTGCCGCATAGGAGGATTCGGCGGTGACGTAGGGAATTGCGAATTCGGCTGATATCGCCGGCCCGAAGGGATCGGGCGATTTGTAATAGGGGTGGTAGCAGAACCAGAGTTCCGGCCGCGGCGCGGATTTCCATCTTAGCCGCAGCCGCTCCAGTTCGGCGCCGATGGCGGGTTCAAGCGCCGCTGCGGCTTGCGGTGTCGAGGCATAGGTACGGAATTCGGAGGCGACGTCGACCTGATGCCCGCCAAGCTCCAGTACCCGGATCAGTAGTCGCGCCATCAGCCGGTCGCCCGACGGCACCGGATGGTTCGGCGATTTCATCGGCGCGTAGAAAGCCACCCGCATTGGGACACCTCAGGTAAGACACACTGTTTACAACTTTCACGCCAGTCGGGAAAATTCCGCTATTGTCCCTTTGCCGAAAACTTGCGCATAAGCATATGGAATGTGATCGCGATCGAAGCAATTCCGCCTCTTTCTCAATCTCTATGGGCCTGCGGTTACATCGACAAGAACGGGAATGAATGACGACGGTCTCGGCCACAGGGATTTTTTCGGAACGTACGATCAGAAGGGCGAGGCTCGGTTCCGGCCTCGTCATTTTCATCTTCGTCCTCTTGCATTTGTCGAACCATGCGATTGGCCTGATTTCCGTCGCTGCCGCCGATAAAGCCGCCCACCTCTTCCTGGCGATCTGGCGCAATCCTCTGGGGACCGCCATCTTCTATTCGTCGGTCCTCATCCATATCGCGCTGGTGCTGCGCGCCATCTACATGCGCCGCAGCCTCGTCATGCCGAAGGGGGAAATGGCGCAGATCGTGCTCGGCTTGATGATCCCGCTGCTGCTCCTCGATCATGTCATCGGTACGCGCATCGCCCACGAATTCTACGGCTACATCGATGACTACGAGACGGTCGTCGGAATGCTCTGGATCAGGAACCCGACAAACGGCGTTCGGCAGGTGTTCGCCGTTGTCGCCGTCTGGATCCACGGCTGCATCGGCATCCATTTCTGGCTGCGCTACCGCTCCTGGTATCCGGACTTCGCTCCGCTAATGCTGGCGCTCGCCATCCTCGTGCCGGTGCTCGCGCTGCTGGGCTTCGTCGAAATGGGCCGGGCGCTCGCCGACCCTTCCTACCAGCAGTCAATGACGGTCAGCGCCTACAAGGAGGGGGTCAACACCCGTTACGCCTCGAACCCGGAAGTTCACCGTCAGGTCGCCGTGATCCGCGCCGGGCTCTACGGCGCCTTCTCGGCCTCGCTGCTCGTCGTCGTCGTCGCCCGCGCCCGGCGCAAGCTGAAGGAGCGGCTCGATCAGGTCGCCGTGAATTATCCGGGCGGCGAGGTGATCCGGGTGCCGCGTGGCTTCTCGGTGCTGGAAGCGAGCCGGCTCGGTGGCCTGCCGCATTATGCCGTCTGCGGCGGCAAGGGCCAGTGCTCCACCTGCCGCGTGCAGATCTTTGGCGATTACGAAAGCCTGCCGGCCCCCGACAAGATGGAGCAGACGACGCTGAAGCGCATCAATGCCGGCCCGGATGTCCGGCTCGCCTGCCAGCTTCGTCCGAACCGCGACGTTGCGGTCGCGCCGCTTCTCGTCCCGGCGGTCGAGGCAGCCCTTCCTGCCAACAGCCAGGAAACGAGCCCCGGCCGCGAGCGTGAAATCGCCGTGCTCTTCGTCGATATCCGCCATTTCACCACGCTGACGGAAACCCGCCTGCCCTTCGACGTCGTCTTCCTGCTGAACCGCTATTTCGCCATCATCGGCAAGGCGGTGGAGCAGGCGGGCGGGCGGCTCGACAAGTTCATCGGCGACGGCGCCATGGCACTCTTCGGCCTCAATACCGCGCCGGAGGAAGCCTGCCGCCAGGCGCTCAACGCAGCAGGCGCGATCGTCGCCGAGGTCGAGAAACTCGCCGCCGAGCTGGCCGACGAACTGGCGCTGCCGCTGCGCATCGCGATCGGCATTCACACCGGCCCGGCCGTCGTCGGCACGATGGGGTACGGCCGGGTGCGCAGCATGACGGCGATCGGCGATACCGTTAATGTTGCGAGCCGGTTGGAAAGCGCTGCCAAGGAGTTCGAAGCGGCGATCGTCATCTCCGAACCGGTGGCGACCCTTTCGGGTGCTGACCTTTCCGGCATCGAAAGCCGTGATATCAGTGTGCGCGGCCGGGCCCTGCCCTTGAAAGTCTACGTCATTCCGAGAGAGAAAGCGGCGGAACCGCTCGAAGGAAAAGCCTGATGCCCGGCAAGCCCTGGCTGACCACCAAATACTGGAGCCGCCGGCTGCGCAAGGCGCGCAATAGAGCCGCTTCGCGCTTCTTCGACACCCGCTTCGGCCGCCGCTTGCTGATCGAAAATATCGGCCCGCGCGTCGTCTCGATGACGATCGACGCCGGCGACCACCTGATGACCTTCTCGCCCGCCGACTATATCGGCCGCAAGGTCTTCCGAAAGGGCCATTTCGAGCGCGAGGCCGTCGACCGGCTGATCGCCATCCTGCGCGAGCGCGGCCTCTTGCGAAAGGACGCGACGCTGCTGGAGATCGGCGGCAATATCGGCACCCAGACCGTCTATTTCGCCCTCAGCGACACTTACATCAATATTGTCAGCATCGAGCCCGATCCGCGCAATTTCCCGCTGCTTGCCCTCAATATTCGCCAGAATCGGCTGGAGGAGAAAGTCCGCCTCGTCAACTGCGCCGCCGGCGAGAGCGAAGGCGAGATCGACTTTTTCCTCAACCTCAACAATCACGGCAAGAGCAGCGCCATCCGTCAAAGCCCGACAGACAGGAAGATCAGCGTGCCGGTGAAGCCGGTTTCCGAGATCCTTGCCGGTCTTTCGGTCGATCCGGCCGCAATCGGCCTCGTCTGGATGGATATCGAAGGCTACGAGCCGGTCGCCTGCCGCTCGATGCGGCCGCTGCTTGCCCGCCGCGTGCCGCTCTATATGGAATTCACGCCGCTCTTCTACGGCCCGGAGGGAACGAAAGCCTTCATATCCATGCTGTCCGGCTTCTACGAGGATTGCCTCGTGCTGTTCGAGGATCGCGAGGTGGAGATGAAGGTGCGGGATCTGCCGGGTGAGTTTGATCAGTACAACGTGCTGTTTTTGCCGTAGAGGTGGGCCTTGTGCCGTGCAGCCCCCTTGCATGTTCAAACTGCATCCGTTGATGATGGGTGCGACCCCTGGGGGATGGCCATCCCCCAGGGGTCGGACGGGCGGGACCGTAACCCCCTTGGCGTGAACCGGGGATGAGCCTGGTCCGCCCGTCCTTCGCGTTTGTCCTGAACAGATAGTGGGGAGCAGGTCCCGTATGCAAGGCAAGGTATCGTCCGAACGCACCGCGATGGCGACAGTTTATGTCGGCATCGATGTCTGTAAAGAGTGGCTGGACATTCATCTGCATCCTCTCGGCCGCAGTTTTCGGGTGACCAACGACACGGCCGGCCTGCGCCGCCTCAAGCGGGAGCTCGATGCGCTTGACCAGATGCCGCGCTCGGCGCTGCGTATCGTCATGGAAGCGACCGGCAAGTGGCATCGCGCCGTCCAGCGCTCGCTGCATGCCGATGGCTTTTACGTGTCGGTCGTCGACCCGCTGCGCGCCCGGCTGTTTGCCAAAGCCTGCGGCTTTCTCGCCAAGACCGATCGGCTCGATGCGCGGTTTCTGGCCATCATGGGAGAAGCCCTCAAGCCCGCACAGACCCCACCGCCGGACCAAGCGCTGGAAGCCCTGCAGGAACTGGTCAATGCCCGATCTGCCGCCAATGGCGAACGCACCGCCCTGTCCAACCGGATGAAGACGGCCGTGACCGCCTTCCTGCGCAAGGAACTGACGCGCCGGCTTGCCGCGCTCGACACCCATATCGCAAGACTGGACGCCGAGATCGAGCGCAGCATCTGCGCCGATCCCGAGATGCGCCGCCGCCTCGACATCCTCATCTCCATTCCCGGCATCGGAGCCGTCACCGCCGCAAGCCTGATCGCTGGCCTTTGCGAACTTGGCGCCTGCTCCGGCAAGCAGGCCGCCATGCTGACCGGCCTTGCGCCGATTGCCTGCGAAAGTGGCGAGCGGGCCGGACATCGCTCCATCAGGGGCGGACGCCCAGCACCCAGGAACGCCATCTACATGGCCGCCCTGTCCGCCTCCCGTCACAACCCGGACCTCGCACGCTTCGCCGCAAGGCTGAAGAAAGTCGGAAAACCCAATAAGGTCGTCCTCGTCGCCGTCATGAGAAAGCTCATCGTCCTGGCAAACACCCTCATCACCAAAAACCGCATCTGGACACCAAATCCACCTTGACACCAAACACAGATGCTCATCCGACCCTTCGGGCCACCTTCTCCCCGAGGGGAGAAGGGAGAACAAGGCGAGCCGGCACTGCCGAAACGAACCCTCCTGCGCAAGGCACTCCATCCAATGGGTCGATGACGAAGCCGCATTCTCCCTCTTCTCCCCAGCGGGGAGAAGGTGGCCCGAAGGGTCGGATGAGGGGGCCGCGGGCACGCCACGCCCTTCATTGTCAGGGCAGCGGCGCCGGCGTGTCGGCGAACGTTCTGAGATAGGCGGGCCTTTTTCATTCCCAAGACGGGGCAAGTGCCAGCGAAATCACATCAAACAAGTTTCTTCGCCTCTGATCGCGAATGCTCATGATATTTGTTTTCGCGAAGCGTGCCGAAAAGCTTCAAGCTCTCGAGATGCTCGCGTTGGGCGCGATAAAACTCATTCAGGAAAACCAGTCCCCGGCCGGGCTTCACCGTGTCTTCATACCGGATCCTCCGGGTAATGGTTCGCACGATCTGTTCGATCTCTTTATGGTTGGCTGTCTTCGTCGAGTCGCGAAGCACGTCCTCCAGCGTCTGCAGCTCATATTTGCCGTAGATATCGAGATGTTCCGGCAGGAATTCGAATTCCGCCTGCGACGAGACGGCGGCAGGAGCAGACAGCGCGAGGTCGGACAAGAGCACGGAACGCGGAGTGTCGACCACCAGGGTGCCGGCAATGATGTCGCCAAGCCTTTGCCGGCGTCGGTTGGTGAAGGGGACGACGACCACCGCTAGAAGCCAGAGGCTCGTCAGACCGTTTTCCCAGACCGACTGCGTGCCGACCGAAGCCAAAAGGCCCATGGGGGCGAAAATCTCCACCTGTTTCATCAGGTTGCGTGCGGTCACCTGGTGCGGCGTGAGCCGCCGTCCGTCCATGTTGATGACGCGGATGCCGGTGATTCTCTTTCCGAGCGTGCGTCCGTTCCAGATGAGCTCCGAGAGAATGTAATAGGGGGTCTGCACCAAAAAACCGAGCATCACCATGAGCATCGCCTCCGCCGTCGTAGGCAGCACGCCTGTGAAGATGATGGCCACAGCGCAGATGAATATGATGATCGAGGTGAAGACGATGTCGAGGAATTGCGCGCCGAAACGGGTTCCGATCGAGGCAATGGCGAAGGTGATCGGGACGCCCTCCGGCGGAATGAACTGCTCGACGTGGCTGCCGTCCGTGTCTGTCCGGTTCATCGCACGGCCTCACGCGACGCTTTGCTTTCACGGCCTCCAAGCAGCAGCCAGCCTACCCAGAAGAGGCCCATCCCCCAACCGATGACGATGCGCCAGAGCGGATCCTGGATCAGCTGACGCAGGAAGCCTTCGATGAAGGCTGCCGCGACAAGCATCAGCGCCGCCAGGATGGCGAGCTTGACGGCATCATGCGCCTGGTGGCGCAAGGCTTCCTTTCGCGTTCTGGCACCGGGAAGGAGAACGGCAAGTCCGAGCCTTGCCCCGCCGGCGCAGGCAATAGCGATGGCCGCAAGCTCGGTCACGCCGTGGATCGAGAGCCAGGCGAAGACATCGTAGCCGAGCCCTCTGCGATAGAACATCGCGAAGAACGCGCCGAGGATCAGACCATTGTAAAACGTCAGGATGAAGCTCGGCACCGACAGGAAAACACCAAGGGTGAAGATCAGGATGACGATGGTGGTGTTGTGGGAAAAGAGAAAGCTGGAAAATGCGGCCAGCCGGTCGCTGTCATGCCCTTCATCGCCATAGATGGTCGAGCGGAGGTAATCGGTCGAGGCATCGGGCGTGCGCTGGTCGGCCATCTCCGGCGGCACCAAGGTATAGAACCAACTCGGATCGTTGGTGCAGAGCCTGTATCCGGCAGCCGCCCCCAGAATGAGCGCCAGAAAGCCGATGAACAAAGGCAGGACCGAGCGCCGCACCGCCTGGGGAATGCCGTGCAACAGCAAGCGCCTCATTAGGCCGCCAAGGCTTTCCTGAGGAGCGTAGACGACGAGATAGGCCCGGGCGCAGAGGCTTTCCAGATAGGCGATCAAGGCGCGATCGAGGGAAATATCGCGCGCCACGCTCAACGAGTTCATCGCCTGCCTGTATCCGGTGGCGAGATTGCGGACTTCATCATAGCCGAGCGCGGCTGCGCCCCCTTTCTCGGCACGCGTCACCAGTTCGTCCAGTTGGCGCCAGTGTGCCTCGCGCTCCAGCCGGAAGCGGGCCGAACGAAGCGTATCGTTCTGAACGGCGCCGAGATTGACTGTCGCGCCCCCATCCATCCTGCCGTCGATACCGATATCCATCATATCATCTCACGGGATTTGATTTCGATGTAGCGCGCAATGAGATCCGAAGTCAGTGCCTCCGGCGTGCTGTCGAGGCAAAGCACGCCGAGACGCGCCAGCTTTTCCATGACGGCGCGCCTCTCCTGAAGGATCTGGCGCGCCGCAACCGAGCGGGCGACGGCATCGAGCGTCGTTTCCTCAGGCTCGATGAGCTTGGCGAGTATCGGATCGCGCAAGGCGACATAGACGACGAAGTGATGCCGGGCGAGCGCCTGCATGTTCTCGATCATCAGCTCCGCCGTGATGGTGTCGACGAAATCGGAGAATATCACAATCAGCGACCGTCGCTTCAGGCGACCCGAAAGGTGGGTCAGCCCCAAGGTATGGTTGGTCTCCTGGGTTTCGTAGCGCAGCCCGGCGCACACCGTCTGCAGCCGCGGAAAAGCCGCTCGTCCGGGCAAGGCCGGCACGAACAGACGCGGACGGCTGTCGAAGCTGTAGAAGCCGACGAGATCGCCAGCAAGGCCTGCGCCCCAGCACATGGCGAGAGCCGCATTGATGGCGCGATCGAGCTTTGTGAAGCCGGCAAGCTGCTCGGCCATCAGCCGTCCGGAATCGACGCAGAGGATGATCTGGTGGTTTCGTTCGGCCCTCATCTCGCGCACGACGAGGCTGCGCATGCGCGCCGAGCGCTTCCAATCGATGCTGCGCGGATCCATGCCGCTTACAAATTCACGCAGCTGGTGGAATTCCGATCCCTCGCCGCGCAACCGCAAATCCTTCTGGCCGGCCTCCAGCGGCAGGATCTGGGTCTTGATCGCTCCAGACAGCACCGGCGATATGTCGGGCTGGACGGCGATCTCTTTCCCAACGGGCATCTTCGCGATCATCTCGAGCAGCTTCAACCGCGATGGCCACTTCAGCCACAGCGCGTTGACCCCGTATCGTCCCCGCCGGGTCAGATGAAGGTCCAGAGAGGCCTTGACCTCTCCTTCTCCGGCACCCGATGCAGGGTCGAGCCATCTGATTTCGTCGACGACCAGCTCGGGAGCGAGATTGAGCCGGATTTCGATTTTCCGGGGCAGCGCGCCCTTCTGCGGCCGGATGCCGACCGTAAACGCGGCGGTGTGGCCGACAAAGCCTTGCGGCGGCAGATCGAAATCGATCGTCATCCTCCCCGCCAGGTTGGAGATGACCAAATCGGCGACGGTCAGGGCTGCAAGCGCAAGCCACATGAGGAGCAAGAAGGAGCTCATGTCGCGCCACCACAGGCTGGTGAAGACCGTCACCGCGGCGGATATCAGAACGAGCGCGATCAGAGTGGAGGATGGCCGCATTTAACGGGGCGCATCTACGCGGTTCATGATATTGCGCAGCACCTCGTCCGGCGTGCGCCCATCAATTTCCGCCGAGGGCGAAAGCACGATGCGATGGCGCAAGGCAGGCACTAGCAACGCCTGGATATCGTCCGGCAAGCCGTAATCCCTTCCCTCGAAAGCCGCGCGCACGCGCACTGCCGACGCTACGGCGTCGGCCGCGCGGGTGGACGCGCCATAGAGAATGTCGGGATCGGAGCGCGTGGCGCGCACGAGGTCGACGATGTAGGTCAGGATCGTGTTGTCCAGATGGATCGCATCGATCAGCGCCCGCCCCGTAGCGAGTGCGGCACTCGTGACCAGCGGACGGATGCCGGCATTGCGCAGGTCTGATTTCAGCGCCTGCGTCGCGTGTTTGGACAGAATGGCAATTTCCGTATCGCGGTTGGGAAAATCGACGACAAGCTTGAACAGGAAGCGATCGAGCTGTGCTTCGGGCAAGGGATAGGTGCCCTGCTGCTCGATCGGGTTCTGCGTGGCAAGCACGAAGAAATCCGGCCCCAGGGAATAATCGGTTCCGTCAAGCGTGACCATCCGCTCGTTCATCGCCTGCAGCAGGGCGGATTGCGTCTTCGGGGGGGCGCGATTGATCTCGTCGGCGAGAAGAATGTCGGTAAAGACCGGGCCCTTGGTCAGGTGGAACTGATTGGTCTGGAAATTGAAGAGATTGACCCCCAGAACATCGCCGGGCATCAGGTCCGGCGTGAACTGGATGCGACGATATTGCAGCGCCATGGCGGCGGAGACCGACCGGGCAAGCAAGGTTTTGGCTGTACCGGGCGGACCTTCGACGAGGCAGTGGCCGCCGGCAAAAATCGAGATCAGGACGAGATCGATGATCGCATCCTGCCCCTGCACGGCTTTGCCGATTTCGCCACGAACCGCAGCGATAAGATTGCGAAATTCACCTAGATCCAAGGTCAATGCTCCCTCGAGCATGATGCCGAAAAGTGTAAGCGGTTTTCGGACGACATCATGCTCTAATTCTTTGATTTAGAACAGGATTCAGATTTTAGGCCGACCCGGCCTGAAATCATCCTGTTCTAGCGACTTTCTAAATATTTCGAGATTGCGGTGCAGATCCGCCCGCGTCATCCGATGCCCACGATCGATCAGCGCTTGCGCTGACGAGTGCAATGCCTTCGCCGCCGCCTGATCGCGGCGCGCCAGGCGTTGAAACAGCCGCTCTACGCCTGCCTCGTTTCCGGCTCCGGGGCCGAAGACCAGTTGCGCCTTGTCCGCAAGCAGATGGAGCACGAACTGTCCGGTCATCCGGCCATCATTGCCTGACAGGCGCAGCAGACGCGCCGTCGCGTCGATCGCGGCCGTCTTCGACATCTCGGTGTTTGCGGATGCCTCGGGCAAAGCAGGCCCGAAGCGATAGGCGCCGCGCCAGAAACAAATAGCGGCGACGACGAACAGCACTCCCCAGATGACGGACAGCGGATAAGCGAAAAACCGCTTGAAATCGGAGGCAGAGCGCTCGTAGGTCCGGCCTTCATCCGCCGGTTTCTTACTATCCAGAGGCAGGCCGGCCGTATCCAGATAGACCGGCCGCTTCTCGCCCGCGCCGCGCAACAGCGTGACGAGCGACGCGGCAAAGGAGGCGTTATCGGCCAGAGCCAGTCCGTGATTGTTCAACAGGTCCGGATCCGACAGCAGATAGACGTTCGGGTCGTCCTCGCCACGCAGTAGCAGCGCGCCCGACGGTGTGCCCGCCAGCTCCTCCCAACCGCTCGGCAGGC
Source organism: Rhizobium sp. WSM4643 (assembly GCF_025152745.1). NCBI lineage: Bacteria > Pseudomonadati > Pseudomonadota > Alphaproteobacteria > Hyphomicrobiales > Rhizobiaceae > Rhizobium > Rhizobium sp. WSM4643. The sequence goes on along the minus strand of NZ_CP104043.1, from coordinate 68,914 downwards.
TCGACCGTTCGAACGTTTGTGCCTGATAGAGGGCGATATTGATGGGCTGGCCCGGTTTCGGCTGCGGCTGCGCCTCTTCAAAATCGGTGCTGCTACGGGCAAAGCCAAAATCTGAATAACCGAGCTTGTCGAGTTCGCCGCCGATATCGGCGAGATCGATCAGTCCCGATGTGCTGGCAATGCCATTCGTTGACACGCTGCCGCGCCATTTCGGCAAAACGATCAGCGTCGGCAGCGCATAGCGGTTTGACTCCCGGATCGGGCTTTCCGGGCCTGCGTCATCCGCTTCCTCGTTTGCCTGAGGTGCGACAGCCTCGGCTTGGTGTATCGACAGGGGAATGATGCGCAGCGAGATTTCCGAACGCGCCCGAGCGACATGAGGGTCGGATCGGACGACGGGGATACCCTTGGCTTGCAGCCACGTTTCCAACCCCTTGTTGCCAAGCGGCGAGCGGTCGAAATCGCTGCCGCGCGAAAGCGCAAAGACTGCCAGCGCCGCCAGCGGAAGCAACAACCCCAGCAACAGAAGGGGCCCCGAATTACGCATTGGCCACTCTGCCCGATGACAGCAAGCCGCGCGCGGTCGTCAGAAGGACGCCGAAATGGTTTTCCGCAAGCGTGCGGCCGCCGTAATGAACGAGCTCCACCGCCGTCAGAAAATTTTCAAGCCTATCGCGTTCGGGCATATTGCTCGGTAGACGGGCGAAAACGGCCCGTTCCGTATCCGAGCGGAAAAGCCGTGTTCCAGTCACATCGGCCGCGTGAAGCAGGCAATGTCTGAGCAGCAGGACAAGCGCCTGTCGTCGATCCGCCATAGCGGCAATGCGTTGCAGGAAGTCGCTCGGCCTTTCCTCGGCCTCGGCTGCGGACGTGCGCCAGCTTTCCGGCGCCTCCCCCTGCCGCTTGATGTCGCGTGGAGCAGACGAGAGCAAGACACCGCCATTGCCGAAGCGTATCCACAAGCCGACGGCCACGACGAGACCGACAAGCACGACGGCAACCGCCAGAGGACCGCTGACAACGGGCTCGCGCGGGATCATCAACGGTTTGCGTTGTGGCGACGATTTTGTCGTATTCGATGCCGGCTCGGCCTTTGCCGCGACGTCGCCATAGACGAGCGTGCAGCGCAATCCGTTCTGCCGGCACTGCGCGGCATACTCGGCTCCGACGGCGCTCTTTTGATGATCGCCGCCGCCCACCTGCTGACTGTCGCTGTCTTGCGCCCAAGCAGGCGAAAACTGAGCCAAGGTGGCAAGCAACAGAGCCACCAGCAGGCCGAGATTGCGGATGGTCATTGTCTAGGCAAAGACCTCTGCTCTCGCTTCGGGACGCAGCGGATCCGGCCCGAACCTGTTCGGACCATCCGTGCCCCTCATTACGGAAATAACCGTGATCGCGAGACCCGTAATGGTACCGATATAGGGAACCATGCCCAAGACGATCAGCGCGAGATACCACCAACCGGAAATGTCGCGATCGTGGAAACGGCGAACCTGAAGGGATAATATTGGTAGAAAGATTGCAAGCCCAAACAATCCGCCGATCACCATGATGGCGACCACCGCTGACGAAACTCCACCCTGTTGGTCGGAAAAGGCGCCTACCACCAAAGCCAAAATTACAAGCGCGAGCCCTACCAAGGAATAGAACAGCACGAACCACCAATATTCCGAGCGGGACGCCCTGCCGGAAAAGGTTGCGTACTTCTGCGTTAAAACTGTCCGAACAGCTTCAGTAAACCCCATTTCAATGCCCCCATTTATGCTGATGCAAGCGCGGTGATCCCCGGTCTCACCATCGTCTTGCTCGACAGTCATTTCGGGATGAAAAACAGCTACAATTCAAACGTATAAATTGCAATAAGTCGGTTGCATCGGGATCATCATTTTAAAAGCAATGATTAACGCGTTGAGATTTTTACCTCGATGACTGCGAGGTAGAGGTGAAGGTCCCTGACCTGTTGGGGGAGAATTCTACTGTTTAACTTCCTGATTCTGCCTTATGCGGCCGACTGCATGACAAGCGATTGATGGCAGTGCACGCCGGCGAGCACGCCTGAGGCGGAGGCGAGCGTGGCATTGTGCATGGCGCTTGCCGCATCGCCGGCGGCGAAGACACCCTTGATGGTGGTTTCCTTGTTATCGGCGATCCGAATGATTGGCCCGAACGGGCCGTCGTCGAAGGCGCAGCCGAGCTGTTCGGCAATCGGGCTCGCCATCGTCGTTTTCGGCGCGATGAAGACGGCATCGATCGGCAAAACGCGGCCATCGGCGAGGCGAACGGCCTCAAGCTTCGGATCGTCGCCCAAGAATTCGACGACAGGGCTGCGTTCGATCCGGACGCCACGGGCGGTCAGCTTCACCAATTGCTCTTCGTCGAGCTCGAACAGCGCCTGGGTGAAAAACGTCGTTGCGCCCCAGTCCGGAATCATCATGGCGGAATGGGCCGAATGCGGATGGATTGCGAGAACGCCGAGCTTGCCACCGCTGACCTCAAAACCGTGGCAATAGGGGCAGTGCAGCGCGGAGCGGCCCCATCGCTCCTTGAGGCCGGGGATTTCCGGCAGCGTGTCGCTGACGCCGGTTGCAAGCACGACGCGCGTGGCTCGTTCTTCGCTGCCGTCTTCGGTGCCGACAATGAATGCGTCACCATCGCTGTGCGCCCGGACGACTTTCCCCTGGCGGATGGTGATGGTCGGATAAAGCGAAAGCTGCCGTTTTCCCTCCCGCATGATCGCCGCTGGCGTTTGGCCGTCTTGGCCGAGGAACCCATGCGACGCTTCAGAAAACCGATTGCGCGGCGCGCCGGCGTCAACGAGCAGCACGCGCCGCCGCGCCCTGGCCAGCTGCATGGCGGCCGACAGGCCGGCGAAGTTTCCGCCGATGACGATGGCTTCAAACGACATGGAACTCTCCCTTGATATCGAACTCATGGCTCAACATAAGTTACATGAATTGGCGCCGTCAAGCATCATGTTACTTGTCTTGTTACGATCCGCTTGCGATAATGATCCGTCCGATCGACAGGAAGAGACCCATGCGCAATGACAGCCGCCTTTCACGCATGCTGCACGTGCTGATCCACATGGATAAGCACCAGCATTCGGCGACCTCCGAGATGATTGCCAAGATGCTGAACACCAATCCGGTCGTCGTCCGCCGCACCATGGCCGGCCTTCGCCAACAGGGCTACGTCCGCTCCGAGAAAGGCCATGGCGGCGGCTGGACGCTGGTGCGTCCGCTATCTGAGATCACTCTGCTCGACGTCTACCGCGCCATCGGCGAGCCGCATCTCTTCGCCATCGGCCCCGCCGACGATCAGCCCCAATGCCTCGTGGAACAGGCGGTGAATGTCGCCCTCGGCGACGCGATGAAGCAGGCCCAGGCCCTGCTGCTGCGACGGTTGGACAGCGTGACGCTGGACAAAATCGCCGCCGACTTCGAGACAAAACTGACCACGCTCTCCGCCAGATCCTATTCCTGCGCCTCCTGACCGGGGATTACGTCCTGCGGTAGAGAAAATAACGGCCTTTCTTGATGTCGTTATGAGCGAGCACGCCGGCCCGAACCGTCTATTCGCAAGCGCATAAGGTGTGTCGTTTAAGCATCACTTTCTGTAAGGTTGCAAATATCCGCTTGGCAATGGCGAATTGCTTCGGTACAAAACGCTCACCGCTTTAGTTCAAACATAAGGGAGGCGTTGCATGCCAGCAATCATCGAAACCTTCCCGTGCGGAATGTCCCGACGCTAGGTCATTTCCATTCGCGGCCCGCCTCAAGCGCGCCCGAGATGCGGTTTTCCCTTAATTCATAGCCCGATGATCTGACGGGATTATTTCGTCTCCCGCTTGGGCTGTGCCTTCCAACTCTCTATTTTGAGGACCGGTTGCCGAACACGGCGCCGAGCGATTAAAATGACTCGCAAGAAGCTCGATTTCCGCGCCGATGCCTATCGCCATGTGCTCGGCTTTGTTTTCCATCATTGGCGCCATCGGCCTGTATTAGTGGGCATTATCATCGTGTTGGTGATAGCAAGCACGCTGGCCGAAGTCATGGTGCCGGTGTTTTCCGGCCAGATCGTCGATGCCATTGCCGGCAGCAATGCGGCTGACCGGGCGCTGCGCGCCTTCGTCATCGTCGTGGCACTGGGCCTGACCAGCGTGGCATTGCGCTGGTTCATCTTCAACGGCATTATCCGGCTGACGCTCCGCACCATGGCGGATGTGACGAATAACGGTTTCCACAAGGTGCAGCGGTTCTCGACCGACTGGCACGCCAACAGCTTTGCCGGTTCGACGGTGCGCAAGATCACCCGCGGCATGTGGGCGCTCGACTCGCTCAACGACCTGCTGCTGGTCGCCTTGCTGCCTTCCATCGTCATGCTGGTCGGCGCCAGTATCGTGCTCGGCAGCTACTGGCCGATCATGGGCCTGATCGTGGCTGCGGGGTCGCTGATCTATATCGGGGTGACCGTGGCGCTTTCCATGGGCTTCGTATCGCCGGCGGCAAGGCTTGCCAACGCCTGGGACACCAAGCTGGGTGGTGCGCTGGCAGATGCGATCAGCTGCAATTCGGTGGTCAAGGCCTTCGGCGCTGAAAGCCGCGAAGAGACGCGACTGGGCCAGGTGCTCGCCAGATGGGACAGCCGCACGCGGCGGACATGGAAGCGCGGCACATTGAGCGGCACGATCCAAGGCTTCATGATGGTTTCGATGCAGGCAGGTATTTTGGGAACGGGCCTGGTGATGTGGCGGCAGGGGCTGGCGACGCCTGGCGACATCACCTTCGTGCTGGCCATGTTCTTCGTTCTGCAAGGTTATCTGCGCAATGTCGGCCAGGACATCCGTAACCTGCAGCGTGCCGTCAACGACATGGAAGAACTGGTGCTGCTCGACAAGATGCCGCTTGATATCGAGGACAAGCTTAGCGCCAAGCCGATCAAGATCCGCGAGGGCGAGATCGTCTTCGATCGCATCACCTTCCAGTACGGCGCTCATCCCACTCCGCTTTATCAGGATTTTTCGGTCACCATCAAGCCGGGTGAGCGCGTGGGCCTGGTGGGGCATTCGGGTTCCGGCAAGACGACCTTCGTCAAGCTCATCCAGCGCCTCTATGACGTCAACTCGGGCGCGATCCGCATCGACGGGCAGGATATTGCAGGGGTCAAGCAATCAAGCCTGCGCGGCCAGATCGCCATCGTGCAGCAGGAGCCTATCCTGTTCCACCGCACGCTGGCGGAAAACATCGCCTATTCCAGGCCTAACGCCTCGCGGCGCGAGATCGAGCAGGCGGCGAAACAGGCGAGTGCCCACGACTTCATCATGGACCTTCCCAAGGGCTATGAGACGATGGTGGGGGAACGCGGCGTCAAGCTGTCGGGCGGCGAGCGGCAGCGTGTCGCCATTGCCCGTGCCTTCCTGGCGGATGCGCCGGTGCTGATCCTGGACGAAGCGACGTCGAGCCTCGACAGCGAGAGTGAAGTGCAGATCCAGCAGGCCATGGAACGTCTGATGAACGGCCGCACGACGCTGGTCATCGCCCACCGGCTGTCCACGGTGCGGGCGCTGGACCGGCTGCTGGTCTTCGACAAGGGAAAAATCGTTGAAGAAGGCGACCACCAGGCGCTGATCCGGCTCAATAACGGTATCTATCGCCGGCTGTTCGAACGGCAGGCGCTGGAACTGACCAAGGGTCTGGTGGCGTGAACCGAAACACTACAGCGCCGCGCGTCTTTCAAGAGCCGCGGCGCTGTAGCACTTTGAATGGCTGCATAATTTTATCCTTAAATCGATTCCGATTTCAGGAATTATGCAGCAGGGCCGATGCTATCCTCTACGTCCGTCGGTAGAGGAAATAACGGCCGTCCTTGATGCCGCCAGGCAGCGGCAGCGCCACCAGCTCGGGATGCTCAAGCGGCAGCCCGCTGACGGCGACGCCGTTATGGGCGAGCACGCCGGCCATCAGCTGCGGCAGCCAGGTCAGCGTCACCGCGTCGATCTCGTCATGGCCGGTGCCGATATCGGCATGGGCAAGGGCTGCGCCGATGCCGACGAAGGCCTGGCCCGATTCGCGGATATTGCCGGTCACCATGTCTTCTGCCTGCGGTGTCGAGGCCGAATAGGAGCGCGCTTCCCAGTCGAAGGCGACGATGCGCCGGCCGGGAAAAATCTCGCGCAGATGATCATAGGTGCGGCCGTTGCCGAGGCCGAACTCCAGCACCGGGCCTTCAATTTCCCCCACCAGATCGACGATCGAGTTCAAAATGTCGCGTTGAGCCGTCAACCGGCGAATGAAGCTGTCGAGGCGGCTCATCTAATCTCTATCCGTCATGAAATCGTCGGCGGTCCTGGAGGAATTCCAGCAAAAGTGCGAGAGCGGTTTTGCATCCGGAATTGCGTAAAAACAAAAAGATAGAGCATTTCCGTGCGTCCGAAAAAGCAGGAAATGCTCTAACACATGAAACCTTGGCAAGTCGATTGCCGTAAATGGGAATTGGCGTTGCAGTGGCAACATGGGTCTGTGCTAAGCTTGATGACATGAAAACCGTGACCGACGAAGATTTTTTTGCCGAAGTGCCGCTCTTCAGCGAATTCGAGGGCGTGACCGACGCCGCCAACTACCGGCCGCTGCCGGACGGATGGGTGCTGGCGCTCGCCGACATCGTCGGCTCGACGCAGGCAATCGGCGCCGGCCGTTACAAGGACGTCAACATGGCGGGCGCCAGCGTCATTTCAGCCGTGTTGAATGCCGTCGGCAAGGGCGATTATCCCTTCGTCTTCGGCGGTGACGGCGCACTGATCGCGCTTCCGGGTTCGCTGGAGGCGGCGGCACGCGGCGCCCTTGCCGCCGTGCAGATCTGGGTCGAAGAGGATCTGGGCCTGATGCTGCGCGTCGCCATCGTGCCGGTCGCCGACACCCGCGCCGAGGGCCTCGACGTCCGTGTCGCGCGTTACTCCGCAAGCCCCTATGTGACTTATGCGATGTTCTGGGGCGGCGGCACCAGTTGGGCCGAAAGACAGATGAAGCTCGGCCGTTACGGCATCGCCCGCGCGCCCGCTGGAACTCGCCCGGATCTCACCGGTCTCTCCTGCCGCTGGAGCCCGATCGATGCGAGAAACGGCGAGATCGTCTCGATTATCGCCGTGCCTGGCGAAGGCCGGCCAGGCCGGGAATTTCAAGAGCTCGTCGGCGGCATTGTCGCCATCACCACCGAGCAGAACCGCGACAGCCATCCGGTACCGGCCGATGGTCCGGACCTTGCCTTCTCGCTACATGGTATCAATCGCGAGGCCAAAGCCACCGCCTCACCGCGCCGGCGGTTGTGGCAAAAGCTCTTCATCTTCCTGCAGCTCGCCATCACGGTTGTGTGCTACAGGCTCAGCATTCCGCTCGGCCGCTTCGATGCCCGCCGCTACAAGCGCGACGTCGCCGACAATTCCGATTTCCGCAAGTTCGACGACGGGCTGAAAATGACAATCGACGTCGACGCCGAACACCTGAAGCGCATCGAGACGCTGCTGCAACAGGCACAGGCCAAGGGTGTGGCGCGCTACGGCCTGCATCGACAATCCTCAGCGCTGATGACCTGCTTCGTGCCGACGCCGATCGCGCGCGATCACATCCATTTCATCGATGGCGCCGCCGGCGGTTATGCGGTGGCCGCTAGCCAGATCACCGGCAAATCACTTTCTACAGCGCCGAGCGTGATCTAACGCTGTAACCCCGCAATCCTTCGGACGCCGCAATCACCTGCACCACGCATGAACCTACTTTTCGTAATGAAATCGGCACTGAATGATTTCCAACTGCTGGTCGGAACCCTTGCCAGTCACGCAGTAGACGAGCCGATGCTCTCCGAGGATGCGCCTTGACCAAAATCCGGATAGATCGCCCTTCAATGGCTCTGGCTTGCCAAGAACTTTAAAGGCTGACCTTTTCGTATCTTTCAGGAGCTCGTTGATTTTCTCGACCATCTTCTGGTCGCTTTTCTGCCAGTATTCGTACTCTTTCCAGGAATTCGGCGTCCATAGCAACTTCATGTCAGAGAGTAGGATCGCTCTCTAACACCTGCCCATTGCGAAGCTGTCCGATACTTTCGCGTAGCCGGGCAGAATTAGCAGGCGTCGAAAGCAGGTGTAACGTCTCTTGCATACTCTCGTACTCGCCTTCGGCAACCAAGACCATTGCTTCCGAACCTTGACGGGTCACGAGCAGAGGCGCCCGAGAAGAGATGACTTGATCAAAATAGGCTGCAATGTTTTGCCGGAACTCCGTCAAACGAACGTGGGCCATCGACATCCTTTCCCAACTTCCAAGCGTACGGATATATGTACAGATTGCCGGAAAGTCAGTACGGAACATTAGCTCGCCCGCCATCTCGATGGGAGTCGCTGCCGAATAGCAGACTTATGCGGTGACGTTTCCGTCACGCCTTGACGACATGATCGCCCGAGAGGCCGAGCCGGTTGAAGACGTTGCGCGTGTCGATAATCAGCGCCGCACTTTTCGACAGCCCCGCATAATCCACCTTGTCGTGGTCGGTCGCCACCAGCACCGCATCGTAGCCGGCAATGGTATCAGACGTCAGCGTCACCGATTTGCGGCCCTTCAGCGCCTGGTATTCGCGCGTCGGCGGGATCTCGGCGACGAAGGGATCGTGATAATCTGCGTGTCCGCCACGCTCCTCGATGATCTCGATCAGCCGCAGCGACGGGCTTTCTCTTATATCGGCGACGTTCTTCTTGTAGGCGAGCCCAAGCACGAGCACCCGGCTGCGGCTCAGCGCCTTGCCGGCGCGGATGTCGAGCGCTTCGGCGAGCTTGCCGACGATATAACGCGGCATTGCCGAATTGATCTCGCCGGCGAGTTCGATGAAACGGGTCGGCAGCTCGTATTCGCGCGATTTCCAGGTGAGATAGAAGGGATCGATCGGGATGCAATGGCCGCCAAGACCGGGGCCGGGATAGAAGGGCATGTAGCCGAAGGGCTTGGTCTTGGCAGCGTCGATGACTTCCCAGACGTCGATACCCATCGCCGCATAGACGGTCTTCAGCTCGTTGACGAGGGCAATATTGACCGAGCGGAAGATGTTTTCGGTGAGCTTCACGGCCTCGGCCGTCGCATTCGAAGAGACCGGAACGACGGATGATACCGCCGCCCCATAGAAGGCCTTCATCAGCGCCAGCGCCTCAGGCCCGTCGCCGGCGACGACCTTGGGGATGGTGGCGGTATGATAGTGCTGGTTGCCGGGATCCTCACGCTCCGGGGAGAAGCCGACGAAGAAGTCCGAGCCGGATTTCAGCCCGGTGCCTTCGAGAATGACCTTCACCACGTCATCGGTCGTGCCGGGATAGGTGGTCGATTCCAGCACGACGAGCTGACCGGGGCGCAAATGCGCGGCAATCGACCGCGACGTCGCCTCGACGAAGGAAAGGTCGGGATCGCGATGTTTGGTGAGCGGCGTCGGCACGCAGATGATGACGACGTCGCACTCGGCAAGGCGGGCGAAATCGGTCGTCGCCTTGAAGCGGCCCGCGTCGATCTCGGCAGAAAGCGCCTCATCGCTCACCGCGTCGATATAGGAGCGGCGGGCATCGAGCGCCACCATCTTGCCTGGATCGATGTCGAAGCCGGTCACCGCAAAGCCGCTACGCGCCACCGCCATCGCCAGCGGCAGGCCGACATAACCAAGCCCGATGATGCCGGCACGGGCCGCGCGGGTTTCGATCTTCTGCAAAAGCGTATCGAAGGTGGAGGTGGCCAAGGCGCGATCTTTCAAACGGGGAACAGGGAAAGCTGATCTAATGCATGATCGCGTGGAATTAAACCCGAGGCCCTCTTCTCCCCGGCGGCAATATCGTCGGTTGACGACCCAAGACCCCTCCCCAACCCCTCCCCACAAGGGGGAGGGGCTACCGTGCCACACCGCTACGCATGACCTCCATCTAACGATCCGGAGAACGGCAACAGCCAGTAAGACCTCTCATTTAGATCACAGCCGGCGACCGCAGCTTAGCCCCTCCCCTTGTGGGGAGGAGTTGGGGAGGGATAAGCGGCAGCCGGATGACAGCTGGTCTCGCCAATCTGCTACATTGAAAATCCCTTAGCCGGGTGTGGCGAAAATGACTCAGGCCGCGACGTTTGCTGCAACTTGAGCGCACAAAAAATTACAGCTCCCATTGTTTCGCACTTGCAGCATCCCTATTTTGACTTTTGATAACGAACCAGCTGGAAAGGACAACCCGTCCGATCCCCGGATATGGGGAGCTGAGGGGCGCCACTGCCGGGCTTTCGGCAGATCCGTTGACACTATATTACCGCTCGTACATCCTGATTTCCCTGTGACCTGCGCATGAAAATGCGGCGGCCGAGGGAATTTATGGCTCTTAGGGATGGCGTGCCTTATGAGGATCATACCGAGAATGAGCACGATCGAAACCAGCGTCTCCTCCATCCTGTTGGACCGGGTCGCTGAATGGCTGACGAACTCTTCGCTGGCCGGAGACGAGCTTGAAAACATCGTCCGCGGCTTCTGCGAAAGGCTTGCGGCCGCCGGCCTGCCGATCGCGCGCGTGCACCTGACCTTTTCGATGCTGCATCCGCTCTACGATGCGCTGAGCTTCACCTGGCGGCGCGCCAGCGGCGTCACCATCGAAGGTTTTCGCATGCCGGCCGGGCAGAAGCCGGACCGCTTCCTGCAGAGCCCCTATTATTACCTGCTCGACAACAACCTGCAGCACATCCGCCGCCGGCTGACCCAAGAAGGCCCGGCCGAATTCCCGATCTTCGAGGACCTGCGCAAGGACGGCATCACCGACTACCTCGCCTTCGTGCAGCCCTTTGGCGACGGCTCGGTGCAGGGCATGATGGGTTCCTGGTCGACGGACCATAAATCCGGCTTTTCCGACGACATGATCGATGCGCTGCTCAGGATGCAGAACCATCTGGCGGTCGCTGCCAAGATGGCGGTGCTCGGCAAACTCGCCAACAACATGCTGACCACCTATCTCGGCGGCGACGCCGGCAAGCGGGTGCTGAACGGCCAGATCCGCCGCGGCGACGGAGAGACGATCCGCGCAGCCCTCGTCATGGGCGATATGCGCGAATCCACCATATATGCCGAAAAGGAAGGCCGGCAGGCTTATATCGACACGCTGAACCAGTTCTTCGACGCGATTGCCGCCCCCTTCAACCGCAATGGCGGCGAGATCCTGAGCTTCCTCGGCGATGGCTTCCTCGCCGTCTATCCTTGCGGGCGCCATAAGGACCCATCGAAAATTGCCTGCGAGGCGGCGCTTTCGGCCGTGCATCAGGCGCAGGCGCGGGTCGCCGAGCTCAACAGGGACCGCGAGCAGAAGGGCCTGACCAGGGTCGGCTACGGCATCGGCCTGCATGTCGGCAACGTCATGTTCGGCAATGTCGGCCTCAAGGACCGCCTGACCTTCTCCGCCTTCGGCTCAGCCGTCAACGAGGTCCAACGTTTGCAGATCCTGACCAAGAAATACGGCCGCGAGGTCGTCGCCAGCCAGGCCTTCGCCGGTTATTGCGGCGGCGAATGGACAACGCTCGGCGAGGAGAAGTTGCGCGGCGTCCGCCAGAAGGTGACGGTGCTGCAGCCGCGCGCGCCGGCACCCACAATCAATGTCGACGAGAGCTTCCGCGAGGCCGTACAGAACGGACTTTCGGAAGCCGAGCAGGTCATTCTCCTGCATCGCGACGCCAAGAAACAGGTCAAGCGCACCAGCATGGAGAAATTCATCCAGTAAGAGCTTAGAACCCCTGCCATAATCTTCGCATCTCGCCCGGGGGAACTTCGGCGGGGGCGGCGGTTTTTCTATGATTGTCATCAGCTAGACACCCCGTTTGCGGTACGATAGTGTGCCTTAACGGGAACATAGAAGACTGGGGAATTTCATTGGTATGGCGTCTGCAGCCGATCTGTTGCGTATTGAAAATCTCGACGTCTCCTTCTCGGTTTTCGGTGACCGGTTACGCGTCGTAAAAGAAGCCAATCTTCGCATCCTTCCGGGCAAGGTCACCGCCCTCGTCGGTGAATCCGGCTCCGGCAAATCGGTGATCAGCCAGTCGGTGATGGGCATATTGCCCAATCCGGCCAAGGCCTCCGGCCGCATCCTCTTCACCGATCCGCTCGACGGCAGCACGACCGATATCCTATCCTTTCCGCGCGACAGCGAGGAAATGCGCGACCTGCGTGGCCGGCGCATGGCGACGATCTTCCAGGAGCCGATGACCTCGCTCTCGCCGCTGCATACGATCGGCAATCAGATCAGTGAAGTGCTGCTGATCCATACCGAGGCCGACAAGCAGGAAGCCCGTGAAAGGACCGAGGAGATGCTCGGCCTGGTCGGCTTTTCCAACCCGCATCGCACTTACGACATGTATCCGTTCGAACTGTCCGGCGGCATGCGCCAGCGCGCGATGATCGCCATGGCGCTGATCTGCAAGCCGGCTCTCTTGATCGCCGACGAGCCGACGACGGCGCTCGACGTGACGATCCAGGCGCAGATCCTGGAACTGCTCCGCGAGCTGCAGGCCAAGCTCGGCATGGCGATGCTGCTCATCACCCACGATCTCGGCATCGTCGCCAATATGGCCGACGAGGTGGTCGTCATCTATCACGGCGAGATCATGGAAGCAGGACCCGTCGAGGCGATCTTCCGCAATCCGCAGCATCCTTATCTCAAAGGTCTGATGGCCGCCGTTCCGCATTTCGACATGAAACCCGGCGAGCGGCTGAAAGCGCTGCGCGAGGTAACGGTCAATCTCGAGTCCCTCGTCGGCAAGAAGAAGCCGCTCCAGGCAGAGGCGCCGGGCACCCTGCTGTCCGTTGCCAATCTGTCGAAGACCTACAAGACGCGCAAGCGCAGTTTCTTCGGCAAGCACGAAGCCACCGTCCTGCGCGCCGTCGACGACGTCAGCTTCGACGTCCGCCGCGGCGAATGTCTTGGCCTGGTCGGGGAATCCGGCTGCGGCAAGACGACACTCAGCAAGATCCTGATGCGCGCCATCACGCCGGACAGCGGCGCGGTGGTATTCAACGACGGCAAGGAGGTCGTCGACGTCCTCTCCGTCAAAGGCGCCGAACTGCAGGACATGCGGACCAAGATCCAGATGGTGTTCCAGGATCCGGTCTCCTCGCTTTCGCCGCGCATGACGGTGCGCAACATCCTGAGCGAACCGCTCGAGATCCATGACCGCGGCGACAGTAACGAGCGCAAGCGCAAGGTCGAGGGATTGATGGCGGCAATCGGCCTCGACAAGCGTTATCTCAGCCGTTACCCGCACAGTTTTTCGGGCGGCCAGCGCCAGCGCATCGGTATTGCGCGCGCACTCGCGCTCGGGCCGAAGCTCGTCATCCTCGACGAGCCGGTCTCGGCTCTCGACGTTTCCGTGCAGGCGCAGATCCTCAACCTGTTGAAGGACCTGCAGAAGGAGCTGGGACTTACCTATCTCTTCATTTCGCACAATCTCGCCGTCGTCGATTACATGGCCGACCGTATCGCGGTGATGTGCAAGGGCCGCATCGTCGAGATCGCGCCGCGCGAGATCATCCTGCGCGATCCGGTGCATCCCTATACGAAATCGCTGCTCGCCGCCGTCCCCTTCCCCGATCTCGACCGGCCGCTCGATTTCAAGGCGCTCAGGGAAAACGGCGCCGCCGACAAGCAGAACTGGGGCGTGACCTTCACCGCCGAGCACGACGACGCTTCCGAACTCGCTTATGCCGACCTCGGCGACGGCCATCTGGTGCGCGCCCGCAAGGGCGCCGATGCCAAGGAGTTGCGTTGATGGTGACGCGTCGCATATTCCTGGGCGGCCTCGTCGGCGCGGCGATCGCGCCCGCGGTGGTGAGGGCGCAACAAGCCACCGAACCGGAATTCCTGAAGGAGCGGCTGACATCAGGCAGCCTGCCGCCGATGGCCGAGCGCATTCCCGCCCGCCCGCGCATCGTCAACCTGAAGGAATTGGGGCTGGAACCGGGTGCCTACGGCGGCACGGTGCGCACCATTATCGGCGGCCAGCGCGATATCCGCTTCATGACGATCTACGGCTATTCCCGGCTGGTCGGCTACAACAAGCACCTGCAGTTCCAGCCGGATATCCTGGCCGGTTTCCAGTCCGAGGACGACACGGTCTTCACCTTCACGCTGCGCGAAGGCCATAAATGGTCCGACGGCCAGCCGTTCACGGCCGACGATTTCCGCTACTGGTGGGAAGACGTCATCCTGAACGACAAGTTGACACCCGGCGGCGGCGCGCTGGAACTTCGTCCGCATGGAAGCCTGCCGCGCTTCGAGATGCTCGATGCGCTGACCGTACGCTACACCTGGGAAAAGCCCAACCCGATGTTCCTGCCGACATTGGCAGGCCCGCAGCCGCTCGTCATCTTCGGCCCTGGTCATTATCTCAAGCAGTTCCACAAGAAATTCCAGCCGGACCAGGCGAAGATGGACGAGCTGATGAAGACCTACCGCGTCAAGAAATGGCAGGATCTGCACATCAAGATGGCGCGTTCCTATCGTCCGGAAAATCCGAACCTGCCGACGCTCGATCCCTGGCGCAATACGACGCCGCTGCCGTCCGAGCAGTTCGTCTTCGAGCGCAACCCGTTCTTCCACCGCGTCGACGAGACCGGCAGGCAGCTTCCCTATCTCGATCGTTTCATCCTCAACGTCTCCTCCTCGTCGATCATCGCCGCCAAGGCGGGTGCAGGCGAAGCCGACCTGCAGGTGACGGGCATCGATTTCAACGACTACACCTTCCTGAAGGAGGCCGAAAAGCGCTTCCCGGTGAAAGTCAATCTCTGGAAGCTCGCGCGCGGCTCGCGCATCACGCTGCTGCCGAACCTCAACTGCGCCGACGAGGTGTGGCGCGGCCTCTTCCGCGACGTGCGCCTGCGCCGGGCGCTGTCGCTGGCGATCGACCGGCACGAGGTCAACATGGTGGCCTTCTACGGCCTTGGCACGCCAAGCGCCGATACGGTCCTGCCCGACAGCCCGCTCTTCAAGCAGGAATATGCCGACGCCTTCGTGAAGTTCGATCCCGACGAGGCCAACCGCCTGCTCGACGAGCTCGGCTTGACCAAACGCGACGACGACGGCATCCGGCTGCTGCCCGACGGGCGGCGCGCCGAGATCACCGTCGAGACCGCCGGCGAGAGCAATCTCGATACCGACGTGCTGGAGCTGGTGCATGACCACTGGGCCAATATCGGCCTTGCGCTCTATACCCGCACCTCGCAGCGCGACGTCTTCCGCAACCGGGCCATGAGCGGTTCGATCATGATGTCGATCTGGTACGGCCTCGACAATGGCGTGCCAACAGCCGACATGTCGCCCGCAGGCCTTGCGCCGACACTCGACGATCAGCTGCAATGGCCGCTCTGGGGCATGCATTACCTCTCCGCCGGCCAGGAGGGCGTCGCACCCGACCTGCCGGAGGCGGCCGAACTGGTCGACCTGCTTGGCCAATGGGGCTCGACGGCGAAATTCGAGGAGCGCCAGGTGATCTGGCACAAGATGCTGTCGCTCTATACACAGCAGGTGTTCTCGATCGGCCTCATCAACAGCACGCTGCAGCCGATCCTTCGCGCCGCCAAGCTGCAGAACCTGCCGGAGAAAGCGCTCTACGGCTTCGATCCCACCTCCTATCTCGGCGTCTATATGCCGGATGCATTCTGGTACAAGGAGGCCTGAGGCGTGTTCAGATATATACTTTGGCGGATCGCCGCCATGGTGCCGACGCTCTTCGTCATTTCGGCACTGGTCTTCACCATCATCGAGCTGCCGCCGGGCGACTTCTTCGAGAGCCAGATCGCCGAACTGCGCGCCTCGGGCGAAACCGCCAACCTCCAGGAAATCGAGGAGTTGCGCCAGCAATACGGCTTCGATAAGCCGGAGATCGTGCGTTATTTCTACTGGGTCGGCGGCATGCTGCACGGCGATTTCGGCTATTCCTTCGAATACCAGCTGCCGGTCTCCGACGTGGTCGGCGATCGTCTATGGCTGACGATCCTCGTCTCCTTCACGACGATCCTGCTCACCTGGCTGATCGCCTTTCCAATCGGCATCTATTCGGCCACGCATCAGTACAGCTGGGGTGATTACGGGCTGACGTTCCTCGGTCTGATGGGCATCGCCATTCCGAACTTCATGCTGGCGCTGATCCTGATGTATTTCGCCAATATCTGGTTCGGCATCTCGATCGGCCATCTGATGGACCAGCAATATATCTCGGCGCCGATGAGTTGGGCGAAGGCGCAGTCGATCCTCGCCCATCTCTGGATCCCCGTCATCATCGTCGGCACGGCCGGCACGGCCGGCATGATCCGCCGGCTGCGCGCCAACCTGCTCGACGAGATGCAGAAGCAGTATGTCGTCACCGCGCGCGCCAAGGGCCTGCCGCCGCTGAAGGCGCTCATCAAATACCCGCTGCGCATGGCGCTCAACTTCTTCGTCGCCGATATCGGCTCGATCCTGCCGTCGATCATCTCGGGCGCCGAGATCGTCGCGATCGTGCTGTCGCTGGAGACGACGGGGCCGATGCTCATCAAGGCGCTACAGAGCCAGGACATGTACCTTGCCGGCTCCTTCCTGATGTTCCTGGCCTTCCTCAACGTCATCGGCGTGCTGATCTCGGACGTCGCGCTCGGCTTCCTCGATCCCCGTATCCGTCTGCAAGGCAGGAGCACCAAATAATGTCGCCCCTTCCCGCACCCGGCGCGCCGCTGCCGCACTATGTTTCGACCGCGCCTTTCGATCCCTTGGCGACCGAATCGATGACGTCGGCGCAATCGCGCATCCATCTCGCCTCACAGAAGCAGCTGATGTGGTGGAAGTTCAAGCAGCACAAGCTGGCCTTGATCTCCGGCATCTTTCTCGCCGCCGTCTACCTGATGATCCTGATCGTCGAGTTCCTGGCGCCCTACGGCCTGCACACGCGCAATGTCGATTTCATCCACGCGCCGCCGCAAACCATCCACTTTTTCGACAAGGGCAGCTTCGTCGGTCCCTTCGTCTACGGCCGCCGCATGACGCTCGATATCGACACGCTGCACCGCGTCTACACCGACAAGACGAATGACGTGCAGCCGATCCGGTTCTTCTGCCGCGGCGATGCCTATAAATTCTGGGGCCTTGTCGCCTCGAACTATCACCTCGTCTGCCCGGCGATCGGCGGCCAGATGTTCCTGCTCGGCACCGACCGGCTCGGCCGTGACGTGCTGTCGCGCATCCTCTACGGCGCGCGGATATCGCTGACGATCGGTCTGATCGGCATTTCGATCAGCTTCGTGCTCGGCATCGTCATCGGCGGCCTTGCCGGTTATCGCGGCGGCTTTTTCGATCTCATCGTCCAGCGCTTGATCGAAGTGTTGCAATCGCTGCCGAGCCTGCCGCTGTGGATGGCGCTGGCCGCCATCATGCCGGTGACGTGGAGCCCGATCGTCATCTATTTCGGCATCACCGTCATCCTCGGCATCATCGACTGGACAGGGCTGGCGCGTGCCGTACGCTCCAAGCTCCTGGCGCTGCGCGAGGAGGATTATGTCCAGGCCGCACAGCTGATGGGCGCCAGCACGCCGCGCATCATCGGCCGGCATCTGGTGCCGGGCTTCATGTCGCATCTCATTGCTTCGGCGACGATTTCAATCCCCGGCATGATCCTTGGAGAGACCGCGCTCTCCTTCCTCGGCCTCGGCCTTCGTCCGCCGATCACCAGCTGGGGCATTCTGCTGACCGAGGCAAAAAGCGTCAGCGTCATCGCCTTCTACCCGTGGCTGCTCTATCCGATCATTCCTGTTGTTCTTGTCATTTTGGCGTTCAACTTTCTGGGAGACGGCTTGCGTGATGCGGCAGATCCCTACAAATAGCAGGAAACGCGGCGGCGCATCTCGGCACCGCCCCCACCTCTTGCCCTCCGGACGGTGGGGGTACTAAGTATGTTGCTCACCCCAGAAGGGATGCCCATGTCCAGACGTCTCGAAGATGCGCGCATCCTCATGTACAGCCACGACACCTTCGGTCTCGGCCATCTCAGGCGCTGTCGCGCCATCGCCCATGCGCTGGTCGAGGATTATCGCGGCCTGAACATTCTGATCATTTCGGGTGCCACGATCGCCGGCGCCTTCGACTACCGCGCCCGCGTCGACTTCGTGAAGATCCCGAGCGTCATCAAGCTGCGCAACGGCGAATATACGTCGCTCGCCAGCCATATCGACCTGCACGAGACGCTGAAGATGCGCGAATCGAGCATTCGCCACACGGCCGAGACTTTCCAGCCCGATATCTTCATCGTCGACAAGGAACCGATGGGACTGAAGGGCGAAGTCGAAGATACGCTCGCCTATCTCAAGGCCCGCGGCACCGTTCTGGTGCTGGGGCTTCGCGAGATCATGGACGCGCCGCATCTGCTCGAGGCCGAGTGGAAGAAGAACAGCATCATGCAGAAGATCGACCAATATTACGATAGCGTCTGGGTCTACGGCCCACCTGACTTTTACGATCCGCTGATCGGCCTCGACGTGCCGGCAAGCCTGCGCCGCAAGATGGATTTCGTCGGCTTCCTGCAGCGCAGCGTCTCCAGGGGCAAGACCTCGATCAACGCCCGCAAGGACAATTACATCCTCGTCACCACAGGCGGCGGCGGCGACGGCTCCGATCTCGTCCACGACGTCATGAACGCCTACGAGGCGGACCCGACCTTGACGCAGAAGGCGCTCGTCGTGCTCGGCCCCTATATGCCGGCCGCCGAGCGCGCCAAGCTGGTGCAGAAGGGGGAAGCCATTCCCTATATCGAGGTGATCGAGTTCGACAATCACATGGAAGAGCTGATCGACAGCGCCACCGGCGTCGTTGCCATGGGCGGCTACAACACCTATTGCGAGATCCTCTCCTTCGACAAACCGGCCCTCATCGTGCCGCGTGTCAAACCACGCGAGGAACAGCTGCTGCGCGCGAAGCGGGCAAGCGAGCTCGGCCTCGTCGACATGCTGCTGCCGGAACAGTCGGTCGACCCCACAATCATGGCGGAAGCGCTGAAGCGTCTGCCCTTCCGCCAGCCGCCGTCAAAGAGCGGCGGCAACATGCGTCTTGAAGGGCTGGACCATATCTCGCAGACCGTCGGCCGGTGGATCGACGGCCGCGGCAGCCACCTTTCCCTCGTCGGCGCGGAATAGGGCCAAGCCTTGCCGCCACGCCGCAAGATCCTCGTCGTGCTGAAAGGCTATCCCCGCCTTTCGGAAACCTTCGTCGCCCAGGAGTTGCTCGGCCTCGAAAAGGCCGGCTTCGACCTGACGCTGATTTCGATGCGCCGGCCGACCGACAAGAAGCGCCATCCCGTGCATGACGAGATCAGGGCGCGCGTCGTCTATCTGCCGGAATATCTGCACGAGGAGCCGATCCGCGTGTTGAAAGGTCTCATCGCCGGTTTCTCCAAGCCCGGCTTCAAGCCGCTGATGAAACGCTTCCTCGCCGACCTCAAGCGCGATATCTCCCGCAATCGCTTCCGCCGTCTCGGCCAGGCGCTGGTGCTGGGGCGCGAATGGCCGGACGAGGGCGAATGGCTGCATGCCCATTTCATCCACACGCCGGCCTCGGTGACGGAATATGCGAGCATCCTCACGTGCATACCCTGGACCTGTTCGGCGCACGCCAAGGACATATGGACGTCGCCCGACTGGGAGCTTAACGAGAAACTGGGCAGCGCCCGTTGGACCGTCACCTGCACCAGGACGGGCTATGATCACATGCGCACGCTGACATCACGCAAGGAGGCCGTGCACTTGAGCTACCACGGTCTCGATCTTGCCCGTTTCGGCCATTTTGCCGGCGAGCGTTCGAACAGGACCGGCAGCGACCCCGACGATCCGGCCTTCATCCTCAGCGTCGGCCGCGCCGTCGAGAAGAAGGGCTACGACGTGTTGCTGCGCGGGCTGGCGCTGCTGCCCGCCGACCTTCACTGGCGCATGGACCATATCGGCGGCGGCGAGGAGCTTGCGAAACTGAAGGCGCTGGCCAGCGAGCTCGATATCTCCCGCCGCATCGTCTGGAAGGGCGCGATGGCGCAGGAAGACGTTCTCGATCACTACCGCCGCGCCGACCTCTTCGCGCTTGCCTGCCGCATCGCCGCCAACGGCGACCGCGACGGCCTGCCGAACGTCCTGGTCGAAGCCTCGAGCCAGCGGCTCGTCTGCCTCTCGACCGAAGTATCCGGCGTGCCGGAGCTGCTGAAGAACGGTGAAAACGGTCTCGTCGTGCCGCCCGAGGACCCGGCGCGGCTGGCCAGCGCGCTGGAGGCTGCGATCCGCGACCCGGCACTGCGCAAGCGCCTCGGCGACGCCGCCGAAGGCCAGGTGCGCGAACATTTCGACTACCACTCGAGCATCCGACAACTCACAGGCCTGTTCGAGGCCGAATGGCAGAAGGCGTCATGACGGCACCGCGTATTTTCTTCTATGTCCAGCATCTGCTCGGTATCGGCCACATAGCCCGCGCCAGCCGCATCGCCAATGCGCTGGTCAAGGATGGTTTTGACGTGACTGTCGTGACCGGCGGCCTGCCGGTGCCGGGCTTTCCGGGCGAAGGCGTGAAGACCGTGGCCTTGCCGGCAGTCGTCGCCAGCAATGCCGGTTTCTCCGGCCTCGCCGATGCCAATGGCCGGCCAGCGGGCGAGGCTTTCCTCCATGCCCGCTGCCAGCTGCTGCTCGATGCCTTTCATGCCGCAAGGCCCGATGTCGTCATCACCGAAGCCTTCCCTTTCGGCCGGCGACAGATGCGCTTCGAACTCCTGCCCCTGCTCGAGGCGATCGAAAGGGCCGAACCCCGGCCGAAACTCTTGAGCTCGGTGCGCGATATCCTGCAGGAAAACCGCAAGGCCGGCCGCGACGCGGAGACCGTCACGCTGGTCAAGGACCATTTCGATGCCGTGCTCGTCCACGGCGATCCCGGTTTCGTCAGGCTTGAGGACACCTTTCCGCTGACACCCGAGATCGCCGACAGGCTGCTTTATACCGGCCTCGTCGCACCCCCGCCGGCGCCGGAACCGACGGAGACATTCGACATCATCGCATCGGCGGGCGGCGGCGCGGTCGGCGCCGAGCTGATCGGCGCGGCGAAAGAGGCGGCAGCGCTGCTGCCCGCCGATCTTCGCTGGCTGCTGGTCGCCGGCCCGAACCTGCCGGAGGCAGATTTCGCCAAGCTGTCTGGAGACGCGGCGGCGAATGTGACGCTGGTGCGTTTCCGTAAGGATTTTCCCTCGCTGCTGCGTGGCGCCAAGGTCTCGATCTCGCAAGCAGGCTACAACACGGTCGGCGATCTACTGCGCACCGAGTGTCGGGCGATCCTCATCCCCTTCGTCGCCGGCGGCGAGACCGAGCAGACGGTGCGCGCCGAACGGCTGCAGGCGCTCGGCCTTGCCGATATTCTGCCGGAAAACGGACTGACCTCGGGCCATGTGAAAGAGGCCGTCGAAAAGGCGCTCACCACACCGCCAAGGGGATCGTTCCTGCTCGACCTCGACGGGGCGGAGAAAACCGCCCTCATCATTCGCTCCATGATTGCCGAATCCCTCGCCCAATCCAAAATTCCTGTGGTATAAGCAATGTTCCGGCGAGAATCGGCGCTTTTGCGGCCGGTCGCTTCGCCTTGTTTTCATTGCGATATCGGCGGTCCGGCTGCATGATCCTCTTCTCAGAATTCCTCCCCGACCCGGCGCCCGGATCGCGCCCTCGGAATTTCCCAGCAAGCTGACGGTTAGCCATGGAAAAAAGCCTCGCCCGCTACATCTGGAAGAACACGCGGCTGCAGCAGCTGTGGATTCTGGCTGTCGTCGCCGCTTCTATGGTGCCCTATTTCCTGTCCTTCGACCTGCCGAAGCAGATCGTCAACGGACCGATCCAGGGAGACGGGTTCGAAGGTCCGGGCGCAAGGCAGACCTTCATGCATATTGCCTACGACATTCCGCTGATCGGACATGTCGAATTCTTTCAAGGCTTGCAGCTCAACCGATTCCAGATGTTGATGGCCCTCAGCATGGTGTTTCTGGCACTGGTGGTGCTGAACGGGCTCTTCAAGTTCTATATCAACACCTATAAGGGCCGGCTCGGCGAACGCATGCTACGCCGTATCCGCTTTGAGCTCATCGACCGGGTGCTGCGGTTTCCGCCCATCCATTTCAAGCGGGTAAAATCGGCCGAAATCGCCACCATGATCAAGGACGAGGTGGAGCCGATGGGCGGTTTCACCGGTGATGCCTTCGTCTCCCCTGCCCTTCTCGGCGGCCAGGCGATCACGGCGCTCGCCTTCATCATCGTGCAGAATTTCTGGCTTGGCATGATCGCGGCGGGCATCGTCGGCGTGCAGGCGCTCGTCATTCCCCGCATGCGCAAGCGCCTGCTGGATCTCGGCCGGCAGCGGCAGCTGACGGCGCGTGAGCTTTCCGGCCGCGTCGGCGAAATCGTCGAAGGCATCGGCACGATCCACGGCAACGACACGTCGAACCTCGAACGCGCCGACATCGCCTCGCGGCTCGGCCGGATCTTCTCGATCCGCTACGACCTTTATCAGTGGAAGTTCCTGGTGAAGTTCATCAACAATTTCCTGGCCCAGGTCACGCCGTTCCTGTTTTACGCGATCGGCGGCTACCTCGCGCTGCAGGGCAGGCTCGACATCGGCCAGCTCGTCGCCGTCATTTCAGCCTATAAGGACCTGCCCGGCCCGCTGAAGGAACTGATCGACTGGGACCAGATGCGCCAGGACGTGCAGGTGAAGTACCAGCAGGTCTATGAGCAGTTCAACGTCGAGCCGCTGATCGACAGCCGCATCCAGGAACTCGCAACCGCCCCCGTCGGCCCGCTGACGGGGGCGTTCGTCGTCACCAATCTGACGCTCTCCGACGACAGCGGCGCCCGTATCGTCGACCACGTCTCCGTCGAGATCAAACCGAACGAGACGGTGGCGATCGTCGGGCCGAACGGCAGCGGCGCGGAAGCGTTCGCCGAAGCGCTCGGACGCATGGTCTGGCCGGACTCCGGCCGCATCACCATCGACGGGCGCGATCTCCTGGAGATGCCGGAATCGATCACCGGCCGGCGGATCTCCTATGCCTCCTCCGACACCTTCTTCTTTCACGGCACGCTTGCCAGCAATCTGCTCTACGGCCTGAAACATGCGCCGATGACCGATCCCGTTTACGATGAGCGGGAAGCGCTGGAATATAAATGGCATTCCGCCGAGGCGGAGAAGGCCGGCAATCCGACGCTCGACCTCAACAGCGACTGGGTGGACTACAAGGCCGCCGGCGCCAGCGGGCCCGAGGATCTACTGAAAGCGATCCGCCCTGTGCTCGACGCCGTCCTGATCTCGCAGGACATCCTCGATCTGGCGCTGCGCTCGACCGTCAACACCGACGTGCATGTGGCGCTCGGCGACCACGTCGTGGCGCTCCGCGCCTCGCTGCGCGACAGGCTGCGCGACGAGGGGCTCGACACGATCGTCGTGCCTTTCGATTTCGACGCCTACAATGCCCAGGCGACGGTTGGTGAGAACCTGCTCTTCGGCACGATGAAGCGGCCGTTGATGACCAATCGAAGGCTTGCCGCGCATCCCTATTTCCAGCAGCTCTTCCGTGAGACCGGCCTCAGCACCGATCTCTACGACATGGGCCTCGAGATCGCCGAGAACGCCGTGGAACTCTTCCACGACCTGCCGCCGGACCATCCTTTCTTCCAGCAGCTGACCTTCATGACGGCGGACGACATCCCGGCCTATCAGGCGCTGCTGCAGAAGCTTCAAAGCCGCCGCTTCGAGGACGCCACGCCAGAGGAACGTTCGGCCATCATCCGGCTGAGTTTTGCCTATATCGAGCCGCGCCACCGCTTCGGCTTGCTGACGAACGAGCTCATGGACAAGATCGTCAGTGCCCGCAAGCAGTTCCACGAACATATTCCGGCCGATCTCTCCGAGCTGATCGAGCGCTACGACGCCGAGCGTTTCACTCCGTCGGCTAGCCTGATGGACAATGTGCTCTTCGGTCGTATCGCCTATCAGCAGGCCGACGCCTCCGACCGCATCCGCGGCATCATGGGCGAGCTCTTCGATGCGCTCGACCTTTATGACGACGTGCTGTCGATCGGCCTCGAATTCGATGTCGGCTCCGGCGGCAAGCGACTGACCATGGTGCAGCGGCAGAAGCTGAACCTGGCCCGCGCCCTGTTGAAGCGCTCGGACTATTTCATATTCAACCGGCCACTGTCGGCGCTCGACCAACGCGTTCAGGATCAGATCACCCGCAATATCATCGAGAACCTGCACGAGGAAGGCCATCGGCCAGCGATCATCTGGGTGCTCTCCAATGCCCGGCTGGCAGAAATGTTCGACCGGATTCTGCTCTTCGACCGCGGGGGATTGGCGGAAGCCGGAAACTATCCGGAACTTTCCGAGAAAAACGGGATGTTCAAGGAACTGTTATCGTAATATTCTATAGGGGCGGCGATGGTGGGTGTTCCCGATGGGGAGCGCCTCGGAGTTTGAAGATGCCTGGTCTTATGGACCCTGCGTCAGGGGATTGAAACGCTCATGCTGTTGAGAGACGAAGTCGAAATGCTGCGAAGGGTACCGATCTTTTCAAGGATCGCGCCAGCAAAGCTCAAGCTTTTGGCCTTTACCTCCGATCGCATGACCTACAAAGCCGGGCAGAACCTCTTTCATCAGGGCGATGTCGGTGATGCGGCCTACGTCATCCTCTCGGGTACCGCCGATATCGTTGTCGCCTCGCCAGCGGGCGAGATCAAGGTCGCCGACGTCGAACCCAATTCCATCGTCGGCGAAATCGCCATCCTCTGCGATGTCTCGCGCACGGCAACGGTTCGCGCCACCTCGCCTCTCGAAGTGTTGCGCATCAGCAAGGAGCACTTCCTGAAGCTGCTCAGCGATTTCCCGGAGATGGCCGTGGAAATCATGCGGGTGCTGGCCGACCGCCTGAACCATACCACCGCGGAACTGACCGCGGCTCGGGCGGCGAAACAGCCGCAGATGGCGCAGTAAAACGCATTCAGCGTTTCGGCGGCCATTGCTGCGCGCCATGTAGAAGGCGCAGTATTTCCACCCTCTGTGCTTTTCTGTCGATGCGATAGATCAGCAGAAATGTGGTACGCGGAATGACCAATTCCCGGGTTCCGTCAAGACGGCCGCCGCGTCCTGCTTCGGGGTGATCGGCGAGCATTTTGGCCTGATGTCGGATAAGATCATCCAATGCGATTGCAGCCTCTGGATTTTGAGCGAAGACGTGCCGGATCTGAGCTTCCCGATCCCGGAGAGCCTGTTGCAGCCATTTGACGATCAAGAAGCCTTATCTCCGGATTCCAGCTGCGCGAGCAGTTCGGCCCGAAGCTTGTCCATTCGCTCTTCGGCGTCCTGCGCGCTGATCCAGCCCGCGTTCGGATCATCGGCTTCCCGGATCGCTTCCTCGATCTGTTTGCGGAACCACTTGTCGTATTCCGCCGCCTCATGGGTACGACGTAGAGCTGCGGCCCGATCCGGCCGCGATGCCGTCCCCGGAACGTAATCGGCCGCATCGACATCGAACTGCGAGATGCCGACATCCTTGAGATAAGACACCAAGCTATCCATGCGCTTGAACACGCGCACCTGCCGGCTGCGTTGGGCGGCGAGTGGGCGCTCGGTCTTGCCGTAGCGGATGACGACGGACCAGCCACCGGTCTTGCCGACGACATGAGCCGCCTCAACTGCCCCTGCTTCGACAAGGCGGGAAAGGGTCGAATGATCGATGGTTTCCGCGGTCATGGCCTATCCTCGTTCAGGCCGACAAGAATATGCATTTAATTATAGATTGCAATGCATTCAATAATTGAAATTGCGCTGCCCGAAGACGAAAGCCTGCATGGTTTCCCATGCAGGCCCCCATGCGTTCAAATCCGTCTATTCACGCTGTTCCAGCGCCCTGCTGAAGGCGAGGGCCGCAAGCGTGCAGATGGCGCCGGACAGCAGGTAGTAGCCGACGAAAGTCAGGCCGAAGCGGCTGGAAAGGCTGAGCGCCACCAGCGGCGCAAAACCCGCGCCGATCAGCCAGGCGAGGTCCGAGGTGAAGGCGGCGCCCGTATA
Organism: Rhizobium sp. WSM4643; assembly: GCF_025152745.1. NCBI lineage: Bacteria > Pseudomonadati > Pseudomonadota > Alphaproteobacteria > Hyphomicrobiales > Rhizobiaceae > Rhizobium > Rhizobium sp. WSM4643. The sequence goes on along the minus strand of NZ_CP104043.1, from coordinate 42,777 downwards.
GCGGTAACCGCGGCCGAAGCGCGAAGAGATCGAGCCCGTCGCCTGGCCGAAGGAAAGGCCGAGCACGCCGAAGCCGATGATGACGAAAGCGTCATGACCACTGTTGCCGGACGCGATCAGGATCGGCCCGACGAAGCTGAAGATAGCGATGATGACGGCGCAGATGGCAAGCTGGGCGCGTCGGCCGATACGGTCGGCAATCAAGCCCGAGGCGATAATGGTGACAATGCCGACCATGGCGCCGACCACCTGCACCACCATGAAGGCGCCGATCGGCTGGTTGCCGTAAAGGCTCATCCAGCCGAGCGGGAAAATGGTGACGAGGTGGAACATGGCAAAACTTGCCAGCGGCACGAAGGCGCCGATCAGGATGTCACGGCCATGGACGCGCAGCACGTCGAGGATGGGGGCTGCTTCCAGCTCGTGCTGTTCCAGCAGCGTGCCGAATTCCTTGGTCATGACCAGGCGCAAACGCGCAAACAGCGCCACGACATTGATCGCGAAGGCGACGAAGAAGGGATAACGCCAGCCCCAGGAGAGGAAATCCTCACTGGAAAGATTGGCGACGAAATAACCGAACAGGGTACTCGCCAGCGCAAAGCCGATCGGCGCGCCGAGCTGCGGTATCATCGCATACCAGCCGCGGTGCTTGGCCGGCGCATTGAGCGCGAGCAGCGAGGCAAGGCCGTCCCAGGCGCCGCCGAGCGCGAAGCCCTGGCCGAGACGAAAGAGCGCCAGCAACGCGATCGACCAGACGCCGATCTCGTCGTAACCCGGCAGGAAGGCGATTGAGGCCGTGGAGCCGCCGAGCAGGAAGAGCGCGATCGTCAGCTTCGTGCCGCGGCCGTACAGCCGGTCGATCGTCATGAAGACGACGGAGCCGACCGGGCGGGCCAGGAAGGCCAGCGAGAAGATGGCGAAGGAATAAAGCGTTCCCGTCAGCCTGTCCGGCGCGAAAGGGAAGATCAGCTGCGGAAAGACCAGGACCGAGGCGAGACCGTAGACGAAGAAATCGAAGAATTCCGACATGCGGCCGATCACCACGCCGATGGCGATGCTGCCCGGCGAAACCGGCTTGTCGTCGTGAATGCGCCGCGCGTCGCGTTCCAGCGACGACGATGACGGTCCGTAATGCGATGTTGTAGCCATGAAACGCCTCCCTCGTTGAAGCGCTTTCGCCAAGGCGCCTCAACCTGATCTTGATCAAACCTGCAGGCTTATCAAGTCCATAAGACGTAAATAGTTCATCATGGCGGCTCAAAATGAGGCGTGAACGGAAAAAACAGCGTGATCCGGACCGCGATTTTCCGACGGGATGCTGGCCTGCCCGGTTCTGGCGGATATATTGCTTGGAAACATGCGCTGGCGGAAGAATCCTTCTTGAGTTCATCAGGATTTCAAAGCTGTAGTGCGACATGATTCTTGCCGCAGTGCGGCATGATTGCTGCGCTGCGACCAAACACCTCATGTCGCTATCGGGTCCAGTGCGTTAGTCGCGGAACGAACGAAACAACAAGAGCTTAGAGACGTGCTAAAACTCATGAAGTTTTCCCGCCTTCTATCCGTCTTGCCGCTGCTTTTCCTGGCAGGATGCAACATGGTGGTCATGGCGCCTTCCGGCGACATCGCCATGCAACAGCGCGATCTCATCGTCATCTCGACGGTGCTGATGCTTTTGATCATCATACCGGTGATCTTCCTCACGCTGTTCTTCGCCTGGCGCTATCGCCGCTCCAATACGGCTGCAACCTACGCGCCGGAATGGCACCATTCGACCCGTCTCGAAATCGTGATCTGGGCAGCACCGCTGGCGATCATCATCGCGCTCGGCGCCGTCACCTGGATTTCCACCCATAAGCTCGATCCCTACCGCCCGCTCGACCGCCTCGATGCGGAGCGGGCCATTCCGGCCGATACCAAGCCGTTGAACGTCGAGGTCGTAGCGCTCGACTGGAAGTGGCTGTTCTTCTATCCCGAACTCGGCATTGCCACCGTCAATGAACTCGCTGCCCCAGTGGACAGGCCGATCAATTTCAAGATCACCGCCTCCTCGGTGATGAACTCCTTCTATATCCCCGCCCTTGCCGGCCAGATCTATGCCATGCCGGGCATGGAGACGAAGCTGCACGCCGTCATCAACAGGGAAGGCGAATACGAGGGCTTCTCCGCCAATTACAGCGGCGCCGGCTTCTCGCACATGCGCTTCAAGTTCCACGGTCTCACCCAAGAGGGATTTGACCAATGGGTGGCGCAGGTCAAGCAGCAGGGCACCATGCTCAACCGCGACGCCTATCTGAAGCTCGAAAAGCCGAGCGAGAAGGAACCGGTGCGTTATTATGCCGGCACCGATGCCGACCTTTACAACGCCATCCTCAACCTGTGCGCCACGCCAGGCAAGATGTGCATGAACGAGATGATGCACATCGACATGATGGGGGGCGGCGGCAAGGAAAGTGCGGAGAACCGCGAGAAGCTGCGATATGACGGCCGTCACGCCGGCGGAGGTGTCGTCGAGCACGGGGCTACCGTGCCGGCAACGGGTGTTCCGGCACAAGTTGAGCCGCCCAAGAGCACCGATGGCGGCATGCAGCACGACATGCCTGGCATGCCCGGTATGCCTGAAATGGACATGCAGCATGAGGGTCATTCCATGCCAGGCATGAGCAATGGCGCCGATCCGGCGCCGGCGCAGCTCAACAACAACAATTAACCTGGCGCTTTGCGTCGCGAGACATAATGAACGGGTTGTTCCATGTTTTCCAATCCTGACCTCCTGAAGTTCGTCTTCGGCCGGTTGACCCTCGATGCCATCCCCTATCACGAGCCGATCCTGGTCGTGACCTTCCTTGGCGTCATCATCGGCGGTCTCGCCGTGCTCGGCGCCATCACCTATTTCAAGTTCTGGGGTCCGCTCTGGCAGGACTGGATCTGCAGCGTCGATCACAAGAAGATCGGCATCATGTATGTGATCCTGGCGGTCATCATGCTGTTGCGCGGTTTCTCCGACGCGATCCTGATGCGCGTCCAGCAGGCGATCGCCTTCAACGGTTCGGAGGGCTTTCTGCCGCCGCACCATTACGACCAGATCTTCACCGCCCACGGCGTCATCATGATCTTCTTCGTGGCGATGCCCTTCGTCACCGGCTTGATGAATTTCGTGGTGCCCCTGCAGATCGGCGCGCGCGACGTCTCCTTCCCCTTCCTGAACAACTTCTCTTTCTGGATGACTACCGCCGGCGCGATCATCATCATGCTGTCGCTGTTCATCGGCGAATTCGCCCAGACCGGCTGGCTCGCCTACCCGCCACTGTCGGGCGCTGCCTACAGTCCAGGTGTCGGCGTCGACTATTATATCTGGGGCCTGCAGGTGGCCGGGGTGGGAACGACGCTTTCGGGCATCAACCTGATCGCCACCATCGTCAAGATGCGTGCTCCGGGCATGACCTTCATGAAGATGCCGGTCTTCACCTGGACGGCACTCTGCACCAACGTGCTGATCGTTGCCTCCTTCCCGATCCTGACCGCCACGCTCGCGCTGCTGTCGCTCGACCGCTATGCAGGCACGAACTTCTTTACCAACGACCTCGGCGGCAATCCGATGATGTACATCAACCTTATCTGGATCTGGGGTCATCCGGAGGTCTACATTCTCGTGCTGCCGGCCTTCGGCATCTTCTCGGAAGTCGTCGCCACCTTCTCCGGCAAACGCCTCTTCGGCTACGCCTCGATGGTCTACGCAACCTGCGTGATCATGATTCTTTCCTACATCGTCTGGCTGCACCACTTCTTCACGATGGGCTCGGGCGCCAGCGTCAATTCCTTCTTCGGCATCACCACGATGATCATCTCGATCCCGACCGGGGCGAAGATTTTCAACTGGCTCTTCACCATGTATCGCGGCCGCATCCGCTTTGAGGTGCCGATGCTGTGGACGATCGGCTTCATGGTGACCTTTGTCATCGGCGGCATGACCGGCGTCATGCTTGCCGTGCCGCCGGCCGACTTCGTGCTGCACAATTCGTTGTTCCTCATCGCCCACTTCCACAACGTCATCATCGGCGGCGTTCTCTTCGGTATGTTCGCCGGCGTGAACTACTGGTTCCCGAAAGCCTTCGGCTTCAAGCTCGACGCCTTCTGGGGCAAGATGAGCTTCTGGTTCTGGCAAATCGGCTTCTGGTTCGCCTTCATGCCGCTCTACGTGCTGGGCCTGATGGGCGTCACCCGCCGCATGAGCCAGTTCGAGGACCCGTCGATACAGATCTGGTTCATCATCGCCGCCTTCGGCGTCGGCCTGATCGCGCTTGGCATTGCCGCCTTCCTGATCCAGATCGTGGTCAGCTTCATGAAGCGCGAGGAATTGCGCGACGACAGTGGCGATCCCTGGGACGGCCGCACCCTTGAATGGTCGACCTCCTCTCCGCCACCGGACTACAACTTCGCCTTGACGCCTGTCGTGCACGACCATGACGGCTGGTACGACATGAAGAGCCGTGGTTATGCGCGTCCGCTGGAAGGCTTCCGGCCGATCCATATGCCGAAGAATACCGGCACCGGCGCGATCCTCTCGGCCATCAGCATCGCCCTCGCCTTCGGCCTGATCTGGTACATGTGGTGGCTGGTGGTCGTTTCCGTCGTCGCCATGCTCTCTGTGGCGATCGGCCACACCTTCAACTACAGACGCGACTTCTACATCCCCGCCGAAGAGGTGACCGAAACGGAAGGCAAGCGCACCGCGTTGCTTGCCGAGCAGGTGTGATGACCATGACCGATCAGACTATCGACACGGCCGAAAAGCCTGAATTCTACCTGACGGAAGATCATCATCCGGAAAACAGCACCAATCTCGGCTTCTGGCTCTACCTGATGAGCGACTGCCTGATCTTCGCGGTTCTGTTTGCAACGCACGGCGTCCTTGGCCGCAACTATGCCGCCGGCCCCTCGCCCGCCGATCTCTTCGATCTGCCGATCGTTGCCCTCAACACATCGATGCTGCTGTTTTCCTCGATCACCTACGGCTTCGCGATGCTGCAGATGGAGCGGAACGCAAAGGCGGAAACGCTGTTCTGGCTTGCCGTGACCGGCTTGTTCGGCGCAGCTTTCATCGGGCTCGAACTCTACGAGTTCATCCACCTGATCCACGAAGGCGCCGGGCCGACGCGCAGCGCCTTCCTCTCCTCCTTCTTCACCCTGGTCGGCACCCACGGGCTGCACGTCACCTTCGGCATCGTCTGGCTGATCACGCTGATGGTACAGGTGTCGATGCACGGGCTGATCGAGGCCAACCGCCGCCGCCTGATGTGCCTTTCGATGTTCTGGCACTTCCTCGACGTCGTCTGGATCGGCGTCTTTTCCTTCGTCTATCTGCTGGGAGTTGTCGGATGAGTTCGCAAGCACCTGCACATGAGGATGCCCACGAGGCCCACCACGGCCACAGCCACGGCCATCAAGCCGGCCATGGCACGTTCCGCAGCTACATGACGGGCTTCGTGCTCTCCGTCATCCTGACTGCCATTCCCTTCTGGCTGGTCATGTCAGGCGTCTTCGAAAACCCGGCGGTGACGGCGGTGCTGGTGATGGGCCTCGGCGCGATCCAGATCGTCGTCCATATGGTCTTCTTCCTGCATATGAATACCAGGAGCGAGGGCGGCTGGACGATCATGGCGCTGATCTTCACCCTGATCATCGTCGCCATCGCGCTCTCCGGCTCGCTCTGGGTCATGCATCATCTCAACACCAACATGATGCCGATGAGCCCCGAGATGATGAAGAACATGCCGTGACTATGACGAAGGGGCGGCGGCAACGCCGCCCGCAGCGGGTCAGCTCATGAGCGAGGCTCACTCGGAAAAATCGGAAAGACGGCGTTATCAGTTCAAACGCGCGATCTTCGCCGCCTGCCTGATACTACTTGCCGCGGCACTCGCCGCACTCGGCAGCTGGCAGGTTGAGCGCCTAGCCTGGAAACGCGACCTCATCGCCCGCGTCGACCAGCGTGTGCATGCGCCACCCGTGCCGGCCCCGGCACGCGCCGACTGGAACAAGGTCAACGCCACTGATGACGAATATCGGCGGGTGACCGCAGTGGGGACGCTGGCCAACGACAAGGAGACGCTGGTCTATGCCTCCACGATGCTCGGTCCAGGTTATTGGGTGATGGCGCCGCTGACGCTTGCCGACGGGACATCAATCCTCGTCAATCGCGGCTTCGTGCCGACCGACCGGCGCGACCAGGCCTCGCGCCGCGAGGGCGAATTGTCAGGCCCTATCGAGATCACCGGTCTGCTGCGGATGACGGAGCCGAAGGGATCGCTGCTGCAATCCAATGACGCCGCGACCGACCGCTGGTATTCGCGCGATATCGCAGCGATCGCTGAAAAGCGCGGCGTCAGTGCGGCCGCGCCCTATTTCATCGATGCCGATGCCAGTGCCAACCCCGGCGGTCTGCCTGTCGGCGGCCTCACGATCATCGAGTTCCCCAACAACCATCTCGTCTACGCGATCACCTGGTACGGGCTGGCGGCGATGGTGCTGGCATTGCTAGTGTTCATTCTTCGCGGCGGGAGGGCTGCTGCATAATGCAGCAGTGATCCCCTTATGGAGCGATCCGGCTGATCGCCTCGGCGAGTTGTGCTTGGGAAAAGGGTTTGCCGAGGCGGGGCAGATTGGCGATGCCGGCCCCTTCAGGAACTTCGGCGTAACCGGTTGCGAGAATGATCGGCATCTCGGGCCATTCGCTGCGGATCGCCTCGGCGAGCTGCGCGCCCGTCATGCGCGGCATGGCATGGTCGCAGATTACCAGGTCGATCTGTTGTTTGCGCAGGATGTCGAGCGCCTCGGGACCGGCCATCGCCTCGAATACCGTATGGCCGAGATCTTCCAGCATCAGCGTCGTATTCATCAGGACGAGACCATCGTCATCGACAGCGACGATGCGCAGCCGGCGCGGCGCATTTTCCTCCTGCTGCGGCCGGTCGGCAGTTGCCTCGGTCGCCCGTTCGACAATTGCGACCGGGAACCACAATTCGGCGGTCGTGCCTTCGCCGAGGCTGCTCTTCATCGTGAGGCGGCCACCGGACTGGGACACAAGGCCCTGCACCATGGAAAGGCCAAGCCCGGTGCCTTTGCCGACACCCTTGGTGGTGAAGAACGGCGTGATCGCCTGCTCTAGCGTCTTTGCGTCCATGCCCTCGCCTTCGTCGATCACTGCGATACGGACATAGCGGCCAGGCGACAGCGGGCCTTTGCCTGATGGCAGCGACTCCTCGGACGCGCGAAGCATGATCCGGCCGCCGGACGGCATGGCGTCGCGGGCGTTGACGACGAGGTTCAGGATCGCCATCTCCAGCTGGTTCGGATCGGTCAGGATCGTCGGCAGCCTGACGGGGAAAGAGGTCTCGATCACGGTCAGCGGGCCGAGCGAACGGCTCAGCATATCCATCATGCCGCGGATCAGGCCGGAGACGTCGATCGGCTCCATGTGCAGTTCCTGCCGGCGGGAAAAGGCCAGCATGCGCTGCGTCAGCGCAGCCCCCCGCTGGGCGCCCTGCATGGCATTGTCGACCAGCGATGTCAGCGAGAGATCCTGCGGCATGCGTTTCTTCAGGATTTCGAGACTGCCGAGGACAGCCATCAGCAGATTGTTGAAATCATGGGCTATACCCCCGGTCAATTGACCGATCGCCTCCATCTTCTGTGACTGGAAGAGCTCTTCGCGAGCCTGCTCCAGGGCCCGCTGGGTCTCCATCTTCTCGGTGATATCGCGGGTGATCTTGGCAAAACCGACCACATCGCCTTCGTCGTCCCGGATGACGTCTATGACGACGCTGGCCCAGAAACGGGTGCCGTCCTTGCGGACGCGCCAACCTTCCCTCTCGAACCGGCCCTCGGTACGCGCGAGGCTGAGCGCGATCTCCGGCAGGCCGGATTCGCGGTCCTCGGGGGTATAGAAGGTTGAGAAATGCCTGCCGATGATTTCTTGCGGCCGATAGCCCTTGATCCGCTCGGCGCCGAAATTCCAGCTGCTGACATTGCCGTCGGGATCGAGCATGTAGATCGCATAGTCCGAGACGCCCTGGACGAGCCGGCGGAACTGTTCCTCGCTCTGGCGGATCGCCTTTTCGGCAGCCATGCGTTCGGTCAGGTCGCGGGTGATCTTGGCATAGCCGATAAGTTCGCCGGAGGGGCGGCGGATCGGATCGATGACCACATGCGCCCAGAAGCGACTGCCATCCTTGCGCTGGCGCCAGCCTTCCCCCTCGAACCGGCCGTCCTCCGATGCCGTGGCAAGCGCGCGCGCTGGTGCACCCGCGGCGCGGTCCTCTTCCAGATAAAAACGGGAAAAATGCTCACCGAGAATTTCGGAAGGCTGGTAACCTTTGAAGCGCTGGGCGCCGGTATTCCAGCTGGTGACGATGCCTTCGGGGCTCAGCATATAGATAGCGTAGTCGGTGATGGCATCGACCAGAAGGCGAAAGCGTCCCCCTTCGTCAAGAGACGTGTCATGTCGATTCAGCAATTCCATCGGCCCCTCTGAGTCACCAGCGCTTTAACGCCGGGGCAGCCAGATGGTTCCGAAACAGCTCCAGATTTTCAGACGGCCTTGACCCTTGGATAGAACCGTTCGCCGACGCGCTCGGCAACGGCATAGGCCTGCGAGACGATCTCGGGCACCAGATCGATATCGGGCAGGCTGCCGAGGCCGAGCGGGCCGACGGCAAAGAGTCCGGCGACCGTCGAACCGTCCTCGAGGAAGGGCTCGCCGCGCGCATTGACGGCTAGCCCGAGCGAGAGTTCGTCCGGCATGGCAAGGCCGGCGGAAAGCAGGCTTTGCATCAGCGGCGCTGAAAGATCCGGCGCCTGACAGCGGCAATCGATGATGCGCTCGGCATGAATGATCTCCTCGGCGGCGGAACCGGCCGGCGTGAAGAACAGGCCGCTCAAGCCGCGGCGGCCGGCCCGGCCGCGGCGCAGCACCGTGCGGCCTTCGGCGAGCTCACGTTTCAGACGCAGGTGCATGGCTTCCGGCAGGCGGTTGCGATGGCTGTCGTAGATTGCCCTGAGGTGCCGGTTGAACTGATGTTTGTCGCGGGCCGGCAGCGAGCGCCAGAGCGAGCGGGCATGTTTCCTCAGGCCGTTCATTACCGATTGCCAGCTTCGCCCCGCCTCCTCCGCCTCGCGACAGGCTTCACGGATCAAGCGCACGATCTCCGGCAGGCTCTGCGGCAGCGTTTCGGCCGGGAACACCGGATCGGCGGAATTCGGCGTATGGCTCTGGGGCAGGAAGCCGCGCCTTGAAATGATCGTCACCTGGCCGGTATAACCGGAATCGCGCAGCTGCAGCAGCTGGTCGACGACGCGGATGCCGCTGCCGAGCAACACCGCATGCGGCCGCGCGACGAGGCGCTGGGCTCTGACCGGCGAAGCATCCTCACCGCCGGCATTCGGCGCAGCCAGGCCGTAGCCGGTGGCGAGGATCACGGTATCGAACAACGGATTGGCGGGATTGGCGCTTTCGAGCAGGAAGCGGTTGCCGTGGCTCCTGCGGATCGCCACGACCGGATCGTTGCAGACCTGGACGGTAATGTCCCTGCGCGCGGCCAGTGCTTCCGAAAAGCGCTGGTAGACATAATCGCTGAAGATTTCCTTCGGCACGAAGATCTGCCGGAATCCGGGGATGGCGGCCGGCACGGCGGCGCGGAAGGCGGCGTTGCTGCAAAGCCAGTCGTTGAAATCGTCATTGTCGCCGGCCGAGACCGAGAGGTCCCGCACGCGGGTGTTGAGGATCGTCGAGGAGCGGACTGAGGCCAGCGCCTGCCCACCGCTGACCGACGAATTCGGATCGAACAGCTGCAGGTGGAAGGGCGCGCGCACCGTCTTCATCAGCGCGATGGCCGTCATCATGCCGGAAAAGCCCCGCCCGACGATCGCAATGCGTGGTACGGCTGATATCTGCGCCGTCGCATTGGCCCTCGCGGAAAAAAGTCCCTGAACCGTCATCGCAACTCCTTTGCGGCTTCATCCGCACCGTGGGTCGATCGAGGTTTCAACGCATAAAACAGCGGTTCACGCGTTGATGAGGTTCATGCGGCCATTCACAACATCTGCCGCGGCATCGGGGTCCGAACCAGCGGTCCCGCAAGAGAACTAGGGGAGCAATCACGCTCGTCCATAGTCTATCAAACTAGTAGTGTATGAAAGCGCCAAATGGCGCAGGTGGCAAGAGGTTTGTTGCCGTTTTTTTTAAGCTATTGAAATGCAAAGTAATTTATAGGCAATCTGCGAAAATATGACCGACCTTCGTACCCCAGGCTGCCGGGATTGGCCGTTGGGAAGATTGCTCCCGCCGGGGATGCGAGGAGACCTCACGTAAAAATAACCAACTGGTGAATTCTTTACTTGAACCCCCAACTGGAATCGGCAAAAGTGAAGGCGCTATCAATCCCTTCATGGATTTGCCGTCTTTTCGGGCCAGAGTCCGACCACACATCTATTGGAAAAATACCGTGAGCAGCGATGCGTTAATACGCGCGACGAAGCCTTCGGCTTCGATGGCGCTTGCAACTGCGGCAGGCTGGGGGCGAGGCCTCTTCACATTGGTGCGCATCACCATGATGGCCTTCCGCCACCCCTGGCAATCCGGCTTTGCGATCGGCGCCACGCTTGTTGCCTCCACCTTCCAGCTGATGATCCCGCGCCTTCTCGGCCGGGCCGTCGACCACACGCAGATGGCGATGAGCGGCGGTGCGGCGGGCCAGGTGGCACAGGACGCGCTTCTGACCACGGCGCTACTGCTGCTTGGCGCCAGCGTGCTGCGCGGCCTCTTCACCATGGTCCAGAACTATTACAGCGAAGCCGTCGGCCATCACATCGGCTACGAACTGCGGCTGGCCTGCTACGAGAAAATCCAGCGTCTCTCTTTCAGCTTTCACGATACCGTGCATTCCGGCGACCTGATCACCGTCGGCCTGCTCGATCTCGAAGGCGTGCGCATGTATTTTTCCACGGCGCTCGTCCGGATGATCCTGCTGTCGATCCTGATCGGCATCGGCGCCTATATGCTGCTGTCGACCGATGTCGTGCTCGGCCTTCTGGCGCTAAGCTTCGTGCCCTTCGTCGGCTGGCGCTCCTCGGTGACGCAGCTCAGGCTACGTGCCACCTGGCTCGACCTGCAGGAGCGGCTTTCGGTGCTGACCCGCATCATGGAGGAGAATCTTGGCGGCATCCGCGTCGTGCGCGCTTTCGCCGCCCACGAACACGAGATTTCGAAATTCGAGGCCGCGTCGAAGAGCGCATTGGCGCTTGCACACCAGCGCGTCGGCATCCGCGTCACCAATACTAGCGCCATGACCTTCTCCTTCTTCGCGGCGATGGGCCTGGTGCTCTGGATCGGCGGCGGCAAGGTGATGTCGGGCGAGATCACCGTCGGCACGCTGGCTTCGTTCCTGACCTTCATGACCATCCTGCAGATGCCGGTGCGCCAGCTCGGCCTGATGGTCAACGCCTTTGCCCGCGCCTCCACTTGCGGCTCGCGGCTCTTTGCCCTTCTCGACCTCGACATCGCGATCAAGGATGCGCCGGATGCGAAGGAGCTCAACCTCACCGACGGCGTGTTGCGCTTCGAGAATGTCAGCTTCGCCTATCCGGGTTCCGAAAAGCGCACCGTGCTCCAGGATATCTCCTTTGAAGCCCGCCGCGGCCAGACGATCGGCATTGTCGGGCCTCCGGGCAGCGGCAAGTCGACGATCGCCCATCTCATTCCCCGCTTCTACGACGTCAGCGGCGGCAAGGTCACGATCGACGGACAGGACATCCGCAAGGCGACGCTGCAATCGCTGCGCCGGGCGGTGGCCGTCGTGCAGCAGGATTCCTTCCTGTTCACGACGACGATCGAGAACAACATCGCCTATGGCGACCCGTGGGCGAAGGAAGGCCGCATCGAGCGCGCCAGCGAAAGCGCCCAGCTGCACAACTACGTGCTCGGCCTGCCCACAGGTTACGGCACCGTCGTCGGCGAGCGCGGCGTTTCGCTTTCCGGCGGCCAGCGGCAGCGACTTTCGATCGCCCGCGCGCTGATGCTGAGACCTGCGGTGATGGTGTTCGACGATTCGACGGCGGCGATCGATGCGGCCACCGAACAGCGCATCCGCAGCGCCATGCGCCGCTACGCCGCAGACCGCGTAACCATCATCGTTGCCCACCGCCTGAGCTCGCTGATGCATGCCGACCAGATCCTGTTCGTCGAAGACGGCCGGATCGTCGAACGCGGCACGCATGCGGCGCTGCTTTCGCTCGGCGGGCGTTACAAGGCGCTCTACGACCTTCAGGTGCGACCGGGCGACGAGGCTTTAAGCGCCTAGCGCATACTCCCTCTTCTCCCCAGCGGGGAGAAGAGCGGACAAAATACTGACTATGCAGGCAACCTGAAGTGTTGGCCGCGGGAGGAATGACATGGCCGAGGAACTGGAAACCGAGCGTCCCGACGTTCGCGAGGACGGACGCCGCCCGCCACGGGCAGTCGTCGGTTCACATCGCGTCGAAGAGGAGATGTTCGGCAAGGCCTTCGACGGCAACATCGTCAAGCGCATCTGGGTCTTCGTCAGCCCCTATCGCCGGCAGGTCCTGTGGTCGGTCGTCGCCGTTTTGACCTTCACGATGATGCAGCTGATCATCCCGCTAATCATCCGCTATGCCATCGACCACGGCATGTCGCCGGGCGGCAACGCTTCGGCGCTGATCTGGTCGATCGTCGCCTTCACGATCGCCATCCTCATCAACTATGCGGCGAGCTACGCGCAGGAGACCCTGGTCGGCGGCGTGGCGGAAGACGTGCTCTTCGATATCCGCAAGGCGATGTTTTCGCATCTGCAGCGCGTCTCGCTCTCCTTCATGGACAAGACCGAAGTGGGACGGTTGATGTCGCGCCTGCAGGGCGACGTCAACTCGATGCAGGAATTCCTCGAGACCTCGGTGCTCTCCGTCGGCGACATCATGCTGCTCTTCGGCATCGTCTTCGTGATGCTCTATCTCGACTTCAAGCTGGGGCTGCTGACGCTCTCGGTGCTGCCGGTGCTCTTCATCGTCCGGCTGTTCTGGTTGCCGCTGGCGCGCAAGTCCTTCATGGCCGCGCACGAGACCAATTCGGTCGCAAACGGCGCGCTTGCCGAGGCGATCCACGGCGTGCGCGCCGTCCAGAGCATGGACAGGCAGGGCGTCAACTTCACGCTCTACGACGACAAGGCGCATGCCAACCTCGAGACGCATCTGACGGCGGCGCGTTATGCGCAGGTGATGGTGCCGATCGTCGACAGCCTGACGGGCGTAGCGATGGCACTCGTCATCGTCGTCGGTGGCGCACGCGTTCTCAATCAGGCGCTCGATGTCGGCGTGCTTGTCGCCTTCCTGTTTTATATCCAGCGTTTCTTCGACCCGATCCGTTCGCTGACCCTGCAATACTCGGTGATGCAGCGCGCCATGGCGTCTGGCCAACGGCTGACCGAAGTGCTCGACGTGCCGGTCGACATCAAGGACGCGCCTGGCGCCAAAGCCTTGTCGCGCGACATGGACGGCTCGGTGGAATTCAAAGACGTCGTCTTCGGCTACAATCCGAAAAATCCGGTGCTGAAGCACGTCAGCTTCAAGGTCAATCCCAGCGAGACGGTGGCGCTGGTCGGGCCGACGGGGTCCGGCAAATCTAGCTGCATGTCGCTGATCCACCGCTTCTACGACGTTCAGCAGGGCCAAGTGCTGGTCGGTGGCCATGATGTGCGTGATCTGACGCAGGATTCGCTCGGAGCTCAGATCGCCATGGTGCTACAGGAACCCTTCCTCTTCACCGGCACGGTCTTTGAGAACATTCGCTACCACATGCGCGAGGCCACGCGCGAACAGGTGATCGAGGCGGCGAAGGCCGTTGGCGCGCACGAGTTCATCATGCGCCTGCCGGAGGACTACGACAGCGTTCTCGGCGAGCGCGGCGGCAATCTCTCGCTTGGCCAGCGCCAGCTTTTAAGCTTTGCCCGCGCGCTGGTGGCGGATGCGAAGATCCTCGTGCTCGACGAAGCGACCGCCAATATCGACAGCTATACCGAGATGCTGATCCAGAAGGCACTGGTGAAGCTGCTCGAAAACCGCACCGGCCTCGTCATCGCCCATCGCCTCGCGACGATCCGCGAGGCGGATCGCATCATTGTGCTGCAGAACGGCGAAATCATCGAAAGCGGGAACCATCAACAGCTGATGAAGAATGGCAAGCTCTATTCGAAGCTCTATAACCTCAACTATGCGTCCTTCGACGATATTCCCGAAGACGTGCTGGAGGAGACGACGGCGACACAGTCGGCGACTTGATGGTGTGTATGACTTGAATTAACACTTTTGCAAAGTTTGAACGAACAAACGCGTTGCTGCCGCATTTCCCTTTTATCCGGGGCGAATGCCACTGAGGAGAATGTCATGAAGAGAATCATTAGCAGCCTGTTGATCGCGACGGCCCTTGTTGGATCGGCTATCCAGCCTGCTGCCGCGCGTGACCACCATCACCACAACAACACTGGCCGAGTCATCGCCGGCGGCGTTGCCGCAGGTGTGGTGGGCGGCCTGATCGGCGGCGCACTCGCCAATAGCGGCCCGCGCTACTACGTCGATGGCCCTCGCTATGTCGAGCCGGCGCCGAGGTGCTGGTATGAGGACCGCGACGTCCGCAATCGCTATGACGGCGGTTATCATACCGAAACCGTGCGGGTCTGCGAGTAGCGGGCTCGAACCGGGACCATTTGTGGTCGCCGCTTATTTTTGCCCCTCAACCGAGGCTGCATCCGGCAGCCTCGGTTTTTCTTTATGACGACCATTGTTCTGCCTCGGACCAATGCGGTTGGTTCACAGCCATTCTCCGCAGCAAAAATTTCTGGCTGCCTCGGCCGCCTGTCATCCGGCTGTTAGGGGCGACCTGAAGCCGATGAATGATGGTCCATTAAACGGCGGCAAGACGCCAAAGAAACAATGCATGCGCTTCGTCAGCGCCGAGCAGGTGGCGCAATTGGCGGGAGTTTCGCGCTCCGCCGTGTCGCGCACCTTCACGCCGGGTCCGAGCGTGGCGCCTGCAACGCGCGAAAGGATGCTGCAGGCGGCGCAAGAACTCGGCTACCACGTCAACGACTTGGCGCGCGGCGTGCTTGCCAATCAGAGCCGCCTGGTCGGCATCGTCGCGACCCGGCTCATCAAACGCGGCAGCATCTCGATCCTTATCAATACCGGCCAGACGGAAGACGAGCTGCTCGCCGCCCAAAAAATGCTGATCGGCCACCGTGCCGAGGCGACCATCATCCTGTCCGGCTCGCCGCCGGCGAGTTTCTTCGAACTCGCGCAGCGAAATGGCCAGCCGCTCGTCCAGGTTACGAACGCGTCATTCCGGAGTTCGTCATCCGCCAGAGCTTCAGAGCCTAATGCCTCCCCCGGCTTTTCGCAGGCGCCATCCTGTGGCAAGAAAGGATAAACGCGATCCGGTGGGGAGGAAAATCGTCGAACATGAAGGGAATCCGCCAGCTCGCCGAGCATCTCGACATTTCGATCGGAACGGTGTCCCGTGCGCTGAACGGCAAGCCCGACGTCAACGACGAAACGCGCCGGCGCGTGCTCGCCGCCGCCGAGGAGCTCGGCTACGTCGCCAACCAGTCGGGCCGCAGCCTTCGCCAGGGCATGACCAACGTCATCGGGCTGATGCTCGAGGTGAGCCGCGAGACGGTTGAAAACAGCGACGATTTCTTCCTTGGCGTCACTGACGGGCTGCAGAGCGTCTTTTCCCGCCACAAGCTCGATCTCGTCATGCTGCCCTGCCCCGACGACGAGGACCCGCACGAATATCTGAAGCGCATGGTGGCGCGCCGGCTTGTCGACGCGCTGATCATCTCTGCGACACGACGCACCGACAGGCGCATCGAACTCCTGGAAAAGGCCCGCATCCCCTTTGTGGCGCTCGGCCGCAGCGCGTCGGGCGGCAGCTACACCTGGGTGGATCTCGATTTCGAGGGCGTGGCGACGCGCGGAGTCGATCGGCTGGTTGCCAAAGGTCACCGGCGGATCGCCGTGGCTGTCCCCTCCTCCGACATCAATCTCGGCTACCTCTTCTTTGACGCCTACCGCCAGGCACTGCAACGGCACGGCATCCCCTACGACCCGGCCCTCGTCATCCGTGTCAAGTCGAGCGAACAGGGCGGTTATCAGGCCGGCCATGAATTGCTGATGATCGCGCAGCGGCCAACTGCAATCATCCTGATCCATGAACTAATGGCGATCGGACTTTACCGCCGGCTTGCCGAGGCCGGCGTCGTGCCCGGCCGTGACCTCGCCGTCGTCGGTTTCCGCGAGGAGCCGCGCACGCTTTTCCTGCAGCCGGCGCTGACCTCCTTCCGCATGTCGCTGCGCGATCTCGGCGCGCAGCTTGGCGAAACCCTGCTCGCCACAATGCCGGCCTATGCCGATCATTATCCGCAAGGTGCCCGCAACAGGATCTGGCCGCTGGAACTCGTTCCGGGCGAAAGCGACGCTTTCACGCTGACGGCCTGAAGCCGTCGCATAGATATGTTTGGCGGCTTGCATCAGACCCGGCTTGGAGCCGCCTGATGCTCCCTCTGTGACAGCTGACGCGTGACGACGAAGACCAGCAGGGCGCCGACTGCAAGACAGGCCGAGAGAAAGAACATCGGCGCGATCGTGCTGCCGCTCTCATCCTTGATCCAGGGCACCACGTTCTGGGCGACGAAGCCGCCGAGATTTCCGACCGAATTGATGGCGGCAAGGCCCGCCGCAGCCCCCGCGCCCTTGAGGAAACGGGAGGGCAAGCTCCAGAACACCGGTTGGGGTGCGAAGATCCCTGCAGCGGCGACGCAGAGGAAGGCGAATTGCAAAGTGTGGTTCGGGATCAGCGCCGAGAGCAGCAGGCAGGCGGCGCCGATGAAAGCGGGAATGACGATATAGGGCGTCTTCGATTGCGCCTTGTCGGCCATGGCGGGAACGGCATAGAGCGCGATCGCGACCAGCACCCAGGGAATGATGTTGAGGAACCCGTTCACCGTGTTGCTGACGCCGAAAGCCTTGACGATCGTCGGCAGCCAATAGCTGAGGCCATAGGCCGAAAGCGGAAAGGCGACATAGCAGAGTGCCATCAGCAGGACGCGCGGGTCGATGAGCGCCTTGAATCCGTTTCCGGCATTCTCGCCCATGCCGGCATTTTCCGAGGCGAGCCTTCGTTCGAGCCAGTTCTTCTCCTCGCTGCTCAGGAAGCTTGCACTTTCAGGCCGGCCGGGAAGATAAAAGAAGGTGACGATGCCGGCGATCACAGCCGGAACACCCGTCGCCAGGAACACCCACTCCCAGCCGGCAAAGCCGTATAGACCATCGAGATCGAGCAGCACGCCGCCGAGCGGTGCACCGACGGCATTGGCGATGGCGCTGAAGATCATGAACAGCCCGACCATCCTGCCGCGATAGGCCGAGGGAAACCAGAGCGTCAGCAGATAGAGGACACCGGGAAAGAAGCCGGCTTCGCAGACACCGAGCAGAAAGCGCAGGATATAGAACATCGTCGCGTTCTGCGTGAAGGCGAGCGCGATGGTGACGATGCCCCAGGAGACCAGGATGCGCGCGAACCAGACACGGGCGCCGAGCCTGTCGAGGAAGAGGTTGCTCGGCACCTCGAAGAGAAAATAGCCGATGAAGAACAGCGAAGCGCCGAGACCATAGGCATATTCGCTCATTGCGAGGGCATCGACCATCTGCAGCTTGGCAAAACTGACGTTCTGCCGGTCGATATAAGCGATGAGATAAAGAATGCCGAGAAACGGCATCAGCTTCCAGGTGATTTTCGAGATCAGCCGCTTCTCGTCGACCATGCGTATCCTCCGGTATGACCATGCTTCGTCGTGGCGTAGATAGCGCGGCCTGCCGATAATCAATTGCGCGTTGCATTTTCTCCGGGGCCGCGACCCGATCATCGGGTCGCACCCGGACACCGGGTGCGGCCTCTCTTGAGATCATTCGGCAGCGGCGACGGCGGCGCGGCGGCCGATCGTTACCTGCGTCAGCACGAAGGCTGAGAAGGCGCAGAGCGCTATGCCGGCGGCCATCGGAACGGCTGTGCCGTCGAAAAAGACGCTCGATATGACCATGGCGACGGCGGCGATCACGAAATGCAGCGTGCCCATCAGCGACGAGGCAGTGCCGGCGATCTCGCCGTGATCCTCAAGCGCAAGCACGGCGCTCGTCGGGATGACGAGGCCGAGGAAGCCGTAGCCGATGAACAGAAAGGTCGCCAGGACGGGCAGCTGGTTGAAGCCGGAGGCCATCACCACCGCCATCACGACCATCGCCAGCGCGTAAGCGCTGACCGCAATCCGCATGACGCGCACGAGGCCGAAACGCTCGCCGAGCAAGCCCGTGGCCTGCGATACCGCAAAGAAGGACACGGCGTTGATCGAGAAGGCGAAACTGTATTGTGTCGGCGTCAGCCCGTAATGCTGGATCAGCACGAAGGGCGAGTTGGCGAGGTAGACGAGGAAGCTCGAAATGCCGAGGCCGCCGATGAAAGTCAACGTCAGGAAATTGCGGTCGGTTAGCAGCAGACGGTAAGCCGCCATGGCGCTCTTCAGACCGCTGCCATTGCGTTCGTTCGCCGAACGGGTTTCGTCAAGCTGGGTGGCGAGCAGGACGAGGCCGATGAAGGCGGCGATCGTCACGGCCCAGAATACGCCGCGCCAGCCGTAGAACTCGATGACGGCGCTGCCTGTCAGCGGCGCCAGGATCGGCGAGATCGAGAAGACCAGCATCAGCAACGACATCAGTCGGGCGGCCTGCACGCCAGTGTGCATGTCGCGGACGATGGCGCGCGGAATGACCATGCCGGCAGCACCGCCGATACCCTGAACGAAACGGAAGGCGATCAGCATTTCGATGTCGGTTGCCAGCGCACAGCCGATCGAGGCGATGGCAAAGAGGCCGATGCCGAGATAGAGCGGCAGCTTGCGGCCCCACATATCCGACAGCGGACCATAGACGAGCTGAGCGAGCGCAAAGGAGATGAAGAAGGCGAGAAGGGTAAGCTGGGTGACGTTGTTATCGGCATGCAGGTCCTGGCCGATCGACGGCAGCGCTGGCAGATACATGTCGATGGCGAAAGGCCCGATGGCCGACAGAAGGCCGAGAATGAGGGCAATGCGAAAGAAGGGAGCCGTCATAATGGTGATCTTTCATAATAATAGCGCAGCGGAGGTACCGGATTGTCGCTCCGCCGAATTGCTCTGAGAGCGCCGTGCGTCCTCTCGGAGGCACAAGGGATGCTCTAACACTGTAAATCTGCGCATCGTACTTTCCGAAAATCGGTTCCGATTTTCGGCCCGATGCGCCCGTTCAATGATAATCGTTCGCGCGAAGACGAAGTTGGGAGCTCATATCTCAGCGGTGGAACCAGGAGTGTCAACAAATTTGGACACGGATGTAAAATTAGACGCCATTGTCTAAAACGTCAAGACGTCTTATCTTCGATCTCATGAAAGATCGCATGACACCGGCAGTCCGGATGACAGGGCATACGCAGCGTGGACAATGCGCCAAGCGCATGTCGATCCTTGATGCCGCGGCCGACGTATTCTGCCGCCAGGGTTTTGCCGGCGCCAGCATCGACGAGATCGCCGCCGTCGCCTGCGTCTCCCGCCAGACGATCTACAATCACTACCGCGAGAAGGAAACGCTGTTCGTCGCGGTCGTCGAGGACGTCATGAACCGCGCCAATGCCATGCTCTTTTCCGTGTTGTCGACCTTTCCTGATCGTCCCGACAATCTGGAAGACGAGCTGACGGCCTTCGCCGTGCGCCTCAACAAGAACTGCATCTGCAACCACGACGGAAAATTTCTGCGCAAGTTGGTGCAGACCGAAGGCGAGCGATATCCGCACCTCTTCGAAGGCTGGCGCCAGCAGGGGCCCGGCAAACTGACCACCGCACTTTCCGCACTTTTCGCGCGGCTTGCCCACAAGCAAGCGCTCGTCATCGATGATTTCGACGTTGCCGCCCGGCAATTCGTGGCGCTCGGCAATGCCGACCTGCAGATGATGATCCTTCTCGGCGCCACGCCCACCGATGAAGAGCTGGAAAAGGCGGCGCGCAACGCCGTGCGTACCTTTCTCAAGGCCTATGGCCGGGCAGAGGCTGAAAAGACCGGCCATCCGCCGCAGCTCGCAGCCATATCAGGCTAACCAGGACTTTCAGATAAAGCCGGCCGATCAGGCAAAGATCGTCATCTGCGCGGGCACGACCGCGAACATGCCGACACGGCGCGCGGCAAGATATTTCACCAGCTGCTCGACAACCGAAGGCATCACCGGCTTCTGGACCACGCCGACGGCGCCCTTGACGCCGTCAGCCACCACTTCGGGATTGCCGGTCATGAAGACGACGGCAATGCCATGCTCCTGCGCCAGCCGTCGGCCGATCTCAGGCCCGGTCGGGCCATCGGCGAGATTGACGTCGACGAAGGCGATATCGGCAAGCGGCGCCAGCCGCAGGGCCTGCTCGCGACCATTCGCAAGGCCCGCGACTTGCATGCCCATGCCTTCCACCGTCGCCTCGAGATCGAGCGCGATCAGGAGTTCATCTTCGACGATCAACACTTTCTGTTTCATGAGATCATCTCGCTGCCAGCGCCGCACGACATTGGTGGCCATGATACTTCCTCTTGGTTACGCCTATACTTCTAACGAGGGATCCGCTCCGGCAGTCTATCCCACACGAGACTCACGGTGGTAACGGGCAACTCAACGATATGTTCCGCGGTGGAACGCCGTTTTTTGCATTTAAGATATTGTTAACGTTGATAAATTCTTAAGTGCACGGAGGTGGCGCGAAAAGGCGGCACCATTGCCGCCTCGATAATGCCAGCACCGATAGGGTTAATCAGCCTTTGACCTTCATCACCAGCACCGGCTTGCCGCGGTAGTCGGCGGGAAACAGCGACTTCAGGTTCTCGATTTTCGGCAGGTCGTTGTAAACGATATAGGGATAGGTCGGATTGAGCGTCAGGAAATCCTGATGATAGGCTTCGGCCGGATAGAAACCTGTGGCTTCAGAGACCTTGGTGACGATCGGCTGCGAGAAGACATGCGCCTTGTCGAGCTGGCTGATATAGCCCTCGGCAACCTTACGCTGCTCTGGATCGGCAACGAACAACGCCGAACGGTACTGCGTTCCCCGGTCCGGGCCCTGAAAATTCAGCTGCGTCGGGTTGTGCGCCACCGAGAAGAAAATCTGCAGCAACTTGCCGTAGCTTACCTGTTTCGGATCGAACTTCACCTGGACGGATTCGGCGTGGCCCGTCGAGCCGGTGCTGACGGTTTCGTACTGCGCCGTTTTGGCGTCGCCGCCGGCATAACCGGAGACGGCGCTCTCAACGCCCTTCACGTGCTGGAAGACGCCTTGGACGCCCCAGAAACAGCCGCCGGCGAAAATGGCGGTCTCTGTGCCCGGGCCGGCCGCCTCGTCGACGGTCGGCGGCGGGATGACGACGGCATCTTCGGCCGCGCCTGCGGCACACGTACTGAGCGAGAAAAAAGTGGCTGCAAGGAGCGCGGCAAGGCTCCTGCGGTGGGAAGACGGGGACATGGCGCTACCTCCTGCGATCGCCCAAATCCTTGCTCATCCTTGCAAAAGCCGCAAATCACAAGGCGGTCACTCACGCCGATGTGACAGCCAGACGAAAGCGCCTGTGTGAAGATGAAACAGCGCTCAACTTGAGTTGACAATCTCGCGAGGAGTGAGGAGAGTGCCGCCGGTCAGAGCCAGCATTTCCGGGGGGAACCTATGTCCGTGCGCTCGTTCTTCGCTTTCGCGACAATCGCATTTTCCACGATCGCCATCAGCTTTCCCGCCGCCGCTGCGGACACCAAGCGCGACATCCAGACGATCAAAGACGCCGATTTCTTCGGCTTCGATCTTCGCACCGAACAGAACGTCTCGCTCGAT
This sequence comes from Rhizobium sp. WSM4643, assembly GCF_025152745.1. Lineage (NCBI taxonomy): Bacteria > Pseudomonadati > Pseudomonadota > Alphaproteobacteria > Hyphomicrobiales > Rhizobiaceae > Rhizobium > Rhizobium sp. WSM4643. Next base: position 20,773 of record NZ_CP104043.1, on the reverse strand, counting down.
CAGTGCAAAACCTCCTGCATCGGCGACAAGAGCTGCAAGGCCTTCACCTACAATCCCAAGGTGAAATGGTGCTTCCTGAAATCCGATTTCAAGACGATGAACGCTTTCCCCGGCGCCATCGCCGGCAAGATCGTCGAGACCGCCGGCCAGCAGGAGCCGGATATCGGCGCCGCCCCGCGCCTGACCTTCCTGACCAACGACCTCATCCAGCAGGCTCGCGACTTCAAGGACAATCTGGAGCTTGCCGACGACCAGCAGGGCCAGGGCGTCGACAGCCTGACGGCCAATGCCCGCATCGACCTTACCGGCAACAACCTGGCCGACGCGCTGAAGTCCTTCCATGGCGCGCTGTCGATCACACCTGACGACGCTGATCTCTGGCTTGAAACCGCCCGCGCCGCCGCATCGCTCGGCAGCGCCGAAAGCAACACGAGCGGCCAGGCGGTGCTCGACGCGCTGAACGGCTACGAGCTGACTCGCACCAAGCCCAAGCGAGCCGAGGCGCTCGCCGTCCTCGCCGACGCCCTGGACCGAAACGCCAATTACCGTCCGGCGCTTGACGCCTACAAGGCGAGCCTGGCGCTGGTTGCCTCCGAAGACGTGCAGACCGCCTACCTGCAGCTGAAATCGACGCAGGGCTTCCGCATCACCGAACACACGGTCGATGCCGACAGCGCCACGCCGCGTGCCTGCGTCACCTTCTCAGAAGCGCTCGTCAAGACCACCGACTACACGCCCTTCGTGACGCTCAACGGCGAAGCGCCGAAGGCGCTGGAAACCAAGGACAAGCAGATCTGCGTCGAGGGGCTGACGCATGGCCAGACCTACAAGATCGCTTTCCGCACCGGCCTGCCGTCGTCGGTCGACGAGCCGCTCGACGCCCCCGTCAGCATCGACGTCTATATCAAGGACCGCAGCCAGATGGTGCGTTTCACCGGCGACAGCTTCGTGCTGCCGTCGACGGCGCGCCGCGGCATCCCGATCGTCTCGGTCAACATGACCTCGGCCAACCTCAAACTCTATCGCATCGGCGATCGCGCCATCGCGCCGCTGCTGACCAATTCGCAATTCCTGTCCCAGCTCGACGGCTACAGCGCCCAGAACATCCAGGACCAGAGCGGCGAGCTCGTCTGGCAGGGCTCCATCGACATCGCCAATGAACTCAACAAGGACATCGTCACCAGCTTTCCGGTCGACGAGGCGCTGCCCGCGCGCAAGCCCGGCATTTACGTGATGACCGCAACGGCAGCAAACGGCCCCGCGCAGGAGTGGGATTCGCAGGCGACGCAATGGTTCCTGGTCTCCGATATCGGTGTCACCACCTATGCCGGTACCGATGGCCTCAACGTCTTCACCCGCTCGCTCGCTTCGGCAAAGCCGATATCAGGCGTCGAACTGCAGCTGCTGGCCAAGAACAATGAAGTGCTAGGCACCGCCACCACCGACAAAAACGGCCGAGCCACCTTCACCGCCGGCCTGATCCGCGGCACGGCGGCGCTGACGCCCGCCGTCATTACCGCCAGGAACGGCGCGTCGGACTACGTCTTCCTCGACATGACGCGCGCCGGTTTCGATCTATCCGACCGCGGCGTGACGGGCCGGGCCGCGCCCGGCGCGATCGACGTGCTGACGTTTACCGAACGCGGCATCTACCGCGCCGGCGAGACGGTGCATGCTCAGGCACTTGCCCGCGACACCGATGGCAATGCCATCGACAACCTGCCGCTCACCTTCATCTTCAGCCGTCCCGATGGTGTCGAAGACCGGCGGATCGTCAGCCAGACCAGTAATCTCGGCGGCTATAGCATCGATTTCCCGACCCAGGAAAACGCCATGCGCGGTACCTGGACGATGAACATCTATACCGATCCGAAGGGCAGCGCGATCGCCACCAAGAGTTTCCTCGTCGACGATTTCGTCCCCGATCGCACCGACATGGAGATCAAGACCGAGGCCAAGGAAGTCGGCCCGGACACGCCGGCGACGATCACCGTTTCGGGCAAATATCTCTACGGCGCCCCGGCCGCCGGCCTGACGCTCGAAGGCGACGTCGTCGTCAAGCCGACGCGCGAGAGTGCGGCCTACAAGGGCTTCCTCTTCGGCCTCGCCGACGAAGAGGCGAGCGAGGATTCGCGCCTGCCGATCGACGGCCTGCCGGAACTCGACGGGAACGGCGAAGCCTCGACGGATCTCACCATCAGCGAACTGCCGGCAACGACACAGTTGCTGAACGCCACCGTCTATATGCGCATGCAGGAGGCGGGCGGCCGCGCCATTGAGCGCACTCTGAGCATTCCGGTGAAGAACGAGCGCGCTTCGATCGGCATCAAGCCGGAATTTTCCGACGATCTGCCGGAGAACGCGATCGCCAACTTCACGGTGATCAGCGTCAAGGCCGATGGACAGAAGCAGGAGACGAAGGGCCTGCGCTGGAAATTCTACAGCCTCAACCGCGAATATCAGTGGTATCGCGAGGGAACGGCCTGGAAATACGAGCCTGTTTACACCGCCGAGCAGGTCTCCAACGGCAGCGTCGACGCGACGATGGACGGCGGCAAGATCTCCGTGCCGGTGACCTGGGGCCGCTATCGTCTCGAAGTGGAAAGCCCGGATGCCGACGGCCCGACTTCCAGCGTCGAATTCGACGCCGGCTGGTTCGTGACCTCGACCTCGACCGAAACGCCCGACGGGCTTGAGATCGCCCTCGACAAGGACAGCTACAAGATCGGCGAAACCGCCAAGCTCAAAGTCACCTCGCGCTATGGCGGCGAGCTGATGGTGACGGCCGGAACCGAAGAACTTGTTGCCGTACAGAACGCCACGATCGGCGAGACCGGCGGCGAGGTCGACATCCCCGTCACGGCTGATTGGGGTGCCGGCGCATATGTCACAGCCACGCTTTTCCGCCCCGGCGACGCGCAGGACAGCCACATGCCGATGCGCTCGATCGGCATCAAATGGCTGAAAGTCGATCCCGAACAGCGCGCGCTGCAGGTGACGCTCGACACCCCCGAAAAGATGTTGCCGCGCGGACCGCTGAACATTGGTCTGCAGGTGGCGGGCGCCGGCGCCAACGAGGATGCCTATGTCACGGTTGCCGCCGTCGATGTCGGCATTCTCAACCTGACGCGCTACGAACCGCCGAATCCTGAGGACTGGTATTTCGGCCAGCGCCAGTTGGGACTCGAGATCCGCGACCTCTATGGCCGCCTGATCGACGGGTCGCTGGGTGCGACCGGCAAGCTCCGGACCGGCGGCGATGGCGGCGCAGTGGCACTGCAGGCAAGCCCGCCGACGCAAAAGCTCGTCGCCTTCTTCTCCGGGCCGGTGAAGCTCGACGCCGAAGGCAAGGCCAATATCTCCTTCGATATTCCGCAGTTCAACGGCACGGCGCGCGTGATGGCGGTCGCCTGGTCGAAATCAGGCGTCGGCCACGGCGTCAAGGATGTCATCATCCGCGATCCTGTCGTGGTGACCGCAAGCCTGCCGAAGTTCCTCGCCCCCGGCGACAAGGCCAATCTGCGCCTCGACATCGCCAACACCGATGCGCCAGCCGGCGATTACAAACTGCAGCTGACCGGCAATGACGCGGTCGGCATCGAGCAAGCGTCCGCCTCGCAGACGATCCGTCTTGAGGCCGGCGCGAAATCCGAGCTGACGCTTTCGCTCATCGGCAAACAGCCGGGTGCTGGCAGCGTCTCGATCAACCTCTCCGACGCTTCCGGCCTCTCGCTCGACCAGAACCTCGACGTGCCGGTGCGCCCGGCCTCCTTGCCGATTACCGAACGCAGGGTGCTGGCGCTGAAGTCAGGGGCAAAGCTCACCGTCGACAAGAACCTGCTCGCCGACAGCGTGCTGCCCGGCGCCTCGATCAGCGTCAACGTCACCCGTTCTGCCGCCTTCGATATCCCAGCCCTGCTGATGACGCTCGACCGCTATCCCTTCGGCTGCGCCGAGCAGACCACCAGCCGGGCGCTGCCGCTGCTCTATCTCGCCGAGGTGGCGAAGCAGGCCGGCATGGAAAACGACGACGACGTGAAGAAGCGCGTCCAGGATGCGATCTACCGCGTGCTCTCCTATCAGGCCTCGGCCGGCAGCTTCGGTCTCTGGGGACCGGATTCGGGCGATGTCTGGCTCGATTCCTACGTCACCGATTTCCTGACGCGGGCTCGCGAAATGAAATACGACGTGCCGGAAAGGGCTTTCGTGCAGGCGCTCGAAAACCTGCAGAACACGTTGTCCTACACAACCGACATCAAGGGTCAGGGTGACCAGATCGCCTATGCCATCTACGTGCTTGCCCGCAACAAGAAGGCTGCGATCAGCGATCTGCGCTACTATGCCGATACGATGATCAACGACTTCCCGACGCCGCTCGCTAAGGCGCATATCGCCGCCGCGCTGGCGCTCTATGGTGATGCGCAGCGTTCGAAGAATATCTTCCTCGACGCGCTGCAGATGTCGGAGCAATCGATGGTATCGCGGGTGAACCTGTCGCGTACCGATTACGGCACGATCCTGCGCGACGGCGCGGCGATCCTGGCGCTCGCAGCCGAAAGCCGGCCGGTGCCGCCTGTCATCCCGGAGCTTGCCAAGGCCGTCACCAAGGAATGGGGCCGCAGCAAATATAAGAGCACCCAGGAAGAGGCCTGGATGCTGCTTGCCGCCCGGGCCATCCAGGGCGGTGACGACGGCCTCAAGGTCGATGTCAACGGCGCGCCGCACACCGGTGCCTACATGGCGAAGATATCAGGCGATGCGCTGAGCGACCATCCGCTGACGCTGACCAACCAGACGAGTGACGTGGTTTCGGCCGTCGTCACCACGGTTGCCGCGCCCACCGTGCCGTTGCCGGCCGGCGGCGACGGCTTTATCATCGAGCGCACCTACTACACGCTCGACGGCGAAGAAGCGAATGTCAGCGAGGCGAAGCAGAACGAGCGCTACGTCGTCGTCATCCATGTGCGCGAAACCAACGCTTGGCCTTCGCGCATCGTCATCACCGATCTTCTGCCGGCCGGCTTCGAGATCGACAATCCGAACCTCGTCGACAGCGCCCAGATGACGAATTTCGACTGGATCGGCGAGATCTCCGCTGCGCATACCGAATTCCGCTACGATCGCTTCGTCGCCGCCTTCAACCGCGCAGAAGGCGACGAGCGCGAATTCAACGTCGCCTATGTCGTGCGCGCCGTCACCCCCGGCACTTACGACCATCCGGCCGCAAGCGTCGAGGATATGTACCGCCCGGAACTTTCGGCCCGCACGGCAACCGGCAAGATGGAGGTCGTGACGGCGCAAAAATGAGGCGGTGGCACAAGTTTGCGATCGGGTCCGCAGCCGGCGTCGTTCTTGCCGGTGCAGCTCTCTTTGCGCTCGATGCCGCCGACAAGGCCTTTCCGCCGCCGCTCGACAGGGCAGATGCCGTCTCCGCCGAAGTGCTGGATGCCGACGGGCAATTGCTGCGTGCGTTTGCAACGTCGGAAGGCCGCTGGCGGCTGAAGACGGCGGTCTCCGACGTCGATCCGCAATTCCTGCGCATGCTGATCGCCTATGAGGATCAGCGTTTCTACGAACATGGCGGCATCGACCTCTGGGCGCTCGGGCGCGCTGCCGTGCAACTGGTCAGCAACGGCCGCATCGTCTCCGGCGCCTCGACGCTTTCGATGCAGGTGGCGCGGCTGATCGAGCCGCGCGAAGGCCGCTCGCTTTCGGCAAAACTGCTGCAACTGGCGCGCGCCGTGCAGATCGAGCGGCGGCTGTCGAAGGAAGAGATCCTCGACCTCTATCTGACGCACGCGCCCTATGGCGGCAATCTGGAAGGCGTGCGCGCCGCAAGCCTTGCCTATTTCGGCAAGGAACCGCGGCGCCTGACGGTCGCCGAGGCAGCGCTTCTCGTCGCACTGCCGCAATTGCCGGAACGGCGCCGGCCGGACCGCAATCTCAAGGCAGCCGAGGCCGCACGCAAGCGTGTCCTCGACCGTGTGGCGGTCGCTAGAGCCGTTGGTGACGGCGAGGCGGAACGGGCTGAAGGCGTCGCGGTCCCGCCCCAGCGCATGCAATTGCCGGCACTTGCCGCCCATGTCGCCGAAGCAGCACTGCGCAAGGAGCCTGATGTCCTCAAGCACCAGACGACACTGAAGAAGCAGGTGCAGCAGGGGCTGGAGGCGGTTGCGCGAGCAGCGGCATTCAAGCTCGGCCCGAAGCTCTCGCTTGCCATGGTGATGGCGGATGCGCAGACGGGCGCGATCGTCGGTGAGGTCGGCTCGGCCGATTATTTCGATGCCAGCCGCTCCGGCTGGATCGACATGACCCGCGTCAACCGCTCGCCGGGCTCGACGCTGAAGCCCTTCATCTATGGGCTCGCCTTCGAGCAGGGCCTGGTGTCCCAGGAGACGATCATCGAAGACCGACCAGCCGATTTCTTCGGCTACCGGCCGCGCAATTTCGACATGAGCTACCAGGGCGACGTCACCGTGCGCGAGGCACTGCAGCTTTCGTTGAACGTGCCGGCCGTCAAGCTGCTCGATGCCGTCGGGCCGGCACGGCTGATGGCGCGCTTCCGCCGCGCGGAGGTACGCCCGGTCCTGCCGCCGAATGAGACGCCGGGGCTTGCGATCGGGCTTGGCGGCGTCGGCATCACCCTGAAGGATCTGGTGCAGCTCTATACGGCACTCGCCAATCGCGGCCAACCGGCAAGGCTCGGCGACGGCGTCACCGGCGCACCAGGCAAGCTCGACGGCGAACCGCTGCTGGAGCCGGTCGCGGTCTGGAACGTCGCCGATATTCTCTCCGGCGTCATCCCCCCCATCGGCGCGCCGCAACGTGGCATCGCCTACAAGACCGGCACGAGCTATGGCTATCGCGACGCCTGGTCGGTCGGCTATGACGGGCGCTATGTGCTCGGCGTCTGGGTTGGACGGCCTGATAACAGCGCCGTGCCGGGATTAACCGGCTATGGTACCGCCGCGCCCATCCTCTTTGAAGGGTTCGCCAAGTCAGGCATCGCGACGACGCCGCTGCCCCGCCCGCCTGCAGGCGCCGTACGCATCGCCCAATCCGAGCTGCCGATCAGCCAGCGGCGTTTCGCCCTCAATGCCAGCGGCCTGCTCACCTCCGGCCGCGAGGCCGCGCCTGAGATTATCTATCCGCCCGAGGGCGCGCATGTCGATCTTGGCGCTAGGCAAGGCAACCTGTCACCGCTAATGCTGAAGCTCCAGGGCGGCCGCGCGCCTTTCCGCTGGCTTGCCAACGGCAAGCCGCTGCCCGACCTCTCCCGCCGACGCATCCAGCAATGGCTGCCCGATGGCGGCGGCTACTCCAAACTGACCGTCATCGACTCGACCGGACGCGCCGCAAGCGTCGGCGTTTTCATCGACTGAAGCATCGTTCTTTGCACGTCTGAAAAGACACGCCGGCCGGTAAGGGAACAAAAGCTCGGCTGCAACCGTTGGGGACAGTCTCCCTCCAACGTCAGACGGCCTTATGATACTTCCGACCGCGACCTACCGGATCCAATTCCGCAACGGCATGACCTTCGATCGCGCCTGCGGCCTCGTCCCCTATCTCAAGAAACTCGGCATCAGCCACCTCTATGCCTCGCCGATCTTCACCGCCGTCAGCGGCTCGACCCACGGCTATGACGTCACCGACGCCAACGACATAGACCCGGCGCTCGGCGGCCGGGTAGGATTCGACAGGCTGACCGAAAGCCTCGCCTCGGCGGGCCTGGGGTTGATCCTCGACATCGTCCCGAACCACATGGCGGCCTCGCCGGAAAACGGCTGGTGGCGCGACGTGCTGACATTCGGCCGGCAAAGCGCCTATTCCAGCTATTTCGACATCGACTGGAGCGAGCCGCTGACGCTGCCACAGCTCGGCCAGGATTTCGATGGGGCGCTGGCTGACGGCGAGCTTCGCATCACGCTCGACGAAACGCATGGCAACTTCGCCTTCGGTTATTTCGAGACGCTGTTGCCGCTGAACCCCGGGAGTTTCGGGGCGATCGCAAACCGGCTCGACGATCCGGTTGCCACCAGAATGGCGGAAGCTGCGGCCGTGACATCCGGCGAGAGCTTCAACCGTGCAATGCGAGACATTCTCTTCGAAGCCGGCGATCGGGCAGTCCTCCAGCAAAAGCTCGATGACGTCTCGGCCGATCGCGATTTCGTGAGAAGCCTGCATGAGACACAGCATTGGCGGCTGACGCATTGGAAGGAGGCGGCACGACATCTGAGCTATCGCCGCTTTTTCGAGGTGACCGGACTGGTCGGCACCCGTGTTGAAGACCCCCCTGTGTTCGAGGACATGCACCGGCTGGTGCTCGAGCTGGTGCGCCATGGCAAGGTCCAGGGCCTGCGCGTCGACCATATCGACGGGCTCGCCGAACCCAAGGCCTATCTCGACAGGCTGCGCGAGGCGGCCGGACTGGACACCTATATCGTTGTCGAAAAGATCCTCGGAGCCGGTGAGGTCCTGCCGGAGAGTTGGCCGGTCGCCGGCACCACGGGATATGAATTCATCGCCGCCTTGAGCGAGCTGTTCATCGACGGCGGTGGCCTGCGCATATTGGACGATGCCTATCGCGGCATCGCCGGCGAGACGGGTGATCTCGAGGCGGGCCGGCGGAATGCCAAGCAACTGATGGTCGAGCGCAATTTCGCCGGTGAGACCGACAGGCTGGTGTCGATCGCAGCAGGCATCTTTCCCGAGCTAAAAAGAAACGAGATCGCCACTGCGCTCAGCGAACTGCTGATCGCGTTTCCCGTCTACCGCACCTATGGCGACGGCGGCCCGCTTTCCTGGCAGGATTCAGCGGTCCTTGCGGCGACCGCCTCGCAAGCCATGGCGCGGCTCGACGATCGGCGTACCCTCGACCATGTGCTGAAGCTTCTCGAAGGCAAGGTCGAAGGTGACGCGGCCCACGAGTTCCGTATCCGCTTCCAGCAATTGAGCGGGCCGGTGATGGCGAAAGCGACAGAGGACACGCTGTTTTATCGCTATAACCAGCTGCTTGCCGCAAACGAAGTCGGTGGCGAACCGGGCAAGGCGCCTGGCGGCCCGGAGGAATTCCACCGCCGCATGGCCGAGCGAGCTCGGCTGCAGCCGCATGGGCTTTCGGCAAGCGCCACCCACGACACCAAACGCGGCGAAGATGCGCGCGCAAGACTTTATGCCCTGAGCGAGGGAGCCGACGTTTTTGCACAGGCGGTCGAGCGGTGGCGCGAGATGAACCGGCCGTGGCTGAAGGATCTGCCGGAGGGTGCCGCGCCGGAACCCAATGTCGAATGGATGCTCTATCAGGCGCTGGCCGGCATCTGGCCGGAGGATTTTGACAGAGGACAGACAGAAGAACTCGGCGAACGTTTCACCAATTACGCGGTCAAGGCCGTGCGCGAAGCGAAACTGCGTAGCAACTGGACGGAACAGAATGCCGCTTACGAGGAAGCGGTCGCAGCCTATGCCGCGGCGCTGGTCTCGCCTGACAATGACGTGTTTCTCGAGGATTTCGAAAGCGTGCTGCAGCCTTTCATCGCGGCGGGTTACCTCAACAGCCTGTCGCAGACGCTGCTCAAGCTGATGACCCCCGGCATTCCCGATATTTACCAAGGTGCGGAAGGCTTCGATTTCAGTCTCGTCGACCCCGACAACCGCCGGCCGGTCGATCATGAGCGGCTGACGGCCTGGCTTGATGAAGCCGGACCGATCGCCAAGCTGCAGGCGGCGGCGCTGAAGCAGCGCCTCGTCGGGATCGGCCTGCAGCTGCGTCAGCGGCAGGCGGAACTCTTTGCCAGAGGCGACTATCTGCCGCTGAAGGTGACGGGCGCCCGACGCGACCATGTGCTTGCTTTTGCCCGGGTGCATAAGGATGATTTCGCGATCATCGCGGCGCCCCGGCTGATGTTCGGCTGGCTTGATCCGGGTGTGCTCTTTGCCGGCCCTGAATTCTGGGAGGATACGGCAATCGCCGTGCCCTCCCCGCTTCACGGTCTGAAGGCCGACCTGCTGACCGGAAAGACAATCGAGCCCGGGGGCAGCATTTCAGTCGCCGCCCTGCTCGGGAGTCAGCCGGTCGGGCTGATCACCCCGATCTGACGATCAGCCGTCGCAAAAATCGAGTCCATGAAAATAGTGCTTGACCTTCCAGTCGCTGGAAGGTGGATAAGCCTATCCAACGGCCCTCCGGGCACAGGAGATAGTCATGGATATCAAGCACGAACACGATCACCATCACAGCCACGCCGATGGCGACGATCATTGCCATTGCGGCCATGAACAGGAGAAGGCTGTCAGCGCCATGATCCGTGATCCTGTCTGCGGCATGACCGTCGATCCGCAGGCTGGGAAGCCCTCGCTCGATCATGACGGCCGCACCTATCATTTCTGCTCCGAGGGCTGCCGGACGAAGTTTGCGGCGGCACCTGAGGATTATCTGACCGCGAAGGACCCCGTCTGCGGCATGACCGTCGATCGCGCGACGGCGAAACACTTTCTGAAACACGAGGGCGAAAAATTCTACTTCTGCTCGGCCGCTTGCCAAGCGAAGTTCGAAGCCGACCCCGCAGCCTATCGCGACGGCAGCCGCCCGGTGGCAAAGCCGGCACCCGAGGGTACGCTTTATACCTGCCCGATGCACCCTGAGGTCGTCAGCGATCGCCCCGGCGACTGCCCGAAATGCGGCATGGCGCTGGAGCCGATGGGCATTCCGCCTGCTGACGAAGGCCCGAACCCGGAACTCGTCGATTTCGTCAGGCGGCTCTGGATCAGCGCCATTCTCGCCATACCGTTGCTGGCGCTGAGCATGGGGCCGATGCTCGGTCTGCCGCTCCGGGAAGCGATCGGCGAGCCGCAGGCTTCCTACATCGAACTGCTGCTGGCAACGCCGGTGGTGCTCTGGGCGGCCGTGCCGTTCTTCCGCCGCGCATGGGCGTCTGTCGTCAACCGCAGCCCGAATATGTGGACGCTGATCGGTCTCGGTGTCGGCACCGCCTATGTCTACAGCGTCGTCGCCACGCTTGTACCCGGCATCTTCCCGATGAGCTTCCATGGCCACGGTGCAGCGGTGCCTGTCTATTTCGAAGCGGCAGCCGTCATCGTCGCGCTCGTCTTCGTCGGCCAGGTGCTGGAATTGAAAGCGCGCGAACGCACCGGCTCGGCAATTCGCGCCTTGCTCGACCTTGCGCCGAAGACGGCACGGCGCATCGATGCCGAGGGCAGCGAGAACGACGTGCCGGTGGATAATATCCAGCCTGGTGACCGACTGCGCGTTCGCCCCGGCGAGCGGGTGCCGGTGGACGGCTCCGTCCTCGAAGGCCAGTCGACGGTCGATGAATCGATGATATCAGGCGAGCCCCTGCCGCTGGAGAAGTCGAAGGGCGACCCGCTGACCGGCGGCACGATCAACAAGAACGGCACCTTCGTCATGACCGCAGAGAAGGTCGGCGCAGACACGGTGCTGTCGCGTATCGTCGACATGGTCGCCAAGGCGCAACGCTCTCGGGCGCCGATCCAGGGCGCGGTCGACCGGGTGTCGGCCATCTTCGTACCGGCGGTGGTCGCCGCCGCCATCCTCGCCTTCCTCGTCTGGGCCGCGATCGGTCCGGAGCCGCGCATGGCGAATGGTCTGCTTGCCGCCGTTGCCGTTCTGATCATCGCCTGCCCTTGTGCGCTCGGCCTTGCGACGCCGATGTCGATCATGATCGCGACGGGGCGCGGGGCGCAGGAAGGTGTGCTGATCAAGGACGCCGAAGCCCTGGAGCGCTTTTCCAAAGTCGACACGCTGATCGTCGACAAGACCGGTACACTGACGGAGGGAAAGCCGAAGCTTACCGACATCGTCAGCTTCGGCGGGGTCGGGGAAAATCGGCTGCTGTCGCTGGCGGCAAGCCTGGAGCGCGGCTCCGAACATCCGCTGGCCGAAGCGATCGTTTCCGGCGCCGAGGAGCGCGGTGTCCCCTTCGTCGAGGTCACCGGTTTCGAGGCAAAGACCGGCAAGGGCGTTCAGGGCCGTGCCGGCGGCACGACGGTGGCGCTCGGCAATGCGGCGATGCTTACCGATCTCGGCATCGATCCAGCGGTCCTTGCCGAGAAGACCGAAGCCCTGCGCGGCGACGGCAAGACGGTGATGTTCGTGGTGTTCGACGGCGCACTTGCCGGTCTCGTCGCCGTTGCCGACCGCATCAAGCCGACCACGGCAGCCGCCATCAAGGCACTGCACGAGAGCGGTCTGAAGATCATCATGGCGACCGGCGACAACGAGCGCACAGCACGTGCGGTGGCAAAAAGCCTCGGCATAGACGAGGTCCGCGCCGATGTACTTCCGGAAGGCAAGAAGGCGCTGATCGACGAGTTGCGGGCCAAGGGCGCCATCGTCGCCATGGCCGGCGACGGCGTCAACGACGCGCCGGCGCTCGCAGCCGCCGATGTCGGCATCGCCATGGGTACCGGCGCCGACGTCGCGATGGAAAGCGCCGGCATCACATTGGTGAAGGGCGACCTGAACGGCATCGTCAGGGCACGGCGGTTGGCGGAGGCGACGATGCGAAACATCCGGCAGAATCTTGGCTTCGCCTTCGGCTACAATGCGCTCGGCGTGCCGGTCGCGGCCGGCGTGCTCTACCCGATCTTCGGGCTGCTGCTTTCGCCGATGATCGCGGCGGCGGCGATGAGCCTCTCGTCCGTCTCGGTGATATCAAATGCGCTGAGACTGCGCTTTGCAAAACTATAGGAGATGGAGATGAATATCGGCGAAGCATCGGAACGATCCGGGCTGCCTTCGAAGACCATCCGCTACTACGAGGACATCGGCCTCATCCGCCCCGAAAGGGGCGGAAATGGCTATCGCGACTATGCCGCAACCGACGTCCACAAGCTGCGCTTCCTGCAGCGTTCGCGCGGTCTCGGCTTTTCCGTCGAGGAATGCCGGCAATTGTTGGCGCTCTATGAGGACAAGAACCGGGCGAGCGCCGACGTCAAGGATATCGCTGAGACCAAGCTTGCCGAGATCGACCGCAAGATCCGCGAACTGACGGAACTGCGCCGCACGCTCGAGCATCTCGTGCATGCCTGCCATGGCAACGACAGGCCGGACTGTCCGATCCTCGAAGAGCTTTCGGACGGCAGCTGACCATTCCGGGAGAGCAGGCGTCGCGTTTCAGATGATCTGCATCAGGAAAGCTGAGGCATGTTCTGGTTGGCCGCCTGCGAGGATTGAGGCCGCTCGTCGGGGCTCTCGTCTTCGGTGTCGTCCAGCACGCCGTCATCCAACCGATGCTTGATCGCCAGCGCATAGATCACGTCGAGAATATTGCGGTCCTTCAGGTGAGAATCGGTCAGGGCGAGAAGCGAGGCTCGAACGATCTTCCTGCTGGTGGCCTTCGGACAACGCGCCTTGACGAAATCGTAGAGCGCCTGATCGGTCAGCCCTTCCATGGCGCCGTCCACGAGAGCTTCGTAGACCCGCTTCTTTTCCTTCATTCTTTCTATTCCCCTCCAAATCAGCGGCGCCATGATCTGTCATGTAATTGTCATAAACAATCGCGGATTTAAGGCGCGCGGCCGCTGAAGAGGGATATTTGAGATGATCCGGCGAGGGTTTTGGTCCCGCATGATTTTTTTACGCCGCCCGGGAATAAAATCCGCCGGATTTCCGTATACTCAATCATGGAACGCAAAGATCGCCCCTTTGATGTCATTGGACAGCTTGCAGCACTGCGGCGCTACGCTCGCTCACTGGTGCGCAATTCGGACGAGGCGGAGGATCTGGTGCATGATGCGCTGGTGCGCGCCTTCGAGAAGCGAAAGAGCTTCCGCAGCGGCGGCAACCTGCGCACCTGGCTGCTCTCCATCCTGCACAATGCCCATATCGATCGTCTTCGCCAGAACCGATCGCTGACGCGCCGCCACGATGAGGCCGCTGTCGAAGCCGAGCAGTCGCTGCCGGCCGGCCAGGAACACGCCGTGCGCCTGCAGCAGGTGCGGGGCGCCTTCTTCGACCTGCCGGAGGAACAGCGCGAGGCGCTGCACCTCGTTGCGATCGAAGATCTTTCCTACCAGGAAGCCGCCCAGGCGCTTGGCATTCCTGTGGGGACGCTGATGTCGCGCATCTCCCGCGCCCGCGCTCAACTGCGCGAATTCGAGGAGAAGACGCCGCGGATTTCGCATCTGAGAATAATCGGAGGGAACGGCAATGAAAGCAGTTGATCCGATCATCGATGCCGATCTCGACGCCTATGTGGATGGCGAGCTGGATGTCGCCCGTCGCATCCAGGTTGAATCGTATCTTTCCGAGAATCCGGCGATTGCCGCCAATGTCATGGCCGACCTCAGCATGAAGGGCGAACTGCGTCTGGCGCTTGCCGGCGAAAGTGCCTTCGGCCACCCCGAGACCCGCGATGCTGCCCGCCGGCTGGAACGTGGCCTTTCCTATGGCCGTATCTTCCATTCCATGCAGCGCATTGCCGCCGTCGGCATTCTGATCGCTGCCGGCTGGGTGGCGCACAATTCCTTCGGCGCCTTCTCGGCGACCGAGGTGGTGGCATCCGTTCCGGCACCCGCCTATGTCGAGGATGCCGTCCGCGCCTATCAGACCGCGGCTCTCCGCCAATCGATGCCTCCGCAGACGCCGACCACCTATAGCGCCGACGATATCCGCGCCGCCACCGCGATCGTGATGCCCGAATTGCCCAAGGATTGGAAGGTCGCCGACGTGCAGATCTTCCCGTCCGAATTCGGCCCCAGCGTCGAGATGGCGATCGAACAAGCAGATGGAAAGCAACTGTCGCTTTTTGCCGTCCGTCCGGGCGCCTTCGAGGTCAAGCCGGTCAGTCATCTTGCGCTGGAAAAAGCAGAAGCCGCCTATTGGCAGATCGGCGAGGTCGCTTATGCGCTGATCGCAGACGATAGCGGTCTCAATCTCGACCAGGCGGCCGAACGGCTAGCCCGCTCGCTCTATTAATTCAAACCGAGGAGATCAGCATGAACCCGATCAATCCCCGCTATGGCGCCGTCGCCGGCTCGCAGGCCCTCTTCGACGAAGGCCTGCGCCAGCATATGCTGCGCGTTTACAACTATATGGCTCTCGGCCTCGTCATAACGGGCCTCGTCGCCTTTGTCGTCGGCTCGACGCCGGCACTCTACGTCCCGATCTTCGGCTCGCCGCTGAAGTGGGTGGTGATGCTTGCCCCGCTCGCCTTTGTATTTTTCTTCTCGTTCAAGATCCAGACGATGTCGGCCAGCACCGCTCAGATCACCTTCTGGGCCTTCTGCGCCGTGATGGGCCTGTCGCTCGCCTCCGTTTTCCTGGTCTTCACCGGGATGAGCATCGCGCGGACCTTCTTCATCACCGCGACGATGTTCGGCGCCACCAGCCTCTACGGCTATGCGACGAAGCGTGACCTCTCGCGCATGGGCTCGTTCCTGATGATGGGCCTCTTCGGCGTCATCATCGCCTCGGTCGTCAACATCTTCCTGGGTTCGAGCGCGCTGCAATTTGCGGTCTCGGTGATCGGCATCGTCGTCTTCGTCGGTCTGACCGCTTACGACACGCAGAATATCAAGGAACAGTATTCGGAAAACTTTGATCAGGAATCGAACCAGAAGCTCGCCGTCTTCGGTGCGCTCTCGCTCTACCTAAACTTCGTCAACATCTTCCAGCTTCTGCTCAACTTCACCGGCGAGCGGGAATAGGACTGCGCTTCTGGGGGCAAAGGAAGCGCAGAGCGCCCGGTCTGCAATCTGTGACAGGATGGCAGATCGGGTGTTCACCTAAACGAGACGAGCCGGGTCAATGCCCGGCCGTTTTCGTTTAAAGCGCATCGCGTCAAATCGGAATCATACGACGCGCTTTAAGTCTTTGTTTTATGCATGTCGTTGTCCCAAAACCGCTGCACACTTTTGGGCGACATGCATTAGATGATGCCCCAGGCGCGATAGCGGCCCCGGCCGGTAATTTCACGAATGCCGATCTCATTGACGAGGTTCAGCGCACCGCGCGGCGTGATGCGCAGATGACGGGCGATCATCGCCGCCGAGACCATCGGCCGCGACAGGATGAAATCGGCAAGCTCCGGCAAGCTGCTGTTCGAACGGCGGCCGCGGAAGCGCAGCTCCATCTGCGTGCGTGCTAAGGACAAGCGGTCGATTTCCTTGAGGCCGGCCGCAGCGCCCAGATGCATCGCCTCCAGAAAGGCTTGCAGCCGCGTGGCCCGATCGCGCGCCCGACGACGCTCATGGCGCACCAGCTTCAGCCCGCCGTAAAAAGAAAACAGATGCGAGACGACCTTGCCGCGGGCGCGTAGATGGCTTGCGACCAGAAGGCCGCCGAGCCAGTGCTGACGCCGCAACGGCTCGATCCTTTCCCAGGCTTCGAAGAGGATGATGGCGCCGAGAACCGGCGGCAAGCTGTCGGTCAAAGGCAGGACGCTCCGCCACTCCGCAAGCCGCTGTTCCTCGTCCCACTCGTCGTCACCGAGCAAGCCGAGGGGATCTTCGTTGCGCCTTGCCGGGGTAACGGCGGCCGACTCGCTTGCCGGCGTTTTCCCTGTATGGATATCGAGCAGCTTCTGTGAGCGAGCAAGAAGCGCATCGATCTCCGCCATCTCGGCAGCGAGCGGCCCATCTTCATCCTCGCCCTCCTCGTCGATCTCGACCGGAGCTGCGGGGCTCTTCGCGTCCGGCACTTTCCCCTCCCCGCCGGTCGCAGTTAGGGTCGCAAGGCCCGAGACACCGAGCGCCCAGGAGGGTTCGCCGGTCCAGATGCGCCGACGTGCCCGCAGTACGGAATGGGCGATCGTCAGTTCGTGGGTGGGAGCGCGGCTATCCATATGCGCATCATGCAAAACGAGATCCTCGACATGCACAAGTTCGCCGGCCACCCAGAGCGCGCCGGCGGCGTCGAAGAAATGGCTGCGTTCGGCAAATCCCCCGCCGACGGGCGAGCGTAACACGCGTTCGTCCAGCCGCGCCACCGCATCCTCCGCCGCGGCAATGGAGGGAAGCAGGGTTTGAAGCATTGCACCGTCAATATCGTAGCACATTGTTAAGCTTTATAGTTTTCCACAAATGGAAGCAAAACGAACGTTCCCTTCCGCCATGTATGACATGGTTAACAGCGGTTTTCAACAAACTACGGGAAAGGAAGCCGTCAAGACGGCTAATAGACCGGCCGCATATGCTTCTAACCGTCGCAGCTGGCGCGAAACTTTTTCATGGCCGTTCATCCAGTTTTCCTCGCCGTCGGACCATTTGCCCGCATCAGCGCCATCAGCATCGGTCCGAGCGAGAATTCGCCACGCTCCGCCCGCCGTGTCAGGTCACGCAGGTAGCCGCCGGCGGAGTTGATATGTCCGCCCCTTTCCAGAATGCAGGCGATTACCGTGGCGGCGTTTTCCGGCCCCATGACATCGCAGGCCAGCTGATAGGCGCTGGGGCTGACGCCAAGAGTTGAACGGACGATGACGGCCGCGGCCATCAGATCCCGCCAGCTGCCAATGCCGCCGCCCGGTCCGTAAGCGATGATCTCCGGGCAGGCCTGCAGCACCATGGCAAGGGGGAAGGATTTCGGCGGCTCCCGCCACGGCTGCGGTTCTTCCTCCGGCTTTGCGCCCTGCTTCGTTTCGAAGCTTGGTTCAAGTTCAGATGGCGGGTTTGGGTTTGAATTATGTATGTGCCGACCGTTTTGGTTATCATTGGCGTCTGTTTTTTCTGTTTTCGACTTCGATTCCAGCGTCTTGACGATCAATTGCCGGAAAGCTTCGAGATCAGCCAGCAGGCTTTCCATCTCGGCAGCCGACGGGCGGCGCGGCAGGCTTGCCGAAAGCAGATTGAAATGCTTCTGCATCTCGATCCATTCGCCGGCAATTTCCTCTTCCAGCGCGATCTCGATGAGCTTGGTGATGTCACGCCGGCAAAGTGTCAGGCGCTCCCTCAGGCGCTTCCATTCGAGTTTGGCGGCCATCACTTGAGCAGCCTGCGCCTCGATCTCGCGAGCGCGCACCAGGAGCGGCGCCAGGCTGAAACCAAAGGCCTCACCAAGCCCGCCCTCGCCGTTACGGCGGGCAAAACGCTTCCCGTTCGGGCTATCTCGCCGGATGATCAGGCCGGCTTCCACTAGCATTGCCAGGTTCCGCCGCAGCGTCGTGCCGGCCATGCCATGCGTGCGCAGCGACAACTGCTCGTTCGATGGGAATACGACGAAACCGTTGGCCTCGGCAATCTCGTTCTTCGGGTAGAAGGTCAATAGCGCGTTGAGAACGGCCAAGGCACGGTCCGATACGCCGACCATGTCCTTTGCTTCGCAGAGCGCACGAAATATCTTCCACTTGTCGACCGATGCGTCCGGATCGACCTTGCTGGCGCTTTCCTGGCTTGCCAGCATGCCAAGCGTCATCGATCGCCGCCCGAAGGGCGTCGATATATATTGAGGCTCCATGTCCCTCACCTTTTCTCAAGGCAAAAGAAACCTACCACCCAAAAGGATGCCGAAGACGCTTGACAGTGATTCGAGGAAGTGCGATTCTCAGATTGTCCAGATATGAGAAAGGCTTCCGCGACGGCAACGTTCGGAGGCTTTTTTCTTTTGCGGCCTACTCTCCTGCTTGCAACTTGCCGGCCCGATAGGCTTCGTAAAGCTCATCGAGACGGCGTGAAATGTAAGCGCCGAAATCCGGCGCATCGCCGGTCTTCAACGCGATCGTGAAGGAATTGCCGGCGCTCTTGATTCGGCCGGCAATCTTGCCGCCACTCTTCGGCTTCCAGTCATATTCCGTGGTTTCGGGCTTTGCCTCTTTCTTGGCGAGCTCGGCAACCAAGAGCTCGAAACGGCGGTCGCTCTCTTCCGCCATGAAACCTCCCGAGGCAATAAGCTTCGCAAGCCGGGCGGCCGTCATCCCATTCCAGTCCTGGGCAAGCGCCATCCACCGGCGTCGCCCGATACCAGGCGCGGCTCCGACCGACCTGACGATCTCGGCGGGAATAGCTTTTGCAACAGATATCAGCTTCGATAACTCCGTCTTGTCCGTCGACAGCGCTTTCATGATGACCGGGCGCTCAAAACCCTTCAGCTCGAGATTGAGGGCAAAGACCGCGCGCTCGATATAGGAAAGGTTGCGGCGCGCCGAATTCTCGATGCCCTGCGCGATGACGACATCGGTATCGTCGAGCTTACGGACGATCGCCTGCACCTTGAGGCCGAGCAGCTTGACCGCCTGCAGGCGGCGATGGCCGTAGGCGATCTGGTAGCGGTCCTCATTATTGGGATGGCGGCGAACGAGGATCGGCACTTCTTGGCCGTTCTCGGCAATCGACTGCACCAACTCATCCTCAATATCGAGGGGCTGGTCGGCAAGACGATCGCGGACGAAGGAGGAATCGATCAGATCAGGGTCGAGCTCGACGATGCGCTCACCGGAGAGCAAAGCCTCCTGCATCGCCCTGCTCTCTTCCTCCATGCGGCCAAGGGTCAGCGCCATCGTCCGAACCGGCCCGGCCGATCCGCGCGAGGATGGTTCCTCGTAGTTGGCCGCGGCCAACTCCTGCGCTGTATCGTCGAAAAGACCTTTCAGGCGATCGCGTCTGCTCATGCTCGACCCCAGGCTTTGTGAATACCGGCGAGAACCTCGCTGTTGGCGGCATTGACCGATTCCAGCGCCCGGTCATAGGTCGAGCGGCGCACCTGCCCCTTCTCGATCTCGTAGAGCGTCTGCTTGGTCAAGCCGACATCGGCGATCGCCGTCGATTTGAGAATGGTCGCCGTCAACACGTCGTCACTGAAAAGACTGCGCAACAGCGCAACGATCTGCGACTGCGGCGCATCGAAGGGTTCGTGACGAGTGACAACATATTTGATGAAGTCATGCTGCAGGTCGCCGCCGGCCTTGCGCACGACGGAAAGCAGATCCGAAGTCATCAGCAGGAACTGCGACATGGAAGCGACGTCGACCATCTGCGGATGGATGGTGATGAGCAGCGATGTTGCGGCGCAGACGGCGCCAAGCGTGAGGTAACCGAGCTGCGGCGGGCAGTCGATCACCACGATGTCGTAATCGGCCTCGACCTCGGCAATGGCGACACCGACGCGACGGAAGAACAGCTCGCCGGGCCGCTGCCGGTCGTTCAGTGCCCGTGGCGTCTCATGCTCGAACTCCATCAGTTCGAGATTGCCCGGCACCAGATCCAGCCCGTCGAAATAGGTCTTGCGGACGATCTCCTTCAGCGGCTTGCGGCCCTCATCATAGCGAATTGCGCCATAGAGCGTATCGCCTTCGGAAAGATCGAATTCGGGCTGAACGCCCAGCATGGAAGAGAGCGA
Source organism: Rhizobium sp. WSM4643 (assembly GCF_025152745.1). NCBI lineage: Bacteria > Pseudomonadati > Pseudomonadota > Alphaproteobacteria > Hyphomicrobiales > Rhizobiaceae > Rhizobium > Rhizobium sp. WSM4643. The sequence continues at coordinate 465 of NZ_CP104043.1, read as the reverse complement.
AGCTTGCGGATCGAGATCGATGGCAAGCACCCGGTAACCCGCCAGCGCCAGATACTGAGCCAGATAGAGCGTCGTCGTAGTTTTGGCCGAGCCACCCTTGAAATTGGTGACGGCAACCGTCTGCAGCTTTTCGCCAGGGCGGCGCCAAGGCTGATAGGAAAGCGCATCCTTCGGCTTGAGCTTGGCCATATATTGGCGCAATTCGTTGATCTGGCCGAGCGTGTAGGAACGCCGGCCATTCTGGGCAAGATCCGGCTGCGGTCCCTTGCCATCCAGCGAAAGCTGGCGAAGATAGCCGTCCGAGACGCCGATCATCTGGGCCGCCTCGCCGGAGGAGAATGTTCGTAGCGTCTTTTGCGAGAGCGGCGGAAACAGCTTGTCGCGGAGGAGCTTCAGTTGCCGCGAAAGCTGGTTCGCATGCCGCTCGATCCGTACATCTGTCGTCGATACGCTAATGTTGTCCAA